>CANRBQ010000006.1 GCA_947628905.1 uncultured Bacilli bacterium
AAAGCAAAGAGTATTCTTTTTTTAAAGTTAATTTTTAAAAACTGTCCATAGGTAAGAAATATCTTAAAAATATAAATAATAAAATACTTGCCTAAGTTGCTCTAACTTATTATTCTTGGGCAAGATTAAATTCCATGCGGGGTTCTCCTCGCTTTTTTGGTTGTTCTGTTAATTTTTACTTGCTAAATATTAATTTTTATCATATAATGAATACATACAAGCGATGAAGGAAATGGCAAATCCGGAGCTATATAAAAAATTAAGGTGATTTCTCTAAAGGAAATAAGTAGGGTGGAACCGCGCAGAATGCGTCCCTATGAATTCTTTTAGAGTTTTTTTATGGAGGAGATATTAATGAAAGAGTTAACACAAGAAGAATTAGTTAATTATTGTAAACAATATGGTTTTATATTTCAAGGAAGTGAAATATATGGAGGTTTAGCAAATACTTGGGATTATGGCCCTTTAGGAAGAGAATTAAAAGAAAATTTAAGAAGAGCTTGGTGGAAAAAATTTGTACAAGAAAATCCATATAATTATGGGCTTGATAGTGCAATTTTAATGAATCCTGAAGTGTGGGTAGCAAGTGGACATGTAACAAATTTTAATGATCCTTTAGTAGATTGTAAAGCTTGTAAAGCACGTTTTAGAGCAGATAAACTTGTTGAAGAACATTCTAATGGTACTCAAACTGGAGATGGATGGAGTAATGAAGAACTAGAAAATTATATTAAAGATAATGGAATTAGTTGTCCTAAATGTGGTAAGAAAGATTTTACTCCAATAAGAAAGTTTAATTTATTGTTTGAAACTCATATGGGAGTTACGGAAGAAGCTAAGTCTAAAGTATACTTAAGAGGAGAAACTGCTCAAGGAATATTTGTTAATTTTTTAAATGTTCAAAGAAGTATGAGACTTAAAGTGCCTTTTGGTATATGTCAGACTGGTAAAAGTTTTAGAAATGAAATAACTCCAGGAAACTTTATTTTTAGAACTAGAGAATTTGAACAAATGGAATTAGAATTTTTTTGTAAACCAAATGATGATTTAGAATGGTTTGGTTATTGGAAAAGTTTTTGTTTAGATTTTTTAAAATCTTTAGGAATTGATAAGGATAATTTAAGATATAGAGATCATGCAAAAGAAGAATTATCTTTTTATAGTAAAGCAACTACAGATATAGAATATAAATTCCCAATGGGTTGGGGTGAACTTTGGGGTATAGCGGATCGTACTGATTATGATTTAACTGTACATACAGAACATTCTAAAACAGATCTTAGATATTTAGATCCTGATACTAATGAAAAATATTTACCTTTTGTTATTGAACCTAGTGTAGGATTAGATAGATTATTATATGCAGTTTTAGCAGATAGTTATAAGATAGAAACTTTAGAGAATGGGGATGAAAGACAAGTTCTTAAGATACATCCGGCTTTAGCCCCAATTAAAGTAACTATTTTACCATTAATAAAGAAAGTTCATGGAGATAAAGCAATGGATATATATGGTGAATTATCTAAATATTTTATGTGTAGTATTGATACAGCTGGTTCAATTGGTAAAAGGTATAGAAGAAGTGATGCTGTTGGAACACCAATATGTTTAACGGTTGATGATGAGACTATTAATAATGGAACAGTAACTTTAAGAAATAGAGATACAATGGAACAAGTAACATTAAAAATGGAAGAATTAAAAGATTATATTGAAAAAGAAATAATGTTTTAAATTATGTAGTATCATAAATGATTTTGGATTTGACAAAGATATAAAAATATAGTATATTATAAATGCATAAAAGATTTATGTTTTTCTCGCTCTCGGGTGGCGCGAGTAATAAATTATCCCGATAGTAGAAAAGAAAGACTTTTTGAGTTTTTCTTTTTTTTATGGTTATTTTAAAGGAGGGTGATGGTTATGAAAATAGAACCAGGATATTTATATCATATAAAAGAAGAATTTTTTAAAGTGTTTAGTAGTAAGAAATTAATGAAAAATCATGAAAATGGAGGAACTAGACCTACTTATTTTGCTATTAAAGAGGGAGATATTTTATGGTTTATTCCTATAAGTTCTAAAATATTAAAATATGATAGAATTATTAGAAATAAAATAAAAAAGTATGGAGTTTGTAATTCAATACTAATTAGAGAAATATTTGGTAAAAAGCATGCTATTTTAATACAAAATGCTTTTCCAACTTTAGAAAAATATATTGATCATGTACATATGATAAATGGATGTCCTATAAAAGTTATAGAAAGTTTAGAAACAGAAATATTAATTTTAAAAAATTATTAATATTAAAGAGAAAGGGAATTAATTTATTTTTTATGGATATTGATAAAATGAAGGAAGAATTATTAAGTGAAGATTTAATGGTTAATTAAGATATGTTACTTGATGTAAGAAGAAATATATTTTATAATATAGGTGTTAGTTAGGAGGTATTATTTATGAAGTTAATTACATTATTACCGGCAGATAAATATGTAGTTATAAATAAGACTATCTTAACAGAAATAGATAAGAAAAATTTAATTAATTTATATGAGCCTATTATTGGGTTTAGTGCTGTTAGTTTATATTTAACTTTATGGAGTGATTTAGATAGATTAGAACTTATGAGTAAAGATTTTAATCATCATCATTTAATGAGTATACTTAAATGTGATTTAGAAACAATTAAGTTAGCAAGAGAAGCATTAGAGGCAGTAGGGCTTATGAAAACTTATTATAAAGAGGGAGATATTAATTCTTATGTTTATGAACTTTATTCACCTTTAAGTGCAGGAGAGTTTTTTAATAATCCGATTTTAAATATTGTTTTATATAACAATATTGGGGAAATAGAATATAATGAACTTAAAAAAATATATAAAAAAGTTAATATAGATCTAAGAGATTATGAAGAAATAACTAAAACTCTTAATGAAACATTTGAATCAACTAGTATGGGAGTAGTAGAAGCTAGAGAAAGAGAAACTTTGCCTTTAAATATTAAATCAGATATAGATTTTGATTTAATTATTAGTAGTATTCCTAAAGGAATTATAAATGAGAAGATATTTAATAAAAAGATGCGAGAATTAATTGTTAATATAGCTTTTATTTATAATTTAGATACTTTAAAGATAATAGAATTAATTAGAGTAAGTATTAATGATAAAGGAGGAATAGATAAAGAAACATTAAGAAAAAGTGCTAGAAAGTATTATCAATTTAATAATGGTACTTTACCGACGCTTATTTATAGAACTCAACCAGAGTATTTGAGAAAGCCAATGGGAGATAATTCTAAAAAAGGAAGAATTATTGCGGTTTTTGAAAATACTTCTCCTTATGATTTTTTAAAGAATAAATATGGGGGATCTAATCCTACGCCTAGAGATTTAAAGTTATTAGAGTTTTTAATTATTGATTTAGAATTACAACCGGCAGTGGTTAATGTTTTAATTGATTATGTATTAAAAAAGAATAATAATAAACTTACTAGTAGTTATGTGGAAACTATCGCGGGACAATGGAAAAGAGCAGGCTTAAAAACAGCTCAGGAGGCGATGGATTTTGCGGAAAAAGAACATAAAAAGATGACAAGGAAGAAAGATGTTAAAAATTCTGTTAAAGAAAGTAAAGTACCTATTTGGTTTGATAAAGAAATAGAAAAAGAAGAAGTTAGTGCAGAAGAAGCAGAAGAATTAGAAGAATTATTTAAGGAATTTAGGTGAGATGATGGAAAGTATTAAAAAATTTGATAGAAAAAATATGCAAAATGAACTAAAAAATAATTATCAAGAAGCTTTAAAAGATGAAACATTTAAGAAATTAGTTAATGATTTAAAGCTAGATAATAAAACAGCTAGTTTAAATACAACTATGCTTTTAGATTCTTGTATGGAGCTTAAAAATTGTCATAATTGTAAGGGTATTTATGAATGTCAAAATAAAGTATTAGGGCATTATTTATATCCAAGAGCTACAGGTAATATTTTAGAATTAGTTTATGTTCCTTGTAAATATCAAAAAGAACAAGATAGATTAATGGAACTTAGAAATAATTCTACTAAAGAACTGCAAAATGCCCGATTTAAAGATATAGATATGTCAGATAAAAAGAGAATTAAGTTAATTAAATGGATTAAAGAGTTTTATGATAATTTTAGTGTAGTTGGAGATTTTAAGGGGTTATATTTACATGGAGTTTTTGGCAGTGGTAAAACTTATTTAATTAATGCTTTATTAAATGAACTTAAAATAAATAAAAAAGTAGATTCTATTTCTATATATTATCCTGAAGCTTTAAAAGATTTAAAAGAAGATTGGGATACTTATAGTGAAAAAATTAATAGTTATGCAAGTGTACCTATTTTACTTATAGATGATATTGGAGCAGAACAAGTAAGTGAATGGGGAAGAGATGAAGTTTTAGGAACAATTTTACAAGCTAGAATGAATAATCATTTAACAACTTTTTTTACATCTAATTTAACAATTGAAGAGTTAGAAGAACATCTTGCTAATACTAAAACATCTCTGGATCGGGTTAAAGCTAGAAGAATAATTGAAAGAATTAAACAATTAACAGTAGATTTAGAATTAATAAGTGAAAATAAAAGAAAATAGCAAAACTGCTATTTTAAATTTTCTTCAACAATATCTAGGTTAGAATTATTTGCTATAGTTTTAGAAACTATGTCAGTATAAGTATTACTATTATGAGCTTCTGTTATTTTAGTACGAATGTCTAAATCAAAGCTATCTAAGAAACCTGCTAGGTAATAATCACCAATTACTATTAGGGGAACGCCTACACAATCTTCATTGTTTAGGTCATTACAAACTTGTTCTTTTAATTTTTTGTTGTTAGGATTTTTCCAAGTTTCATACATTTTTACATCTAAATAATCATATTCGGGAAGAATAGTTTTAAAATAAGCTTCTGCTGCAGTACAGTGAGGACATCCTTCACCACGGAATATATATACGGTAACATGATTATTTGCAGAATTAGTTTTATTAGTATCTAAAATATTATTTTCAGGTTTCATAGTAGGGGAATCACTATCTATATTTTCATTAGAAGTATTATTGGTTATGTTTTTAGTAGATGTAGCATTTGTACTAGGCATTAAAATATACATGCCTCCAATAGTTAAACCTAAAACTCCCATAGTTCCTAATATACATAAAAAAATTGTAATTAAAGTTTTTTTCATTTCTCATACCTCGTACTTATTATATAATATTATTGTAAGATTTTCAATTGTAAAATAATGTTAACTTGTTTTACATTTTTTAATTTATTTGTTATAATGGTTGATAGGGTGAATAGTAATGGCAAAAGAAAAGAAGTATGATGCATCATCAATTAAGATATTAGAAGGTTTAGAAGCAGTAAGAAAAAGACCAGGTATGTATATTGGTTCAACAGATAAAAGAGGATTACATCATCTAGTTTGGGAGATTGTAGATAATTCAATTGATGAAATAATTAATGGCTATGGTAATTATATAAAAATAGTAATGCATAAAGATGGAAGTATTACAATCGCTGATAATGGTCGAGGAGTGCCAACTGGAATGCATGAATCGGGAAAGAGTACTCCAGAAGTTATTTATACAGTATTACATGCTGGTGGTAAATTTGAAGAAGGTAATTATAAAGTAAGTGGAGGCCTACATGGTGTAGGTGGTTCAGTTGTTAATGCTTTATCAAAGAAAATGGATGTTATAATATATAGAGATGGGGAAATAAGTAATATTCGTTTTTGTAATGGGGGAGAAGTGGAAAGTCCTTTAAAAAAGATTGGTACTACTAATAAAACAGGAACAATTGTAACTTTTTTACCTGATTATGATATATTTAAAAATTGTCAATTTTCTTATACAACAATTACAGAAAGAATGCAAGAAAGTGCTTTTTTAATTCCTAATGTAACTATTGAAGTTATTGATGAAGATAGTAATAAGGAAGTTAAATTTCATTATGAAAATGGTTTAGTTAATTTTGTAGAATATATGAATGAAGATAAAGAAACTTTATGTAAAGTTATTAATTTTTCCGCTTCTAAGAATGGAATTGAAGTAGATGTAGCACTGCAATATACAGATACGTATAATGAGAATATTTTATCATTTGTTAATAATGTTAAAACAATTGATGGGGGTACTCATGAAGTAGGTTTTAAAACAGGTATTACTAAAGCATTTAATGATTATGTAAAGAATAATAATATTTTAAAAGGAAAAGATGCGACATTTGAGGGTAGTGATGTAAGAGAAGGTTTAAGTGCTGTCATTAATTTAAAGATTCCAGAAGCTTTGTTACAATTTGAAGGCCAAACTAAAGGAAAATTAGGAACACCAGAAGCTAGAAGTATTACAGATGCTATAACTTATGAAAATTTAAAATTCTTTTTAGAAGAAAATAAAGAAGTTGCTTTAAATATTATTAATAAAGCAAGTAAAAGTAAACTTGCAAGAGAAGCGGCTAGAAAAGCACGTGAAGAAGCTCGTAATGGAAAAGGTAAAACTAAATTAGAAAAAAATTTATCTGGTAAGTTTGCACCAGCATCAACTAAAAATCCTAAATTAAATGAATTATTTTTAGTAGAAGGAGATTCGGCTGGAGGATCAGCTAAAGGAGGACGTAATAGACGTTTTCAAGCAATACTTCCTTTAAGGGGTAAAGTTATTAATGCTGAGAAAGCTAATGTTTCAGATATTTTAAAAAATGAAGAAATTAATACAATAATTCATACTATAGGGGCAGGTGTAGGTCCAGAGTTTGAGGCTAAAGATTCTAATTATGATAAAGTAATAATTATGACTGATGCTGATGTTGATGGTTCACATATACAGATACTTCTCTTAACGTTCTTTTATAGATTTATGAGGCCTTTAATTGAGGCTGGTAAACTTTATATTGCTAAGCCACCTTTATATAAAATTGAGTATGGCAAGAAACATTTTTATGCTTATTCAGATGAAGAAAGATATCAGATTGTAGCGGATAATACGGGAAAACCAGATATATCGCGAAATAAAGGTTTAGGAGAAATGAATGCCGAGGAACTTTGGGATACAACTATGAATCCTGATACACGTAGTTTAATAAGAGTAAATATATATGATGCTGCTTTAGCAGAAAAAAGAGTTTCAGTTTTAATGGGAGATAAAGTGGAACCAAGAAAAGATTGGATAGAAGAAAATATTGTATTTACAATGGAAGATGATTATAGAGCAAGTTAGCTCTTTTTTGTTGACTTTGTTGTCAAGTAAGCATATAATTTAATATATGAACAATTATTCAGATATGGAGGGATTAGATGAAAGAATGTACTTGTTTAAATTGTAATTGTATAAATGAAGATTTAGCTTTAAAAGTAAAAAAAGATATGTTAGATGATGATATATTATTTGATATAGCCGAATGTTTTAAAATATTGGGAGATAGTACAAGAATAAAGATAATATATGCTTTAAAATTAAGTGAATTATGCGTTAATGATTTAGCATTTATTACGAATAGTACACCTTCGGCAATATCTCATCAACTTAGGATATTAAAACAAGCTAAATTAGTTAAGAGTAAAAAGATGGGGAAAATAGTCTATTATAGTTTACAAGATGAACATGTAATAAAATTATTTGAGATAGGATGTGAACATATTGAAGAGTTATAAATATTATTTAAATAAGCTTGATTGTGCTAATTGTGCTAAAAAAATAGAAGATGCAATTAGTAGTAATAATAATTATAAAAATGTTGTAGTTAATTTTAATACTTTAACCCTTAGTTTTAAAACAGATATTGATAATCCTTTTAAAGAGATTAGAGAGATTATTAAAAATACTGAGCCGGGTGTAATAGTATTAGAAAATAAAGAAGAAAATAATAAAAAAGATTATGAAATAGTAAGACTTATTTTAGCTCTTATTTGTTTGGGGTTAAGTTTTTTATTTAAAGCGGGCATTATAAAAGAAATATTATTAATATTAGCTTATGGATTACTTCTTTATAAAACAATTATTAAAGCTATAACTAAGATAATTAAAAGTCATAATATAGATGAAAATATGCTTATTACAATATCAGCGATAGGAGCTTATCTTTTGGGAGAACATCATGAAGGTTTGATGGTTGTCTTATTATATGTAATAGGGAAAATATTGGAGGATAAAGCGGTTGGTAAAAGTAGAAGAGCTATTACAGATTTATTAGATTTAAAGTTAGAATATGCTCATAAAAAATATGGTAAAACTATTACTGATGTTAAAGCAGAAGAATTGAAAGTTCATGATGTTATCGTGGTTAAAAAAGGAGAAGCAATACCTGTAGATGGAGTAATTATTAAGGGAGAAACAACTTTGGATACTTCTAAATTAACAGGAGAATCAATTTTAAATAAAGTAGGTTTTCAAGATAAAGTTTTATCAGGTTCAATTAACATGGGAGAAGTAATAGAAATTAAAGTAACTCATGATTATTATAATAGTACAGCTTATAAAATATTTGAATTAACTTTAAATGCAACAAATAATAAAGCAAAAACAGAAACTATGGTTTCTAAAATAGCTCAAATATATACACCTTTAGTTTTAGTTATTGCAATAATTATTGGAATAAGTTTACCTTTAATATTTAAAGTTCCTTTCCATGATGGTTTATATCGGGCTTTAACATTTTTAGTTATATCTTGTCCATGTGCAATAGCGATATCTGTTCCTCTTAGTTATTTTGCGGGTATTGGAGCTAGTTCTAAAGCTAAAGTATTAGTAAAAGGAAGTAATTTTTTAGATGCTTTAACTAAATGTGATACAATTGTTTTTGATAAAACAGGAACACTTACAACTGGTTCTTTTAAGTTAGATAAAATTAATATATATAATAAAGATTATTCACAAGAAAAAGTATTAGAATTAATTTCTTTGGGAGAGAGTTTTAGTAATCATCCAATTGGGAAAGTTCTTTTAAATTTATATAATGGGGATATTGATTTAGGAAGAGTTAAAGATTTTAAAGAAGAAGTTGGCTTAGGTATTAGTTATAAAGTGGGAAAATATAATATTAAAGTAGGCTCTAATAAGTTTGTTAATACTAAAGAAAAGGGTAATGTATTTTTAAGTATTAATGAAGAAGTTATCGCGGGGTTAATATTTAATTATAATATTAAAAGTAATGCTAAAAAAGTTATTAGTAAATTAAAAGAATATAATTTAAAGACAATTATGCTTACGGGAGATAATGAATCATTTGCTAAAATGATTGCAATGGATTTAAAGATAGATCAATATAAGTCTAGTTTATTACCAGAAGATAAATATCAGGAACTTCAAAAATTAAAAGAAGAACATAAAGTGATATTTGTGGGAGATGGAATAAATGATACTCCTTCTTTAGCTTTAGCTAATGTAGGTATATCTATGGGAGAAATTGGAACTAATAGTGCTATAAATGCAAGTGATATTGTTTTAATGAATGATAATTTAGAGGGGATTATTAAAGTTCTTAATATAGCTTATAAAACTAAAAATATTATTAAAATGAATTTATTGTTTGCGATAGGGGTAAAGATAAGTATTTTAGTTTTAGCTACTTTGGGTCTCACATCTATGGCTATGGCAGTTTTTGCTGATACAGGTGTAACATTAATTACAATATTAAATACTTTACGAATTTTAAAGAATTAAAGGACGTTAAAAAGTGTAAAGACTATTTCTTTAGTTCTTTTTTTATGTTAAAATAGTTTAAGGTGATGCTTATGCAAGATAATGTATTAAAAAGAATTGAAGATTATGCTTTAGAAGAGATTATGGGATTAAGATTTGGTTCTTATGCTAAAGAAATAATTCAAGATAGAGCAATTCCTGATGTAAGAGATGGTTTAAAACCAGTTCAAAGAAGAATACTTTTTGCAATGTATAAAGCAGGAAATACTTATGATAAAAAGTATGTTAAAAGTGCGGCGACTGTTGGTGATGTTTTAGGTAAATATCATCCGCATGGAGATTCTTCCGTTTATGATGCTATGGTTAGAATGAGTCAGTGGTGGAAACAAAATGCGATATTAGTAGATATGAAGGGTAACAATGGTTCAATGGATGGAGATCCAGCGGCTGCTTATCGTTATACTGAAGCACGTTTATCTAAAATTAGTAATGAACTTTTAGGTGATTTAGAAAAAAATACAGTAAAGTTTGCACCAAATTTTGATGATAGATTATTAGAACCAACTGTTTTACCTGCTAAGTTTCCTAATCTTTTAGTAAATGGAACAATGGGAATAAGTGCTGGGTATGCAACTAATATTCCTCCTCATAATTTGGGAGAAATAATTGATGCAACAATTAAAAGAATAGATTCTCCTAATTGTAAGTTAGATACAATTTTAGAAATAGTTAAAGGTCCAGATTTTCCAACAGGAGGGATTGCCTGTGGAATTGAGGGAATTAGAGAAGCTTTTAAAACTGGTAAAGGAAGAGTAATTGTTAAGTCAAAATATGAAATAGTAAAAGAAAAGGGTAAAACTAAAATAGTAATTTCAGAGATTCCTTTTGATGTTAATAAAGCTTTACTTGTAAATAGAATAGATGGAATTAGAATAGATAAAAAAATTGATGGTATGGCAGAAGTTCGTGATGAATCAGATCGAGAAGGGCTTAGAATAGTTATTGATTTAAAGACAGGGGCTAATCCAGATTTAATTTTAAATTATTTATTTAAAAATACAGATTTACAAATATCTTATAATTATAATATGGTCGCGATTGTTAACCGAGTACCTAAAACATTAGGAATATTAGAAATATTAGATGCTTATATTGCTCATCAAAGAGAAGTTATAACAGAAAGATCAAAATTTGATTTAGCTACTTATGAAAAAAGAAAACATATTGTCGAGGGATTAATTAAATGTCTTAGTATTTTGGATCAAGTTATTAAAGTTATTAGAGCTAGTAAAAATAAGAGTGATGCAGAACTTAATTTAGTTAAAGAATTTGATTTTACTTTAGAACAGGCTAAAGCTATAGTAATGTTACAATTATATCGTTTAACAAATACAGATGTAATAGAATTAGAAGAAGAAATGGCTAAACTTCAAAAATTAATTGAGGGATTAAAAGCAATTTTAAGTGATGAAGAAGCTTTAAAATATGTAATGAAAAAAGAACTTAAAATAATTAAGAAAGATTATGCAACTCCAAGACTTACAAAGATTGAAGAAGTAGTACAAGAAATAAAATTAGATATTAAAGAAATGATACCAAAAGAAAATGTAGTAGTAGTAATAACAAATGAAGGTTATGTAAAAAGAGTAAGTAGTAAAAGTTATGCGGCTAGTAGTGAAGATACAACATTAAAACCGGGAGATTTTGTTACTAGTTTATATGAATGTACAACACTTGATACTTTGATGTTATTTACTAATTTTGGTAATTATTTGTTTATTCCAGTTTATAAAATACCAGAAATTAAATGGAAAGATTTAGGTAAACATGTTAATAATATAATTATGCTTAATAATGAAGAAAGAATTATTGGAGCATTTATATATAATAAAAATGATACATTAATATTAACAACAAAAATGGGAATGGTTAAAAGAACTTTAATGAAAGATTATGAAGTTCAAAGATGTAATAAACCAATCGTGGCTATGAGGCTTAAAGATAATGATGAACTTGTATGTGTTAATAAAGATAAAGGTAATGTGGTTTTAGTTACAGAAAATGGTTATTATTTAAATTATAAGAGTGAAGAAATACCAGTTATTGGAGCTAAAGCAAGTGGGGTTAAAGGGATTAATTTAAAAGAAGATATAGTAAAGAGTATGATAAGTTATAATGATGAATTAGAATATTTGACTATTTTTACAGATAATAAGACCGCTAAAAGAGTTAAATTAAGTGATTTAGAAAAGCATAGTAGAGCGAAAAAAGGTAATTTAATAATGAAGAAAACTAAGACTGTTATATATAAAATATTAGTAGTTTTAGGAACTAGTGCCAGAGATTTAATTTTAACTAAAGCTGATAGTGAAATTAATATTTTAAAAAATAGTGATATTGCTATTATGGATTTAGCATCTACAGGTTCAAGTATTAGTAAATATAAACTTGATACAGCGGCTAAAGTAGCTTTAAAAGAAAAAGTTATAAGTGAAGAAGATAAGAAGGAAAATGAAGAAGATATAAAAAAAGAAGTAAAGCCAATGACTATGGCAGACTTTATAGATGATTTTAAGATTTAAGTTAAACTACAGATTATTACTTGTAGTTTTTCTTTTAATTAGTTTTATTTTTTGATATAATTATAATAGTAGGTGGTATTAAATGCGTAAAGTAATAGTTTTATTATTTATTTTTTGGCCTTTAAATGTTTATGCATCTACTTTAGTATTTCCAGAAATAAATTCTTTACATGCAATTATTTATGATTTAACTAGTGATGAAGTAATATATGAAAAACAAGCTTATGAAGAAACTTCTGTTGCTTCTTTAACTAAAATTTTAACGACAATCACGGCAATTGAAAAAATTTCAGATTTAAACGAATCTGTAGTAATTACTTCTAATATGTTAGATGGTATTTATTGGAATGCTTCGCGAGCAGGATTAAAAGTAGGAGATATAGTAACTTATCAAGACTTATTATATGCAACAATTCTTCCTAGTGGGGCTGATGCTGCTCAAGTTTTAGCGATGGCTTTAAGTGGAGATATTACTTCTTTTGTTAGAGATATGAATAATCTTGCTAAAAATATAGGAATGAATAATTCTAATTTTGTAAATATAACGGGTTTAGATGCGGATAATCATTATAGTACTGCTCAAGATATTGCTTTACTTTTAGATTATGCATTAGAAAATCCAATTTTTAAAAATGTTTATACTACTAAAACTTATACTTTAACTAATGGATTAGTAGTAAATTCTACTTTAAATCTTTATGAAGAAAAATTTAATCTTGATACTAGTCGCATTTTAGGTAGTAAAACAGGAACAACGGATAGGGCTGGACTTTGTTTATCTTCATTAATTGATTTTGAAAATCATGAAATGGTAGTAATAACTTTGAATGCTCCTTTAAATACGGGAGATAATGTTATAGATAGTCTTAATTTAATTAATTTTTTAGATAATAATTATACTATTCCAAAACCTATAATTGATAATTATCAAGAAGAAGTTTCTAATGAAACTATACTTCCAGTTATAAATGATACAAATATAACAAAATTTAATTATCAGATATATATTCCATTTATAATTTTTGGTTTATTTTTAGTTTTATGTTTCTTATTACTTATTAATAAATCTAAAAAACGTCATAAAAGAAGATAGTAATTAGCTGACTTAATTCATATTTTTTGTTATAATAAAGAAATAAAAAGGGAGTAAAAATATATAAGAAAGGAAAGTTAAAATGGAAAAAAGTAAAGTTTATTTTACTAAAAACATAACTAGTGAAAGTCTAGTAAAAATGTATGAAGTTTTAAATAAACCTTTAGAGGGTAAAATTGCAGTTAAAATTTCTACTGGAGAAATGGGAGGCCATAATTATTTAAAACCAGAACTTATTAAAGATTTGGTAAATAAAGTAGGAGGAACAATTGTAGAATGTAATACAGCATATGCTGGTAAGAGAAATACAACAGAAGAACATGAAAAAACAATTAAAGCTCATGGTTTTTATGATATCGCGGATGTTGATATTATGGATAGAGAAGGAAGTATGGAGATTCCTGTTAATAAAGGTAAACATTTAAAAGTTAATTTAGTAGGAAAAAATTTAGCTAATTATGATTCTATGATTATGTTATCACATTTTAAGGGACATGCGATGGGTGGATTTGGAGGAGCACTAAAAAATATGAGTATTGGGGTTGCTTCAAGTGCTGGAAAGACTTGGATACATACAGCAGGAAAGACTAATGTACCGGATGAGTTATGGAGTAATTTACCTGAACAAGATGCTTTTTTAGAGTCTATGGCGGAAGCAGATGAGGCTGTAATGGATTATATGGATAATAAAATTGTTTATATTAATGTAATGAATAATCTTTCTGTTGATTGTGATTGTGATAGTAATCCTGAAGAACCTTGTATGGCTGATATAGGTATTTTAGCTAGTTTAGATCCTGTTGCTTTAGATGAAGCTTGCTTAGATTTAATTTATAATTCTAGTGATAAGGGTAGAGATCATTTTGTAGAGAGAGTAGAAAGACAAAATGGGCGACATATAACGGTTTATGCTGAAAGTTTAGGTATTGGAACTAGAGATTATGAATTAATTAATATTTAAGTTAATAATTTAATAAGAAGTGAGTGATATACTTGCTTCTTTTTAAATGGTAAATTACTGTATATATATTGTAAACAATAAATGTAAAGGTTGATTTTTTGGTCGGGGGGGGGGTATAATCTTATTAAGAAAGGAAAAATTCTGAAAAAAACAGATGAGGTGAGAAAATGAAAAAATTATTATTTTTGATAATAGTATTGGTTATGAGTGTGGTTGTTATTCCAAGAGTTTATGCAGCAGATCAAACTGCATATGATAAAAGTTCACTTGATTCAGCAATTAGTGCTTTAAATAGTGCAGATGGAGGTACCATTGAAATAACTGGAAGTTTTACAACTAGTGATTTGATAACTATTAATGTTAGTAAACCTATTATAATTGATCTTAATGGTTTTAAAATTGAAAGAACTGGGGGAAATACTGTATTTGAAGTTACTAGTGGCGATGTAACTTTTAAAGATACTAAGGGTACTGGTGAAGTAAAGCACTCTGCTGGAAGATCTATTTATGTGAGTGGCTCTACTACTAAGGTAACTTTAGATGGTGGTACTTATACTAGTACTCAAGATAGTGAGTTTAGTATAGTTGTTGATGATGGAGCAACTCTTACAGTGAAAGATAATACAAATATTACTGGTTATTATGGTGTTGTTCTTTGGGGAAATGCACCTAAACTTATTGTTGATGGTGGTAATATTGTAGGAAAATCTTTTGCAATATCTGGTAATGGTAGTAAAACTACTGATTCAGAAATAACTATTAATGATGGGAAGATAACAAGTGATGATACTGCAGCGATATATCAACCTCAAACAGGTAGGTTGACTGTTAATGATGGTAATATTACGGGAAAAATTGGTATTGTTGCTCGTCAAGGAACAATTGAAATTAATGATGGTAAAATAACTGCTACTGGAACTGAGGGAAATGTTGTAGTAGGTGATGCAAAAGATGTAGAAGGAAGTCCTGTTACAGTGCCTTCTGGAACTGCAGTTGTAGTTGATAATAACTCTAGTGGTTATAGTGGTAAAGCTGATGTTACAATTAAAGGTGGAGATTTTGATACTACATCATCAGATCCGGTTGTATCTTTAAAAGAAGAGGAAAATGATATTACTATTGAAAAAGGAAACTTTAATAAGCCTGTTAATGCTAGTTATTTAAATTCTGAAAAATGGTATGTTGATTTTGTTATAGATGGTGAACATATAGTAGTAGTAGGAGTTACTAAGGGTGGAAAATTGACTGCCGATGATATTCCAAAACCTACTAAAGGTGGTTATACATTTGTTGGTTGGTATGAAGAACAAACTTATGAAAATTTATTTGATACTGCTTCAAATATCACTGCAAATAAAACTGTTTATGCTAAATTTATTAAAAATTCCACATCTTCATCAAGATATTATGTAACATTTGTTTATGATGGCAAAAGTACATCAGTAGGAGTTGATGCAGGAGCAGTATTAGATCCTAAAGAGATTCCAACAGTTACTAAAGAAGGTTATGCTTTTAGTGGTTGGTATTTAGAAGATACATATGAAAATTTGTTCTATACTACTAATCCAATTTCAAAAAGTATGACAGTATATGCTAAATTTGTAAAAGTAGATGAACAAGATATAAAAAATCCAGGTACATCTGATAATATAGGAGTATATATAGTTTTAGCAATTAGTGCTATTGCAGGTGTCGGTGGAGCTTATAAATTTAGAAAAAGATTTAATTAGAAAATGTCTCTCTTAATAAGAGAGCTTTTTTAATGTGAGCAATGAAAAAAGAATGAAATTAATCATTCTAGTTCTTTTAATTCTTTAAGAGATAAGCCGGTAATTTCATGTATATCTTTAATACTCATGTTATGTTTAAACATATTTTTAGCTATGTCAATGGTTCTTTCTTCTGCACCTTTTCTGATGCCTTTTTTCTCGGCAATGTAATTTGCCCATTCTCCAAATATCTTCTTTGTCTGTTCATCATTTACATAGTTCCTACACCAATTATCTAATTCCATTAGTAACCCATCTCCTCTTGCTATTTCTCTTCTCTCTTCAGCATTATTAGCCCCAATAAATCTTAACCATCTTTGTTGTAAGTTATTTTTATCATATATCATCTCTCGAGCACTGTCAAGCCTTAAATATTTTATTTGAAATAATTCTGAGAGCATTTCTTTTTTACTTTCTCTATCCATT
This sequence comes from uncultured Bacilli bacterium, assembly GCA_947628905.1. Taxonomy (GTDB): domain Bacteria; phylum Bacillota_I; class Bacilli_A; order RF39; family UBA660; genus Caccenecus. Next base: position 16,510 of record CANRBQ010000006.1, read on the forward strand.
AGTAATATCTCACTTTTTATTTCTTCGTTTACTAATTCTTTGGGTGTTACCTTATCTACTATATTTATTTGGATTACACTTTCTAAGGTATTATAATCTCTTCCTCTATCTAATTGAGTTGAAAATATTCTCATTATATAACTCATTGATTTATTTAATGAATCTCTATCAAATAATGAATATGCTTCTAAATTTATTATATATTTATCAAATTTTATTATGACATCTCCTCTTAGATTTTTATCTTTATTTTTGGCTTTGGTTAATACACTTTCATATTCTACTTCTATATTAACCTTTTTTAAATATTCTTCTTTAAATTCTGTAAAACAAGATAAGAAATATATTAATTTATTCCTATTATCTGGATGTGCAAATGTTTCTTTAAAAAGTAAATCATCACTTAAGCTTATAAATTCTTCTTCTTTAATCATCATGTTGTTCTCACCTCCTTTTGTTACAATTATTTATCATAACATATTGAAAGTGAAAAATTTGTCGCTCTATGTCCCTTATATTTGTTTTTGTTCCCTAATTTATTAATTTTTTTTATTTAACAAAAATTATAAGTAAGAATTCTATTAATAATCTTTGGGTTTCTTTATCTAGTTTTTTGAAACTTTTAATTATTTTAAAAATATTAGTTATACTTATATCTTTAGTATCTTTAATATTATTAGAATAAAATATTTTAAATAAATCATTAACTAATTTAAGTTTATCTTCTTTAGGCATATTTTCTAATTTTTCAGTTAGTTTATGTTCTAGAGTTTTACTTCTTTTGTTTAATTTTGATTTTATAAATTCTTTATTATTGCATTTCCAATTAAATGCATCATGTTGAAGAATGCTGAAACCTTTAGCTTTTACTACTTCATAATCATGAGAATGATAAAGAATCATGCCAATAATACTTTGTTCAGGGACAAACATTTTAATTTTATTTTGGATTTTACGATAATTTCGATCTAATAATTGTTGTTTTAAAAAACCGGGACCATCATTGTTATATATAGCTATTATTTTTCTTTTATAATAATTTTTAGCATTCATTGCTGCACATATAGCGAGGTTTCCACCTTTGGAGTGACCTCCAACACGAACATTTTTAGGGAATAAACCTAAAGCTTTATTAAGATAAATACTGGCATATTTTTGACTTACACCAGGATATAAGTAAGCCATTTTAAAATCTTCTTCCCAGCCTATAATAGAGGTATCTGTACCAGCATAAGCTATATAAGTACTTTTATCATTTAATAGCATGGTTATAGCTCCAAATTGTATTTCATTATTAACTACTTTCATATAATTAAAGAGAAGAGTATTACCATATCTTTTAGTATCTTTCATTAAATTTAACATTTTATAAGTATTACCTATAAATAAACCATGATAAGAATGAGGGTTTTTATTTAATTTTGAAACTGCTTCATTTAAAGTGATTTTATTGTGTCTAAAAGCAGGAACAATACCTGTATAATCTATATAGGGAATACAAGAAAAAATTAAATTATCTACTTCTGTAAAGGGAAATTTTTTAAAGTCTTCATTTTGATGTAATTTTATATAATCCATAATATTCATAATATATCACCGATATATTTATTATATCATATTTATTTAAAAGTTATTTTATTATTTTCTAATTTATATTTTATTTGATAAAATTTAGACATCACTTTATATAATAAATAAGTATCATTAATACCTATTAATTCCATACTAGAATGCATGGCTAACATAGGTAGCGCAATATCTAAAGAGTTAATACTTAAATGTTTTAAACTTGCTCCTGCTTGGGTAGAACCACCAGTAAAATCATTTCTAGAAGTATAATAACTATATTTAATATTATTATCTTCACATATTTTTTTAAATATAGATGAAGTTATACTATTAGTAGTACCATTTATTTCTTTAGTTATTAATATGCCTTCATTTAAAGTTGGGGTGTTAGTGTGATCTGATAATTCATCATGATTTGGATGTTTAGCATGAGTATTATCGGCACTAATAATGATACTATTAGCAAGAGTTGGACCTAAATCTAAATTAGTTTTTTTACATATTTTTTTTAAAGTATCTATTAAGAAATTAGAATCCGCTCCTTCAAAAGTATTAGAACCTATTTCTTCACTATTAAAAACTGCAAGAACATTAATATTATCATTAAAATTATTAATAAATGATTTTAATGCTGCATAGGTACATGTAATGTTATCAATTCTTGGAGATAAAATAAATTCATTATTTATTATTTCTGGTTCTTCATTATTATATAAAAATAAATCAAAATCATATATTTCATTATTAATATTAAGTTTATCTTTAATTAATTTTTTTAAATTATAATTTTTATTTAATGATATAATAGGCATTAAATCTACATCAGTATTAAGATCTAAATTAGTATTAGCTTTATCATTTTGATGAATAGCAATACTAGGAATTATGGCAATAGTTTCTTTTAAATCAATTATTTCTTTTTTTAAATTATTTTTATCTTTTAATATTAAACGACCCGAAATACTTAAAGGACGATCCATAAAACCATAGTTTAGTATACCTCCATAGGGAGCTATATTAAGTTTTAAATAGCCATTTTCATAATAATCAGGATTAGGTTTAATAGTAAAAGCCGGAGTATCACTATGGGTGCAGATTATTTTAAATTCATTTTTAATATTTTTGGGAATATTAAACGCTATAAGGGAAGCATCATTTCGAATAATAAAATATTTATCATAAGATAAATTCCAATCTTCTAATTCATTTAATTCTTGATAATTATTTTTTAATAATATATCTTTTATTTCTTTTATACATGTGAAAGGGCATGAGCTTTTTTTAAGAAGTTTTAATAATTCATTATTAAATTCTTTCAATATTATCACCTTTATTAGTATGTTTAAATATTTTTAAAAGAATACAAAAAATATATAAAATAATATAAATAATCACAAAAAACTTGAAAAAATAAAAATATTATTGTAATATAAAAATATAACATATAGCATTGCAATAAATATTGCAATAAGAAGTTTTGACTTGTTTTGTCGAAGGTAATGAAAAGAAGTTAAAAAAGTAGTATTATGTTTAAAGGTAAAGGAAAAGGTATATAATGAAAAGGATATTATTTGTGTGTATTTTTATAGGGGTAATTGGAGTTACTTTAAGTTTTTTTAGTAAGAAAGATGTAGCAATTCAAGAAAAGGCAATATTAAGTGATAATAATAATGTCATAGCGTTTTATAGGGAAACAGAAGAAGGTTCTGGGAAATATGAAGAAGTAGAAGATATACCAGAGGATGGCTATATGTTAAATGAAGAACATACAGAATGTAATAATGGTGTAACTGTAAAAATGGAAAATAGTGAAATAATATTATCTAATGTAAGTAGAAGTGGAACTAGTTGTTTTTTATATTTTGATGTTAAAAAAATTGGTAATCCTGATGAAACATTAGCTAAGTTGCAATTGCAAAAAACTGGAGATTTGCCTTCTACGGGGATAAGTACATCAGCATGTGATGATGGAACAAATAGTAAAGAACATAATGGTGGAAATTGCACATCAACAGATAAGGGGGTATATGAAACTGTTGATGATTATGGGAAAAGTTATGTATTTCGTGGAACGGTAGATAATAACTGGGTACATTTTGCAGACATGTACTGGCGAATCATCAGAATCAATGGCAATGGAACAATAAGATTAATATATGCTGGAACAACAAAACCAAGTGAAGGGAAATGGGGTAATACAGGAGATAATGCTGCGATAAAAGAAATTTTATTTAATGATTATTATGATGATAATAAATATGTGGGATATATGTATGGTGGAACGGGGGGATCTGCATCGCAAAGTTATATAGATGCACATAAAAATGAAACAGAGAGTACAATAAAAAAAGAAATAGATAATTGGTATATAGGAAGTTCTGGAATAAAAGAACAATATAGAGATAAAATAGATGTAGAAACAGGATTTTGTAGTGATAGGCAGTTATCACCAGAAAAACATTATAGTTATCTAGGTGCAAAAGATCCAACAGCAGGTTATGGAACAACAGAAACAGCATATGCAGCATATCATAGAGTAGCATTGAATGGAGAGTCATATGAATATGTTTATTCGTTACAAAGGCCAACATTAAAATGTGGATATGATGTAGAAAAAGGTACTACAGATAAGACAGCTCAAAAAAGGGACTTGTTCACAGGACCTGATGCTAAAGGAACAACAGATAGTGAAGGAAATGAAATAAGTGGAAATAATGCATTAAAAACTCCAGTAGGATTAATAACAAGTGATGAAATAATCATGGCAGGATGTCCAGAGGGATCTTTATCTGAAAATACTAACTATGGCTATTGGTTATATACAGGTGCTAATTATTGGACAATAACCCCATTTGTCTTTATGGAAAATAATATGCCTTGTCTATTCGCTGTGTATTCGAGTGGTCTTCTTGGAATGCTTGATGTGGCTAATGAACCCAGTGGTATCCGTCCTGTAATAAATATAAAATCTAATGTATCAATAACAGGAAAAGGCACAATAGAATCTCCATATGAAATATCTTAAGTTATATTATATATTATTTAATATTTTATAGTATTAATTAGAATGATTGTTCATTCTTTTTTATTTTAGACATATATTTTAATGGTGAATAGTTATGGATAAGAAAGAAGCTTTTAAGTTATTTGCAAGAAATCATCCCGAGTTAGTTAGTTCTGTTAAGTCTGGGGAGGCTTCTTGGCAAAAATTATTTGAGATATATGATATATATGGAGAAGATTCTAAAGCTTGGAATACCTATTTTAATAGGGGTAATAATATAACAGGTATTACAGATATAATGAAGAATATTGATATGGATAGTGTGCAAAAACATATTAATACAGCTCAAAAAGCTTTAGGTATAGTGCAAGAATTAACAGGTAAGTCTACTGTTTCAAATGTTACTAAAGGGCCTGTAACACCAAGACCAATTAATAAATTTTTTGAGGATTAAAATGTTAATGGTTGGTTTATTAGAAATAAAGAAAGATAAAAAGATGTGGGAACTTCTTAAATATAATTCTTATTGGTTAAAAGAACTTAATAGAGATCCTAGTAATGTTAAATTATATAAAGATGATATGAAAGTTAAATATAAACTTAGAGCAACAGATAAGATAAATGATGCGATAGATAATATTGATTTAATAAGTAATGTTTTAAGTGTATTAAAATAAAGAATATTTTGTTATAATTAACTTGGTGATAATATGACTATTAATGAAGCTAAAGTAAAACTTTTTAATGGAGATATAGAAAATGGGTTACTTCCTCTTATAGATATTATTGGAGAGATAAATGATTCAGAAAAGTATGCAATATTTAATAATTGGCTTTTATTGGAGAAAATTAAATTAGCTAGGTTTTATGGGATGAGTTTTTTTCAAAATAATAGAATGGCTATAATAGAATTAGATGATTTATGGTTAAGAAAAAATTATGGAAGAATAAGGAAAAAATAGAAATGAAATAGTTTCTATTTTTCTTTCTTTGGTGTATAATTTTATTTAAGGAGTTTAGTTATGGAGAATTTTATACCGGATATTTATCAAAAGAATATATATGATATAGATTATAATAAATTAAAAAAAATGGGTATTAAGTGTTTATTATTTGATTTAGATAATACTTTAGTTCCTGTTAAAAGTGATATGCCTAGTAAGAAACTTAAAGAGTTATTTTTATATTTAGAAAAAGATTTTAAATTAATTATATTATCTAATAGTAATAGAAAAAGATTAATACCATTTAAAGAGGGATTAAATGTAGATGTAGCTGCTTCAGCTCGCAAGCCATTTAAGAAGAAATATATTAAAATAATGGATTTATATAAGTTTAAAGAACATCAAATAGCAGCGATAGGGGATCAATTACTTACAGATATATATGGGGCTAATAAAGTAGGAATAACATCTATTTTAATTAATCCTATAGGGGAATATGAAAAGATTTGGACTAAAATTAATCGTTTTTTTGAAAGTTTTATTTATAGAAGATTAAGAAAGAGAAATATATTAATTAAGGGTAAGTATTATGAATAAATGTATGGGATGTGGGGTTCTTTTACAAGATAAAGATGAAAAGGCTTTAGGATATACACCGGATATTAATAATAAATATTGTAAAAGATGTTTTAGATTAAAGAATTATGGGGAATTAAATAAAGAAGATGTAGTAGATAAAGATAAAATAATTAATAAAATAAATAGATCTAAGGGTATTGTTTTCTTTTTAATTGATTATTTAAATATAAATAGAGAAACTATTAATTATTTTAAGAAAATTAAAATAACTAAAGTTTTAGTATTAAGTAAGTGTGATACTTTAAGAAAAGAAATGAAAAAAGAGAAGATTAAATCTTGGCTAAAAGCAGTATATAAAATAGAAGAAGATATATTATTTATAAGTAATAAGAGTAATTATGAATCTAATAATATATTAGAATATTTAAAGAAGACTAATTTTAATACAGGGTATATTATGGGTATTACTAATGCTGGTAAAAGTACATTTATTAATAAATTAATTAATAAAAATAATATAATTGTTAGTGATAAAGAAAATACAACATTAGATTTTATTAAATTAAAAATAGATAATTATATTATTTATGATACTCCTGGTTTATCTTATACTAATTTAAGTAATAAGATTATTAAAAAAACTATTAAACCTATTAGTTATGTTATAAAAGAAAATACTTGTTTAGTAATAGATAATAATTTTAAGTTTTATTTTAAAAATAAAAATAAAGTTACTTTATATTTAAATGTACCTATTGTTAAAAAAGAATATAAAAAAGAAGATTTAAAATATGAAGTTAATGCTTTTGATAATTCAGATATAGTTATATCGGGAGTAGGATTTATGAATGTTAAAGAAGAGGCTTTAATAGAGACTAATTTAGCTCAATTAGAAGTAAGAAAAGATATAAGTGGTGAAGAATTTTGAGTAAAATAAAAGTTATGTCAGATGATCTAGCTAATAAAATCGCGGCTGGAGAAGTAGTTGAGAGATGTTCAAGTATTGTTAAAGAGTTGGTAGAAAATAGTATTGATGCGAGGGCTCTTAATATAACTATTAATCTTATTAAAGGGGGATTAGAGAAGATTCAGGTTATTGATGATGGAGATGGGATGGATGCTAATGATGCTTATTTAGCATTTAGTAGACACGCAACAAGTAAGCTTATTCATGATGATGATCTTTTTTTCATTAGTACAATGGGTTTTAGAGGAGAGGCTCTTCCTTCAATTGCCAGTGTGTCAGAAGTAGAAATGCGAACTAGTGATGGAGTTAGTTCAAGTTATATTCATATTAAAGGTGGAGAAGTATTAGAAAGAAAAGAAGGGGATTTAAGAAAAGGAACAAATATAAGTGTTACTAATCTTTTTTATAATACACCAGCAAGACTTAAGTATTTGAAAGCTGAGGCTACAGAATTATATAATACAATTAGTTTAGTGGAAAAATTAGCTTTAGCTCATCCAAATATTAAATTTACTTTAACTAATAATGAAAAGATAGTTGTTAAAACAAGTGGTAGTGATAATTTACTTAAAACTATTCATGAAATATATGGGTTAAATGTTAGTAATAAGATGTTAGAATTTAAAGCTAGTGATAATGATTTTGATATATATGGATATATTTGTAAACCAGAAATACTTAAAAGTAATAGAAATGATTTATGTACATTTGTAAATGATAGAGTAGTTAGAAATGGGGATATAAATAGAGCTATAAATGATAGTTATTATACATATAAACCGGATGGTAAATATCCTATCGTAGTACTTAAAATAAATGCTGATCCTACTTTAGTAGATGTTAATATTCATCCTACTAAGCAAGATATTAAATTAAGTAAAATAAATGACTTATATGAGCTTATTTATAATACTTTTAAAGATGTTTTATATAATAATTTATTAATACCTAATGCTATTAAAGATAAGAGTGTTAATATTATTAAAGATAGTGTTATAGCCGATATTGTTTCTAATATGGTTAAGAGTGAAGATAAAGAAAAAGTACAGACAGAGTTAGATTTTGTTATAGAAGAAGATACTGATAAGCTAGAGTTAAAGGCTAGTGATGAAGTTTTAGTTAATAAAGAAATGAAATCATTAGTATTATATCTAGTTGGGTTAGCTTTAGGAACATATATTATTGCTGAAAATGATCAAGGAATATATTTAATAGATCAACATGCGGCACAGGAAAGAATTAATTATGAACGATATATGAAAGCTTTAAAGGCAAGAGCTTGGCCAGTTACAAGATTACTTATTCCTATAAAGTTAGAACTTTCAACAAGTGAATTTACGCTTTTGAAAGATAATATGAATGTTTTACTTGATAGAGGTTTTTTATTAGAAGAGTTTGGGGTTAATACTTTTTTAGTTAAAGAGCATCCAACATGGATTTTAGAAGGACATGAAGAAGAAAGCATTAGAAAGATTGTAGATTTGGTTTTAACTTGTAAAGAAAAGTTTGATCCAGTTAAATTTAATGAAAAAATGGCAATTACTCTGGCTTGTAAGATGAGTATTAAAGCTAATTATAGAATAAGTCATGCTGAGCAAGAAGAATTATTAAAAGAGTTAGTATTGTGTGATAATCCTTATAATTGTCCTCATGGAAGACCAACTATTATTAAATTTAGTATATATGATTTAGAAAGAATGTTTAAGAGAGTAATGAATTAATTTGACATTAGTTTTCTTTTATGTTATATTTTAGATACACAAGATGTGTTTAAAAAGTTCGGAGGACCAAGCCGATTAAAGTTGGACCAAAAAAAGTTTTGGAGGACCATGCCAGTTAAAGTTGGACCAAAAAAAGTAAGCTAGAGTAATTTCTAGTTTTTTAATTGATATTAATTTTAAATTGTTAAAGATATATAGTAAAGATTTAGTTAAATTGCTTGTTTTATTTACACTTAATGTAAACTAAAGTTGGAAATTTTTGGAAAAATATTAATTTACGTATAGTTAATTTTAAGAAAGTGATATTAAAGCTTAAAGTTCGACAAAAACAGATAAAAATAGGCTATTGTATAATTTAAATTTATAGGGTATAATTTAAATAGAAATAGAGATACTTCGAAATAAGGGAAGTAACACTTCATAGATTAAAATCTCTTAAACTAGTAAAATAAATAGTGGAGAGTGAGTATTAAATGACAACATTTAAAAGAGATTTTAATTTTAATATAAATATTATAGAGGTAGTAGCTAAGAATGTGCGGAAATATCGGAAGCTTGTAGGAATAACACAAGAACAGTTAGCTTTAGATATTGGGGTTTCTAATGATTTTTTGAGAAGATTTGAAACTACTTTAGGTAAAGAGGGAATGAGCCTTAATACTTTATATAAAATATCAGTAGTATTAGATGTATCAATGGAAAAATTTTTTGAAGAATAAACCTTTTTATTTTTAGTAAAAAAGTGTACAATATTGCTAGAGGTGGAAGTATGGAGGTAAAATATAAATTTGATTCTTCAATGTATAATACTGTAGCAGTTAATATAAAGAAATATCGTATGAAAAATGAAATTAGTATAAAAGATTTAGCTTTTAAAACTGGAATAAAAGAAAAATATTTAATTGATTTAGAAGATATTAGTAAAAATATAAAAATATCTATATATGATTTATATAAAATAAGTGTTATTTTAAATGTAAGTATTGATAAGTTTTTTGAGAAATAATTTTATTTTCTAAAAATAATTCTTTCTAATATAGTTTATTAGGAAGTGTTTTTTTATGTTTTTAAATTTACTTAATATAATTAAAGATATGTTATTTTTTACAGGTAGTTACTCTAATCAAGTTTTTCCTGATCCTCTTTCTAGTAGTGAAGAAGAGAAGATGATTGATAAAATGTTACAGGGAGATAAAGAAGCAAGAAATAAATTAATTGAGCATAATTTAAGATTAGTAGCGCATATTGTTAAAAAGTTTGATAATGGAAATTATGATACAGATGATTTAATTAGTATTGGAACAATTGGTTTAATTAAAGGGATAGATTCATATAAGAAAAGTAAAGCAACTAAAATTACTACTTATGCGGCAAGATGTATAGAAAATGAAATATTAATGTATTTTAGAAGTAATAAAAAAAATGGTATAACAGTAAGTTTAAATGATGCCATAGGTTATGATAAAGATGGTAATGAAGTAAGTCTTATGGAAGTTATTAAGGATGATACGATGGATATGATAGATCAAATACATATTAAAGAAAATATTAATTTACTTAGAGAATATTTTAAAGTTTTAAGTGCTAGAGAAAAAGAAATTATTGTAGCAAGATATGGGCTTTTAAATCAAAAAGAACAAACGCAAAAAGAAATAGCTAAAAAATTACATATATCTAGAAGTTATGTATCTAGAATTGAAAAAAGAGCTCTTACTAAAGTTTTAAGGGAGTTTTTGAAACATAATAAGAGTCTTTAAGTTTAAGTTTTAAAAGAAAAATTAATTTTTCTTGATAATAAGTTTTTAAGTAGGGAATTAATTTAAGTTTTAAGTTAGTAAATTTTTTATCATTTTGGAATTTAGGATTTTGGCAAATATTATATGCTTCTATGTAACAATTAAGTTTTATTAGTATTTTAGCATAATACCACATGATACTAGGGTTATTAATAAATTTGGGATTATCAATAATTAAGAGAGCTTGGTCATAATCTTTTAAGTAATATAAATGTTTTAGATATTCTACTTGGATAGCGGAACTATTTTGATGTTCTTTTGTTTTACATATTCTAAAAGCTTCTTTAGTATAATTTAGTGCAAATAATATTTTAACTTTTAAACTAATAATTATTTGATTATTTTTATATTCATTATTATTACATAATTTTAAAGCTTCTAAATATTTTTTTTCAGAAATTAAAGTAGTAATATTATTAATTATTAGTTCTTCGTTTTTAAGTCCTATGTTATTCGCTTGGAAATAAATATTTAAATTAAATTTTCTTTTTTGGTTTTTTAATTGATTTTCTAAATAATTAATAATTTCTAATAATAATTTACTATCTTTATAAATATTTTTTTGTTCTTTTAGATATTTTTTTATAAGAGATTTAGGATAATTATTTTTATCATAATAAGCTAAAGTTAAGATAATTTTATGTTTCGCTTTTAAATTATAATTTTTTAAATCTTCTAAATTAAAATTATTATATTTAATTTTTAGGAGAATATCTTTGATGGTTTGGTTATTGATATTCAATTTAAGCACTCCTTTTTGCTTAGATTATTCTATGATAGTTTTAGAAAAAAGTAAAGTAATTTTAGTTTATATTTACTTTTTAAATATTTTAAAGTAAAATAGAAGTACAAGAAAGAAGGAATTATAATGACTAATAAAGAACTGGCTAATTTAATATTTCCGAATATTACTAAAACTATAGAAGATTATGAAAAATTATATCCTGAGAGAAATTTAAAAGAGGGAGCTAAAATAGTGAGGTTTGCGCCAAGTCCTACAGGTTTTATGCATATTGGTAATTTTATGAGTGCAATTATTAATTATGTACTTGCTAAAACTAGTGGGGGAGTATTTTATCTTAGAAATGAAGATACAGATCAAGCAAGAACAGTAGATGGAGCAGTTGATTTTATATATCATGTTTTAAATTATTATGAAATAATGCCTCAAGAATATGAATATCAGGATAAAATTGTAGGAGAGTATGGGCCTTATATTCAAAGTGAGAGAATAGAGATATATCATACTTTTGTTAAATATTTAATTGAAATAGGTAGAGCGTATCCATGTTTTTTAACAAAAGAAGAATTAGATGAAATTAGAGAGTATCAAACTAAGAGTAAGAAAAGAATTGGGATATATGGGAAATATGCTAAATGTCGGGATTTAAGTCCTGAAGAAGCAGCGAAAAGAATAAAGGCAGGAGAAAAGTTTGTTATTCGTTTTAAATCAATGGGTGATTTTAATAAGAAGTTTGTGTTTGAAGATTTAACACAAGGAAAAATTGAATTTCCTGAAAATGATTTAGATGTACCAATTATGAAAAGTGGAGATTTACTTCCTACATATCATTTTGCTCATTTAGTTGATGATCATTTAATGCGAACTACACATGTGGTTAGAGGTAATGAATGGATGAGTAGTGTTCCTCTTCATTATGAGTTATTTAAAACATTTGGATTTAAGATGCCTAAATATATTCATACTTCTTTAATATTAAAGAAAGATGGAGATACTATAAGAAAGATATCTAAAAGAAAAGATCCTGAAGCTTTAATGTTTTATTATGAAGAAAAAGGATATCCAACCTTGGCAGTTATAGATGCGGTTCTTACAATTGCTAATTCTAATTTTGAGGAATGGAGAACTAATAATCCAGATAAATCTTTTTATGAATTTCCTTTTAGTCCAAAGAAAATGAGTGTTTCAGGAGCTTTATTTGATTTAGATAAACTTGATAATATAAGTAAAAATTATATTTCTAAAATGAGTGCGGTTGATTTATATCAGAATTATGAGGCTTGGGCTTTAAAATATAATAAAGAAGTATATGATATTATTAGTAATTATAAAGAAGATACTATTAAATTTTTGAATATTGAAAGAGAAGGAAAGAAACCAAGAAAAGATTATGCAAATTATGCAGGTATTTTTGATAAATCATGGTATATGTATGATGAAGCTTGGAATAAAGAGATTAATTATAATTTTGGGAAAGTAAAAGAAAAAGAAGAAATTATAAAAATTATGGAAGAATATTTAAATAATTATTATGATGAAAAAGATTCTCAAGATGAATGGTTTAATAAAATTAAAGAGTTATGTGTAAAAATGGGATATCAAGATAATATGAAGTTATATAAAGAAAATCCAGATAATTATAAAGGTAGTGTAGCGGATTTTACGACAGTTATGAGGGTAGTTTTAACAACACTTGATATGACTCCTAATTTATATGATATAATGCAAATTCTTGGAAAAGATAGAATGTTTAAGAGATTAGAAATTTTTAAAGAAAAATATTAATAACCTTTTTTAGAATTTACATATAATATAGTAATTGACAAATAAATTAATTTATTATATTATTATTTTTGCACAAAGAAGGTGTTAAAATGAAAGATGAGTTTTATTATGAAGATTTAATTTATGTAATTAAGGGTTTAGCAGGTATTGGGGAAATGAATGATGCTACTATTAACGAGAGAATAATTGCTAGAGAACAACCCAAAGAGATTAGAGAAAATGGTCATAGAAGTTTTACTTTTTCTAATTTTTCTTTAGAATTATTAGAATTGATGCATAAAGTAGGACTTATGGCAGGAGTAAAGCTTAATAGACTAGAAGATTTAAGGTTATATCCTAAAGAAGTTTTAGTGATAATTGCTGAATTAGAAAAAGTAAATAAGTATAGTTTAGTGAGAAAATAAGCTATCTTTTTTCTTTTTTAAGTGGTAAAATGATTGTTTGGTGATGGTAGTGCAACAAAAGATTAAAGATATTATATATCAGAATATTGTTAATAATGAAGAGAATGATGATTTAACAGTTTATGCTTTTACAAATGAAAATATTAATGGATATTTAGAACAGTTAGATTTGGATTATTCTTTTAAGACACTTGCGATTGGAAGTAGTGGAGATCATTTTTTTAATTTATTATTGAATAATATTAAAAAAATAGATTTAATTGATATTAATCCTTTAAGTAGTTTATATATTGAGATAAGAAAAGCAATGATAAAAATAGGGGATTTAGAAGATTATAAATTATTATTAAAATATTCTTTTAAGTATATTGGTTGTGAATTAGAGATAGAAGAGAAAATATGGAATTTAATTATTAATTATATTGATAATAAATATAAATTAGTAGTAAAAGAAATATTTAATTACTATTATTGTTTACAAAATGTTTATCATAAAAAGGTAACATTATTACAAGTATTAACTAAAGATTATTATTATGATTGGGAAGAACTTCTTTTTTATAATAAATATATTAGAAGTGAAAAAGATTTTTGGAATTTAAAAGAAAAATTAGATAAAATTGAAATTAATTATAGATTAGGAAATATATTTAATATATTAGAAAAAAATAAATATGATTTAGTATTAGTTTCTAATGCTTTAGAATATACCATTAATCATAGTATGGATGATGTATATAAGAGATTTAAGAATTTAAGAAATAGTATTACTTATAAGGGAATAATTTTAGCTAGTTATATATATAATTTTAAAGATGTAATTAATGAATATAGTAATTATCCTATATGTGGAACAGATGTAAGTTATAGAGAGATACTTAGAGAAGAGCTTATATGGGTTGATAATTATAATAGGAATAAAGATGCTGTATTAGTTTTAAGAAAATAAAAAAATTCCTTTAAAAGGAATTAAATACTTAATGGTGACTCGTATGGGATTTGAACCCATGAATGTTGCCTTGAGAGGGCAATGTGTTAACCATTTCACCAACGAGCCATGAGTTAATTATAGCAATTAAAAAGAATAAATGCAAGGGGACTAGTTGTTTTTTCAGGAAAATATTTAGAATAGCAGAATTGAGGGACATATATGCGAGAAGCAATAGAAGAAACAGAAAGAATTATAGATGATTATTTAGAGGGAATAAAGAAATATCGAAATAATACTTTTTTTGAGTATGATAAAGTTTATGCGACAGCGACAGAAAATATAGATGGGTATTTAAATTTGGTGGATTTTGAAGGGAAAAATAATGCTCTTACAATACTGGCAAGTGGAGATCAGACTTTTAGTTTAGCTAGTAAAGGAATTAAAAATATAACTACTTTTGATATTAATAAATTAACAGAATATTATGCTTTAGGTTTAAAAAAAGCAGCGATTGAAGCTTTTAGTTATGAGGAGTTTTTAGCTTATTTTAAGAGATTATTTGATATAAATATAGGTTTAGATGAATTAACAGATATGGTTAAATATTTACTTTCTTATATGGATTATGAATATAAAATTTATTGGGAAACTATTATAGATTATAACTATAATAGACAAAAGGGAATATATCAAGTTACTAATTTATTTAGAATTATTTTATTTAGTACAGCACATGGAATTAGTAAAACAAAGAATAGTTATTTAGTTAATAAAGAAAGTTATGATAATTTAAGAAGTATTATTGGGGATGTTAATATTACTTTTGATGCATTAGATGTTTTTGAAGTGCCATATATTTATGAAAAAGAATATGATTTTATATTATTATCTAATATTGCCGATTATATCGAAAATCATTTAGGAGAATCATGGACTTATGAGGCTTTTAGAAAAGAAATAATTAAGTTTCATAAATTACTTAATAAAGATGGAGTAATATTTATTGCTTATTTAATTGGGAAACATAGAAAGGGAAATGAGTTTTTTAATGATCCTTTAATATATTCTTCTTTAATTACTCCTAAAGATTTTACAACAGAAGAATTAGTTTTATTACCACATATTGATAATGATAAAGTAGATAATTATATGAAGGATGGAATTATTTTAGAGAGAAAAAAGTAATCTGGGGGTTAATATGGAATATATAGAGAAGAGTTATGAGGATATTGCTAAATTAGGAGCAAGACTTGGTAATCCTTATCAAGATATGGGTAGTAGACCACCTATATTATATAATGGTTTAGTTTGTAAACCTTTTTTAAAGAATAGAAAGAAGAAAGAAAAATTAATTTTAAAATTAGATAAACTTAATTTGAATTATCTTATTAATATCAGGGGAATATTAAAAATAAATGGGAAGGCGGAAGCTTTTTTATATGAATATGAAAGAGGAGCTCTTTTAAAGAAATATTTGGAACAAGAAGAACCTTATAAAGAAAGATGGAAATTAATTGAAGAAATATTTTTAACAGATGAAGCTTTAGTAAAAGAAGGATTAACATATTTTGATTATCATACTGCTAATTTAATAGTTAATAAAGATATTAAATTTTTAGATATAGATAGTATTATTAAAATTACAAGATTTAATAGAGTTAAAATTAAAAGATTTTTGTTAGAATTAATTGTTTCTATTTATATTAATTTTGATTTAACTTTTAATTGGGATAATACGCATTATTTGGGGGTACTTAGTGAATTTTTGGATATTAATTGTTATGATGAATTAGATATGTTAAAAATAATTAATGCTTTATATAATAAACATATGGGTGAAGATATAGAGTTAAGAGAAAGAATAAAAATGTAAAGTTTTTATTTTTTTGTGGTAATATTTTAAAATATAAGTTATGATTAATATGGGTAATAATTATGAAATTAAAAATATTTAATACAGATAAATTAAAAGATGAAAATATTAATGATAAAGTAATTAGGGTAAAAGCAATTATTTTAAATAGTAAAGAAGAAATACTTTTAGGGGAAGCTTTTGGGATAGTTCAGTTTCCCGGAGGACATTTAAAAGAAAATGAAAAATTAGAAGAAGGGTTAATTAGGGAATTAGAAGAAGAAACAGGTTTAATATTTAAAGAAGTGGGAGAACCTTTTTTTCTAATTAAATATTATCTTAAAGATTATTTAGTTAAAGGTAATAATCGAAGTATTCAAATATATTATTATTTTATTAAAACAGATTTAAAATATAATTTAGATAATATTAAATTAGATTCTCAAGAAAAGAAAGGGGATTTTAAATTAAATTATGTACCTTTAAAAGATATAAAGAAATATTTAAAAGAAAAAGAAAATAATAATCCAGCGAATAAAGTAATAAATAAAGAAATGCTTTTAGCATTAAAAGAATTAAGAAAGAAGGAAGTAAAATGAAGTTAATATCTTTTGTTATTCCATGTTATAATTCTCAAGATTATATGAAAAAAGCAATAGATTCAATATTGACGGCTAAAGATGATGTAGAAATAATTATTGTTAATGATGGTTCTAAAGATGGAACAATTAATATTGCTAGAGATTATGAGGAAAAATATAAAAATATTATTAAAGTAATTGATAAAGAAAATGGGGGACATGGAAGTGGAGTTAATGCAGGATTAAAAAGTGCGAAAGGTAAATATTTTAAAGTAGTTGATAGTGATGATTGGGTAGATGAGAAAGCTTTAAAAGATATTATTAAAACATTAAAAAAGATAGATGTTGATATGTTTATAGCTAATTATGTTTATGAAAAAGAAAATGATATTAAAGAAATGAATTATTTAGGAATATTGCCAGAAAATAAGATATTTGGATGGAAAGATATAAATAAGTTTCCAGTAAGTAAGTATTTATTAATGCATTCGGTAATATATAAGACTAAATTATTACAAGATATTAAATTAGAACTGCCAGAACATACTTTTTATGTAGATAATATTTTTGTTTATTATCCTTTACCTTATGTTAAAACTATGTATTATTTAAATGTTCCTTTTTATCGATATTTCATTGGAAGAGAAGATCAATCGGTTAATGAAAAGGTGATGATTAAGAGAATTGATCAACAATTAAAAGTAAATAAATTAATGATAGATTTTTTTAATCCTTTGGAGATAGAAGAAGAAAATTTAAAAAGATATTTAATGCATTATTTAGATATTATGATGACAGTTTCAACTATATTACTTAAAATAGAAAATACTAAAGAAGCTAAAAATAAAATAAAAGATTTGTGGGATTATTTAAAAGTTAATAATCCTAAGATAGTAAAGAAATTAAAATTAGCAAATATTACTTTAGGACCAAGATTTATAGTAGTTCCAATATATAAAATAGCAAGAAAGATATATAAATTTAATTAGGTGAATTATGGATATTAAAAAATTTAAAATGATTGATGAAGCTTTTACTTGTTTAGTATGTAAAAAGAAAGTAGAACCTTTAAATTATACGGCAAGAGATCATTGCCCTTATTGTTTATGTAGTTTACATGTAGATAATAATCCGGGGGATAGAGCTAATAATTGTTTGGGAGTGTTGGAGCCTATAGATATAGAAAAGGGAAAAAAAGATACTTTAAAAATAGTTTATAAGTGTAATAAATGTGGGATAGTAAAGAAAAATAAAGCAGCGATTGATGATAATTATGAGGAGATTTTAAAAGTTATGAGTAAAGAAAAATAGGAACTTTATAGTTCTTTTTTTAATATTTAAAAATAAATATTATTAGAGGTGAATCATGGCTATTTATTTAAAAAAGAATGTTTATGGGAAAGAATTATTAAATGAAGAAGTAGAGTTTATAAATAAATTAGATAAAAATAAAGAAGTAGTAAAAGTTGGTATATTAAATTTAATGCCTAATTTAGAAGAAACAGAAAGAGATTTACTTAGAGTATTAGATATTAAAGGATTACAAGTAGAAATAGATTTTATATATTTAAATAAAGATAATAAGAATGAAAATAAAAAAGAATATTTAGATAAGTATTATTATTCTTTTCAAAATATTAAAAATAAAGACTATCAGGGAATGATTGTTACGGGAGCACCACTTGAACATTTTAGATATGAAGATATTAATTTTAAAGAAGAATTAAAATGTTTTATGGATTATACTAAAGAACATATTAAGTCTACTATTTTTCTTTGTTTTGCATCAGAAATAGCGATTGATTATTTTTATGGAGTTAAAAGATATAGTTTAGGTAATAAATTATCAGGAATATTTAAGAATTATATAGTAAATGAAACTAAATTAGTTAAGAATTTTGATGATTTTTTTTGGGTACCTATATCAAGATACTGTGGGATAAATGAAGAAGAAATATTACTAAATAATGATTTAATATTAGTTAGTAAGGGAAGTAAATCAGGAGTATTTATTGCAGAGAGTAAAGATGGTAAACAAATATTTATAACAGGACATTTAGAATATAGTAAAGATACAATAGATAAAGAATATAAAAGAGATTTAAAAGAATGTTTAAATCCTAATAAACCTCTTAATTATTATTTGGGTAATAAAATAAATTATAATTGGGTAATGGCTAGAACTCTTTTATATCAGAATTGGTTAAATTATTATGTTAGTTAATATTAATTATTTGATTGAAAGAAATAATTTTATTATTAGATAATTTTAAAGTATTATAATTGGGATAAATAGCAATAATATTAGTTTTAATAGTTTTTAAATGATTATTTTCAAAATAAGTTAAAGTAATTAAATTATGAGAGTAATAAGCATCTTTTAATTCTTCATTTAATTTTTCTATTTTTTCGGGGAATAATTTAGGTTTAGAATTAAGAAAATTAGTTTTAGATTCTTTAATACTTGTTAAAACTTCTTTATTAGATATTAAAGAATTAAAGGGTTGCCATTTAATAAAACCACGATCAATCATGCACTGTGGCCTCCTATTTTGGTGTTGCGTTCCATGATGGTAGAATCAGGAAGTAAACTAGAAGCTTTTAAAAGAGCGTTTTTACCAAATTTATTTTTGATATTATCAATAGCAAGATTGATATTTTCTTTTTCTTCTATTTTAGTTATTTCTTCAAAGATATTTAATTGAGTACCAGTTTTATTATTTAAATTGCCACAGGAAATACTAACTTTACGAATAGGTAAATTATCATAGAATTTATCAAAAATCATTAAACATGTCTCATAGATTAGTTCATTATCATCAGTGGGTTCAGATAGTTTTATTTGATGGCGGAAACCACCTCCAATATTTTTGGAATAACCAATGCCTAAATGAATAACTTGACAGGTTTTGTGGTTACTTCTTAGACGGGCTGTTAAAACTTCAATCATTTCTTTAATAATTATTTTAATATTAGAACCATTGTAATCTTTAAATAAAACTTGAGAGTGAGAATAAGATTTATCGATAGTTTTAGCATAATTGCCAATGCGACTTAAATCAATACCATTGGCATGATTCCATAGTTCTAAACCAATAACACCAAACTTTTTTTCAAGTTTAGAGCGATCATAAAGTGCTAAATCTTTTATAGAATAAATATTTAATTTATTTAAATTCTTTTCCATTCTGGGACCTATTCCCCACATTTTAGAGAGGGGAGTAATATTCCAAAGTTTAGTAGGAATATCATCATAAGTCCATTTAGCAATAAAATCTTTGTTATGTTTGGCTTCAATATCCATGGATACTTTAGCTAATAACATATTAGGACCAATACCACATGTAGCATATAGACCAGTAGATTCTTTTACATCTTTTAGAATATCTAAAGCAAGTTCATAGTCAGTTTTTTTATACATTTTTAAATAGTCTGTGACATCTAAAAAACATTCGTCAATAGAATAGATATGTAAATCTTCTTCAGAAACATATTTTAAATAGATATTTACAACTTCTTTACTTTTCTTTAAGTATAAATTCATATGGGGTTTAGCAATCGTGTATTTAATATTTTTAGGTATTTCGTATAATCTACCACGAGATTTAATACCTTTATTTTTTAAATAGGGTGTGACGGCAAGTGTGATAGCACCATTACCTTGGGTGGGATTAGCTACTACGAGAGGGTAAGTAAAAGGATTTAAGTTTCTTTCTAAACATTCACAACTGGCAAAAAAACTTTTTAAATCAATACATAAAAAGTGTCTATTTAGATAAATATTTTCCATGATACATTTGTTCCTCTCTGATATAATTATAAAACGAACTAACGTATATAACAAGTGGTAAAATGTGGAAAATAAAAAACATTAGTTTTTAGTTAATGCTTTTCGAAAGTAATTGTAATATTATGTTTTTTACATATTTCTAAAATAGTATCGTAGTAATAGCGGTTTTCACCAGTTTCATATTTTTTGATGCCATAGCGACTTTTATAATTTAGTTCTTTAGATAATTCTTCCTGGGTTAATTCAGTCCATTCTCTTAAAATTTTAAAAATATCTTTTAGTTCATAATCATTAGATATTAATTTCATTTTATTTTTCTTTTCAAAAATAATATAAATATTAAAACTTTTACAGATTATAAATATAGTTTCAAAATAAAATCTAGTTAATCCATTTTCTATATTTTTAATACCATGTCTGCTTTTTCTATTTAATTTTTTAGCTAATTCTTCTTGAGTTAATCCTGTCCATTCTCTAATTAATTTAAAAGTAGTTTTAGGTGTATAGTTGTTCGCTATTAATTTCATATTAACCTCCATATGTTAAGATTACTATAAATTTAGTTTTAGCTAAGCAAAAAGAACCTTGACAAATACCTTATTTACTAATATAATATTACTATGATATAGGTACTTTACAAGGTACTTCTTTTTGGAGGCTAGTTATGAAAAAGAATAAAAGAGTAATAATAATAGTAAGTGTGTTAATAGGAGTAATAGGAATATCTTTGGCATATTTTGT
>CANRBQ010000007.1 GCA_947628905.1 uncultured Bacilli bacterium
AATATGCTAAAGATATTCCTATTACTCCTATTAACACACTTACTATTATTATTACTCTTTTATTCTTTTCCATAATACACTCCTTTAGGGCTATAAGCCCTAAAATAAATATATCATAATATTATATAATTGTCTAGTGCTATAAGCCCATAAATAAAATTTTAATTTTATAAGAAAATTAAAGAGGAGTGATTAATATGGCATTAAAAAACCCCGATACCTACTATTATGATGTAGTAAGAAAAAATATCAAAAAATTTCGTAAAGAAAAAGGTTATACTTTACAAAGACTTTCCGAAGAAGCTGAAATGTCTATGGACTATTTAGCAGAAATAGAAAGTGAAAAAAGAAAAAAGAGTTTTAGTCTAGCTATATTAGGTAGAATATCAGAAGTATTAGAAATAGACATAACCCGATTTTTTGAAAAATAAAGCATTTAGGTTTCTTCCAATTAGAAACCTTTTTATATACAAATAAAAAGAATTGTAAATTTAATAAGTAACAATCCTTTTAATTATTTATTTATAATATGATAAAATTCTTTATTATCTATATTTTTAATAAATTCTTCAGGTTTTAAATCTAATTTCTTTAATTCTTCTATATCTATCCAAACAAACTTAGCATTATCATTTTCTTCATTATTAATTATTTCTTCTTTTTTATAAGCTTCTTTATCTTTAAATTTTAATTCATGAATAATAAGTATTTCATGGCATAATCTACTAGTATACTTTGATATATAAAAATTTTCTATTAAACCCACACTTCTTATATATTCTGTATCATAATTTGTTTCTTCTTTTATTTCTCTTTTTATAGCTTCAATAGATGTTTCATTTAAATGAACTCTTCCTCCCATTAAAGAAAGATAATTAACGTCTTTCTTCTTTTCTATTAATATTTTATTACCATTCCAAATAATAGCCGCGACTCTATAATTAAAAAAACATTCCTCAAAATTAAAACTAATATCCATTAAAACCACCATAAACATTATACAATAAATATTATATAAAAAATATCCCTTTTAAGAGATATTAATCTATTTCTTCTATTTTTAAAAAGTTAGTAATTCTTCCTTCATCCGTAACCGGGATACCCCCAGTTATAATTATTTTTTCTTCTTTTTCTAATTTAAAGAATTTTTTAGTATTATTTTTAGCTATTTCAATCATTTTATCTATATCATGTAAAACTGGTACAATACTTGTATAAACTCCATAGTTAAGTGCTAAACTTCTTGCTACAGATTCTTTTGTACAAGTAGCCATAATTGGTGAATGAGGTCTAAAATTACTAATAAAACGAGCCGTAAAACCACTTATTGATGCACAAGCTATGGCACTTACTTGAACATATTCAGTTAAATCAACAGCCCCTTTAGCAATACATTCTGTTCTTCCAATTTTACCTAAATAATTAAAATGATTAGTAGTTAATCCCTCTGTATCTTGAGCTATTTTAGCCATATAAGTAACAGCCTCCACTGGATAATTACCTGTTGTAGTTTCTCCACTTAACATAATTGCATCTGTTCCATCAAGTACAGCATTAGCAACATCAGTAACTTCCGCTCTTGTTGGTCTTGAATTCTTTTTCATACTTTCTAACATTTCTGTTGCAACAATACAAAACTTTCCATGTTCTCTAGCTTTTTTAATAATTAATTTTTGATAAACAGGTAATAATGAAATAGCCACTTCTTCTCCAAGATCTCCTCTAGCCACCATTACTCCATCTACAACTTCTAATATTTGATCTAAATTATCAATCCCAGTTTGACTTTCAATTTTAGCAATAATTTTCATATTACTATTTTCTTTATTTAATATTTCTTTAACTTCTAATACATCTTCTTTCGTTGAAACAAATGATAATGCTAAAAAGTCTCCATTATTTTGACAAGCATATATAATATCTTCTTTATCAATTTCACTTATAAAAGGTATATCAAGTTTAACTCCTGGTACAAATAAACTTTTCTTACTACCTAAATTACCTCCATTAATAACTTTACAAGTAACTCCATCATCTTCTTTAGAAATAACTTCAATTTTCATAAGACCATTTTCTAATTGAATAATATTTCCCACATTTAAACTATCTAAAGCTTCTGGATGATTAACTGAAAATTGATTATTATCCCCAATAACATTATTTTTTACCACTCTAATAATATTACCCGAAATAAGTTCAATTCCCCCTTCTTTTACCTCTCCATTTCTAAATTCTGGTCCTTTAGTATCATATAAAAGACCTATATTCATTTTTTCTTCTTTATTTAATCTACCAACTAAATCTCTAACTGTTGCTCTTTCTTCAAGTGTTGCATGTGAAAAATTAACTCTTGCTACATTCATACCCGCTAAAGCCATTTTTTTAAATGTTTCATATTCATTACTCGCTGGTCCTATACTACAAATAATTTTTGTTTTCTTCATAAAAAAACTTCCCTCTTTCTAACGCGCAGAATATCATTCTACTACAAATTATGCCAAAGGTAAAGAAAAAATATACTTTTTTAAATAAAAAAAATTAACTTTCTATTATTTTAGTTAATCTTTCTTTTATATCTTTAATATCTTTCTTCTCTAAAAGATTAGTAAGTTCTAATTTAGTTTTAAAAACTTTTAATTTATCTTCATAATCTTTTAATTTATTTTCTACTTGATTTAAAGTCTTACCTACACTACTTTTAGTTATTCCTCTATTTAAAGCAATTTCACTTAAAGACAAATCTTCCATATAATAATTAATAAAAGTTAATTTTTCTATATCTGTTAATAAATCTTTATATATATCAAATAAATTATTAAGATAATCTCTATTCTCCATCATCTATCATATCCTTAAAAAGACCATATATATAAGTTTCTATATCAAATGTTTTTAAATCCTCCATTTTTTCCCCAAGACCAATAAATTTAACTGGAATATTTACTCCTTCTTTTATTGCTAGTACTATTCCCCCTTTCGCGGTCCCATCAAGTTTCGTTAAAACAATACCCGTAATATTAGTAATCTCTTTAAAACTTTCAGCCTGTAAAATACCATTTTGACCTGTTGAAGCATCAATAACAAGCAAAGTCTCATGAGGAGCCCCTTCAATATGAGTACCAATAACTTTATTAATTTTTTCTAATTCTTTCATTAAATTAACTTTATTTTGTAAACGTCCTGCCGTATCAATTAAAACTATATCAACTTTTTCTTCTTTAGCTTTAACCAATCCATCATAAATAACTCCTGCTGGATCAGTATTAGATTTTCCATAAAATAAAGCACCTGTTTTATTTGCCCATTCTTCTAACTGAGGAACAGCTCCTGCTCTAAAAGTATCACCTGCAATCATCATTACTTTTTTACCTTCATTAATATATTTATAAGCAAGCTTAGCAATTGTAGTAGTTTTCCCTACTCCATTTACTCCCACCATTAATATAACCGTTGGTCCATTTGGATTCATATTTATTTTATCACTTAAATATTCTCCTGAAACATATATAATAAATAATTCATCTACAATAACTTCTTGTAAATATTTAGTATCACTAATATTTTCTTTCTTTACTCTAGCTTTTAATCTATCAATAAATTTCATAACGGTATTAACCCCAATATCAGCCATAATTAAAATATTTTCTAATTCTTCAAAATATTCATCTGTAACTTTATTATATTTAAGTCCCAATACATTAAGTTCATTAACAAATTCTTTTCTAGTTTTCTCTAATCCTTTATCATAAGCTTTCACATCTTCTTTTACATTTGTAGTATCTTTTTTCTTAAAAGCATCTTTAAATTTATTAAATAATCCCATCTTAATACCTCTCTTCTTCATATATGATAACATAAAATAAAGAAAAAAGGCAAGAACTTATGACTTTAAACTTTCATACATAGAACTTTTTAATCTTTTTAAACTCCCATATTCTTTTTTAGTTATTTCCAACCCATACTTTAATCTTCTATCTAAAGACATATCATAAATAGATGGTAACTCTATTTTTTCTCCTAATTTATTTAAATAAAAATAAGTTGGATTTAAATTCTTATTATAACCCTCTAATAAATTCTTTAATAAAATATATTGATACATATTATCTAATTTATTAATTTCAATTTTTTCTTTTAATTTTTTAATTAAAGTTAATGTTAAATCATTCGCAAAATATTCTGCAAGCCTTTCTTCTGGAGCACAAGAATAATAACTATAATATATATTAACTCTTCTAATATATTGATTATATTTATTAGTTAATGAAGAAGATAATTCTCTTATTTTATCAGGCAAAAAAAGATTAAAATATTCTAATTTAGTAGTAAATTTAAAACTAGCCTTCAAAATTTTACTATCAAAATTATTGCCTTCTTTTATTTCTAATAACTGATAACTATGAGCAATTTCATGAAAAACAATTTTATTAAAATAAGTATATATTAAATAAATAATATCATTAGCATTTAAATTAAAAAGTTTAGCCATATTAAGTATCTCATTTAAAAAACAATTAAGATGAATAGTTATCTTTTTTAAAATAAAACTATAACCTGCACTATCATTAGGATTATAAACATCATCTGTAACAATTATTGCTTTTTTTAAATACTTTTCTAAATGATATTCTTTTTTAAATAAAGATACTAATTTATCTATATAAATTTGATTAACTAATTTATTATTTTTAACATATTCTAATACTAATTCATTAATAGCTAAAATAAATTTCTCATCTAAATTTTTTAAAACTTCTTCCATACTTTTAAGCATCATTTTACCCTTCTTCAAAACTTGCTTCATATTATAATACAATTTATATAAGTTGTCAAAAAATAAGAATATTTGTTTTATATTATTTGCATTAATAATATTTTTAATGTATAATTATAATGGTGAGTATAAATGGCAAAGAAGAAAACAAAAGCTCAAGAAAAAGAAAGCTTTGAATACAGTGTTGAACTTACAGGTTTAATATTAATATTAATAGGTATAATTGGATTTGGATTTGGTCTTGTTGGATCTTTTTTAAAGAAATTTGCAATGTTTTTAGTAGGCGGATGGGCCTGGATTTTTTTACTTATATTTATATTATGTTTAGGAAGTTATATGCTTTTTAAAAGAAAACTACCTAAATTTTTAAGTCAAAGATTAATTGGTCTTTATGTGCTAATAATCGTAGTTTTAGTCGCCAGTCATTTTGGTTTTATTGAACAATGCAAAAACGCTTCTGACATCTTTCAAACCACTATTGATCAATATATGGAAAGAATCGCCACTATTGGAAATAATACTGCTCTTTTTACAAGTGGAGATACTTCAATAGAAATAGGTGGAGGTATTATTGGGGCTATTTTTTCTGTTCTATTAAGTAGTTTATTTGGCTTAGGTGGTACTAAAATTGTTTCTATTATTTTAGTAATTTTTGCTTTAATATTATTATTTAATGTAACCATCGCCGACTTATTTAAAAACTTTAAAAACTTCTTAACTTCACTAAGTAATAATGAAAAAGATGAAAATAAAGAAGAACAACCAAAAGAAATAGATGATCAACATAAATTATATGATTATGAGCAAGAAAATTCTTATGAACCTCCTAAAGATGATAAAATAATCATAACTAGTATGGAAGAATTAAAAAATATGAAAGAGCAACCAATGAAAGAAAACTTAGAACAACCTAAAAAAACTTATGAAGTTAATTCTAGTTATGTTCTTCCCCCATTATCCTTACTTGATGATGTAAAAGAAACTAAAAAAGTTAATTCAAATAATTTTATTCGTAATAATAAAGAAAACTTGGAAAGAGTATTAAAAGATTTCCAAATCAATGGTCAAGTAGTTGAAATACATATTGGACCTGCTGTAACTCAATATGAAGTTAAAGTTCCAAGTGGAACTAAAGTAAGTCGTATAAGTGGAATAAATAAAGAAATTGCTTTAGCTCTTGCCGCGAAAGATGTTCGTATTCAAGCTCCTATCCCCGGAAAAAGTACAATTGGTATTGAAATACCTAATCCAACTATTAGTATGGTTAAATTTAAAGAAGTTTTAGCTTATCCTGGAAAAGAAGCTCAAAATGGTAAAATATTAGTAGCTTTAGGAAAAGATATCATGGGTGAACCTAAACTTGCTGACCTATCTAAAATGCCCCATTTATTAATCGCTGGTTCTACTGGTTCAGGTAAATCAGTTTGTACTAATACTATTATTTGTTCTATTCTAATGCGTTATAAACCAGATGAAGTAAAACTTATGCTTGTCGATCCTAAAAAAGTTGAATTATCAAATTACAATGGTATACCTCATCTTTTATGTCCAGTTGTATCAGATCCTAAAAAAGCAAGTATTGCTTTACAAAAACTTGTAGCCGAGATGGAAAAAAGATATGATATGTTTAGTGAAAAAAATGTTAAAAACATTGGAGGTTATAATGAATTAATTGATAAAGAAAATAAAAATAAAGATGAAAAATTACCACACATGCATTATATTGTTGCTATTATCGACGAACTTGCCGATTTAATGCTTGTAGCTTCTAAAGAAGTTGAAGACTCTATTATGCGTATAACTCAAATGGCTCGTGCTGCTGGAATTCATCTAATTGTCGCAACTCAAAGACCATCAACAGATGTCATCACTGGTGTTGTTAAAGCCAATATTCCATCTCGTATAGCCTTTGCCGTTGCTAGTAATATTGATTCCCGAACTATATTAGACTCCAGTGGGGCTGAAAAGCTTTTAGGTAAAGGTGATATGTTATATTTACCAATGGGTGAAAATGTTCCTACTCGTATCCAAGGTTGTTTCATTAATGATGATGAAATAATGCGTATTATAGATCATGTATGTAAACAACAAGGAGCTAATTATGATAGTGAAATGGAAAATCTTAATGTAGCAAGTGGAAGTGGAATTCATGGTACTCCAGGTGAAAAAGAAGAATATGATGATCCTATGTATAATGAAATCGTCGAATTTGCAATTCAAACCGGAAAAGTAAGTACTTCTCTCCTTCAACGTCGCTTTAGATTAGGCTATAATCGTGCAGCCAGAGTAGTAGATTTACTTGAAGAAAGAGGTATAGTAGGCCCTGCTAATGGTTCTAAACCTCGTGAAGTACTAGTTAAATTAGAAGATAAACCAGAATAAAAAAATAAAATTGCAAATAAATTTAATATATGATAAAATATAGCTGAAAGGATATGATTATATGGCTAGTTCTAAATACAAAAATAAAAACCAAACTAAAAGAGGAGTTATTATTCTATGTGTAATTCTAGCTATCATATTTTGCATCTTATATTTCTATAAATGGTATCAAATAAAAGAACAAGAAAAATACCTTAATAGCTATTTAATTAGTTCTAACACTATTAGTCAAGAAATGACCGATATAGACGAAATAAGTTCAGTTCTATCTGAAACAGGCAATTATTATTTTGTTTATATAAGCTATACTAAAGATAAAAATATATACCAATTTGAAAAAGATTTAAAACCTCTCATAGACAAATATGATTTACATAATAACTTCTATTATATTAATGTTACTGACATTAAAGAAAAAAATAAAGACTATTTAAAAGATATTGCTACTGAACTTAATATTGATAAAATTGCTAAAGCCCCAGTAATTCTTTACTTTAATGATGGTAAATTAGTAGAAGATAATATTTATACTATTAAAGATTTTAAAAACTTATTAACAGAAGAAAATATTAATGAAATGTAAAAATTACTCATAACGAGTAATTTCCTTTTTTTTATATTCTAAACAGTAATCTTTAAATATACAATCTTGACACTCAGGTTTAATTGACTTACATTTATATCTTCCAAATAATACTAATTGGTGATGTAATCTACTCCATAACTCCTTAGGAAATTTTTTCATTAATTTCTTTTCTATAGTAAATACATCATCATTTTTTTTAGCAAATCCTAAACGTTTTGAAACTCTTGCTACATGTGTATCTACCGCGATTGTAGGAACATCATACAAATTAGCTAAAACAACATTACAAGTTTTTCTCCCTACTCCTGGTAAACTTTCTAAATACTCTCTATTATTTGGTACTTTTCCTTCATAATCTTCCACTAATCTTTTAGCAATAGTTTGCAAATAAAAAGCTTTTTTAGTATAAGAACCACAAGGTCTAATAATATTTTCAATATCTTTTAATGAAGCATCTTTTAAAGTAAAAATATCATACTTATGAAATAAATCTTTAGTAACTTCATTAACCCTTTTATCTGTACACTGAGCACTTAAAACAGTCGCTATTAAAAGTTCATAATCTTTATTATATAAAAGCTCACATCTTGCATCTGGAAATAAAATATCTAACCCTTTAATTAAAACATCACTCTTCATCATCTAACCAATTATAATCAAATAATTCCTTTCTATCTATCTTTTCTTCATCTCTTTTTTCCAAATGTCTATTAACATCATTCATATTTTTAAAACCTTTTTTACTCCATTCATAAAGTATTTTATCAATATATCTAAGATTTGATACTCCATTATAAACAGCTTCTTTTAATGCTCCTCTAATTAATTCTTCTGTATACCCCTTCTCTAACCAAGCATTTATAATTTCATATTCCATACTAGAAATAGGCCTCTTAAACTCTTTTTCAAATTCACTAAAAATATCACTTTTAATTTCTTCTTTTTGTTCTTCTATCTTCTCCATAGTTAACATATTATAAAAATTATCTAAATTAACTACTTCTATCATTCTATTTTCAATATCTTTAGTAGTCTCAATTGTAATTAACTTTTTAGATATTAAACTATTAAATACTTTATAAGCTGATTCAATATTTAATCCTATATTTTTACTTAATCTTTCTATATCCAAAAAATTATTATAATCATTATCAAAATAAGTAAGCATTAAAAATTCTTCTAACGACAACTTTAATTCTAAAGCTTTTTTAATAAATAAACTATTAGTTACATATTTAGAAGTTTTAAATACTGCACTATTCATTTTCCCACCTTGCTTTATTATTTATAATATATTTAATTATATCATTCTTCTTATTTTTTAATGTACCATTTAAAATTAAACTTTCTAATTCATTCATAATAACACTTATCTTTTTACCATAATTTATATCTAAAATTTTAATAATTTCTTCAGATTTAATATTAATATCTTTCTTCTCATGAATAGGTAATTCTTTAAACATTTTATTTATAGTTTTATTACTTACTCCCAATATTTCTCCTGCAACTATAGTTAAATAAAGTCCATAATTATATAATGTTTGCCTAGTTATTTCATTAGCTTCTAATATTTCTTTAATCTTTTTTATATTATTTCTCTCATAAGTAGTAAAAGGAAAATCATACTTAAAATTTAACTGAGCATACATACCCTCAATACTTTTTACAGGAATTATCTCATCATAAGTTATATCTAATAAATCTAATATATGATAATCTTTTAATAAAGTTAATCCTTTTTTTACATAATGAGAAAGTAATATTTTATCAAATTCTTCTTTTACTCTTGTACTAGAAAGAGTTTTTATTTCTTTATAATTATTTTTTATTTCTTTCACAAGATTATTATCTAAATTTAAGTTTAATACCGCAGCAAATCTAATTGCTCTAAGTATTCTTAAAGGATCTTCTTTTAATTTTAAAGATGCATTTCCAATCATTACTATTTTATTATTCGTTAAATCATTAACCCCATTAACTAAATCTATTATTTCCCCTTTAGAATTCATACATATAGCATTAATAGTAAAATCTCTTCTTTGTAAATCTAATACTAAATTATTAATATAATTATATTCTGATGGTCGTCTATTTTTATATTTTATTTCTTCACGATAAGTCATTATTTCAAAATGATATTCTTTTACTTTAAAATCAATTCCTCCAAGACTTTTAGCTAATGCTGTAGGAAAAATCGCAATTAATTCTTTTGGCGTGGCATTAGTACAAATATCAATATCATAAGATATTTTCCCTAATAATAAATCTCTAACATAACCACCAACAAGATAAGCTTCAAACCCCTTCTTCTCTATTGTACTTAAAACTTTCTTGATTATTTTATTCAAAACGCTATCACCTATTAAATTATATCACGAATTTTTAATTCTTAAAACTATTTATCTTGATTATTACTATCTATAAACTTTTCTACTTCTAAAATAGTCTTTGAAAAATTTTCAAAATCAACATTAAACCAATTAACATCCATTTGATTATTAAACCAAGTATATTGTCTTTTAGCATAATGTCTACTATTTTTTTTAATTAATTCTTTTGCTTCATCTATAGTTATTTCTCCATCAAAATATTTAAATAACTCTTTATATCCAATCGCTGTACTTAAAGCTTTAGAATTAATATGTAAATCATAAAAACTTCTCGCTTCTTTTTCTAAACCTTCTTGAAACATTATATCAACTCTTTTATTAATTCTATTATATAATGTTTCTCTATCTGTTGTAAGACCAATATATACTGCATCATATAAAGGATAACACTCTTCTATTTTAGTATCTTTTTTATTTAAAAAACGCACTAATCTTTTTCTATTATTAACATGAATATTCATATTAATATCTTTTTCTCTAGCTAATTTATATAATTCCTCATTACTTAAATCTTCATAATCTTTATTATCATTATCTTTATTAAAAACATAATTATATAAAGCTGCCTTTAAATAAAGTCCTGTTCCTCCAACAAAAATAATATTCTTATCTTTATTCTTTTCAATTATAGCCCGTGCTTCTTTCTGATAATCATAAACAGTAAAATTAGTAGTAACTGAAGCTATATCAAATAAATAATGAGGAACTCCTTCTTTTTCTTCTTCTTTAATTTTAGCAGTTCCAATATCCATGCCTTTATATATTTGCATAGCATCAGCATTAACTATAATCCCATTATATTTTTTAGCAAGTAAAACACTTAACTTCGTCTTACCAACCCCAGTAGGACCTACAACACAAATAATCATTATTTACTCTTTTCAGAATTTTTATTTTCTTTTAATAAATCTCTAATATCTTCTAAAAGTAATACTTCTGCACTTTTAGGAGGAACAACATCTTTCTTTTCTTCTTCTTTTTTATGAAAATGCATAAATTTATTAATAAGTTTTACAATCATAAAAATACAAAAAGCAACGATTAAAAAATCAATAATACTTTGAATAAATTGTCCATATTCAATTCTCGCATCTTTAAAAGTAATTGCTAAACTAGAAAAATTAACTCCACCTAAAATTAATCCCAAAATAGGAGTCAAAATATTATTAACTAAACTTGTTACAATAGATGAAAAAGCACCTCCAATAATAACTCCCACTGCTAAATCAAGGACATTACCTCTAGCAATAAATTTTTTAAATTCTTGTAAATTTTTTCTTAACATAAACTACACCTCATAGAAGTATTCTATCATATTTAACTCAAAAAAAAAAGCCCTAATTATTAAAGGCTATTCACCAGATGTAGAAGAATCGAAATCAGGTACATTATAAACTAAAATTTGAGCTTTAAATTGTTGCCCCATTATAGTATTATCTGCTCCTTCATTAATCCACATATATAAACTTTTAGATAATGAAGAAGTTTTAAGATCTCCTTCATCAATTAAATAAGACTCTCTAACATTTGTCGTAGCAATTTCTGCTGGTAGAGTAACAGGACTAGTTAAAGTACTCTCATTTTCTTTATCAAAAGAATATCTAATTAAACTTGTATCTAAATTTGTATCATTTAATATATTTAAATAAACTTTATATTTAGTGTTAGTTGTACAATTATTTTTCTTAGTTAATGTAAAAGTATAAGGATTCTTATTACTAAAAGCAGTTCCTTTACTCATTGGATAACCTATAGAATTTATAATATTTGAATCTTCAGAACTAACATCAAAACAAGCAGTAGAAATAACGTTAGGTTCACTCTGAGCCTCACTCAAAGAAAGGTAAGCATATGTTACCCCAGCGGTCGTCATTATGACAATAAAAATAGATATTGAAAGAAAAATAATTGTTTTTTTATTATCCATCTAACATCAACTTCTCCACTATAATACATTATAAATGATTTTTTTAAATTTGAAAAGGACTAAACCCAAAAAAACTTTCTTTTTAGAAAGTTTTACTTACATATAAGCATATACAAAAACTTGGCCTTTAAAATCTTGCCCCATTATATCATTACCTGCTTTTTCATCAATCCATAAATATAACTTAAAAGTTTTTGAAGAATTGAAAGATAAAGAACCCTCAGCTAATTTATATGCATTCTTTATTTTATATTGAGTTTTAATTGCTTCAGAATATAAATCATAAGTAGGTTTCCCATTTAATTCAGTAATAGTACCTTCACTAGAATCTTCAACTAATTGATATTTTAAATGTGATGTTAAATCTCCCACTGCATGAGATGTATCATTTAAAGTATTTAAAGTTACAACATACTTAGCAGCAGCATTAGAATTTGCCTCAGTACAAGTATTAGTTAATTTAAATGTATAAGGCTTTAATTTAGTTTTTACATCTGAATCACTTATAGGATAAGCATTTGGTAAATTAATAGAAGCAACTCCTGATTCATCAGCCTCAGTACCACCTAAAAACTCCACATTAAAACAAGTAGTAGTAAGATTATTAGTATTTTCTTGTGCATCTGAAATAGAATAATATGAATAACTTGTTCCAACTGTTAATGTTAATAATATCATAATCGTTAGCATACCTAACGTTACTTTATAACCTTTTCGCATTATATCACCTATTCTACTAATATCTATTATAATCTATTTTAGATATTTTGAAAACCCCTTTTTATTAATTATTCACAAATGTTACTTTTTTACCATCTAAACTAAAACTCTTAGCACTACTAATTTCTACATCTATTATTTTTCCAATATCATTTAATGCCCCATCAATATTAACCAATTTCATTGTTTCAGTATAACCACAAACTTTATTTTCGCCTTTTTCACTCATTCCTGTAACTAATACTTTAACTGTTTTTCCTTCATATTCTTTATTATGCATTAAACTATAATCATTAATTATTTTATTTAATTTCTGTAATCTTTCTTCTTTTACTTCCATTGAAATATTATCTTTAATTAAAGCTGCTGGAGTACCTTCTCTTGGTGAATAAATAAATGTAAATGCACCGTCAAATTGACATTTATTAACAACATCTAAAGTTTCATCAAAATCTTCATCTGTCTCATTAGGAAATCCCACGATAATATCAGTAGTTATACTAACACCCGGAATAGCTTCTTTTATTTTATTAAATAGTTCTAGATATTCTTCTTTTGTATAACGTCTACCCATTAATTTTAAAATTCTGGAACTACCACTTTGTAAAGGTAAATGAATATAAGGCATAATATTATCATATTTACTAATAACATCTATCATTTCCTCAGTAAAATCCCATGGATGTGAAGTAACAAATCTAATTCTTGGAATTCCAATTTTGGCTACCTCTTCTAACAAAGTAGCAAAATCTCTTCCATCACTTAAATCTTTACCATAAGCATTAACATTTTGCCCTAATAAAGTAACCTCTAAATAACCCGCTTTCTTTAAATCCTTT
The DNA here is from genome assembly GCA_947628905.1 of uncultured Bacilli bacterium. Taxonomy (GTDB): domain Bacteria; phylum Bacillota_I; class Bacilli_A; order RF39; family UBA660; genus Caccenecus. The sequence goes on from CANRBQ010000007.1 coordinate 13,622, forward strand.
ACTTCATCTAATATATCTTCCATTTTTCTACTTCTTTGTTTACCCCTAGTATAAGGAACAATACAATAAGTACAAAATTTATCACAACCATACATAATATTAACCCAAGCTGTATATTTAGAATCCCTTTTATATTCAATATTCTCATAAATATTACCTTCTATTGAATATACTTCAATATCTTGTTTATTTTGATGTTCTAATATTAATTTACCCAAATCATTTATATTATGTGTTCCAAAAACAATATCTACAAAAGGATACTTGTTTTTTAAAGTTTCTGCAACATTCTCTTCTTGAGTCATACAACCCCCAACACATACAATCAAATCTGGTTTATCTTTCTTTAAATGTTTTACTCTTCCCAAAAAACCAAATACTTTATCATGAGCATTTTCTCTAATAGCACAAGTATTCATCACTATCAAATGAGCTTTTTCATAATCATCTGTTTGTCTAAATCCTAAATTACTAAGTATTCCCTTTATTTCCTCTGAATCATGCACATTCATTTGACATCCATAAGTTCTAAGATAAAAGTATTTACCCTCAAATTTATCACTTTTTATATTGCGAGCATCAAATGTTTCAACAGGACTATTTTCTCTTTTTTTAGCCTCTTTTAAATTAGGTAAATTCATAAAAAATCACTTCCATAAGTGATATTATAACATGTTTTTAAACTTTATGATAGGATAACTTTATAATGTAATATAATTTTAATATATCTTTATTAAAAGAACTATTAATATCTTCCATTAAATTATGATAAATAATATCTATATTATCAATTTTTTCTTTTTTATATTCATAATATAAATATTTTAATTTAGCTTCATCTCTATTCTTATATAAATTATTAACTTCAAGCATAATTAAATGTTTTGCTTCTCTTTCTTGTCTTAACATATTATTCATATCTAATTCATTTAATAATTCATATAAAAAATTATATTCTTTTAAATTATAAGTAACTTCTAAAATATTAATTTCATCATCAATTAATATTTTACTTCTATTAATACTTGTTCCATCATCTCTAAATTCTAATGCTAAAACATTTTTACCATCGGTTATTAAACATGCATAAGATATTTTAGAAACCAAATTTTTTCCACTTAAAAGTGTTTTATCTTGAATTATATCCATAATTTCTTTATCTAACTTTATATTATGAGTCAAAATCTCTATAAAGGCTTTATGCTTAATTTTAAATAAAGGTATTTTTTTAATTAACTCTAAATAATCAGTATCATTCCATTCATAAAACTCATAAGCCCTTGAATCGTTCCAATTTAAGATTATGTCGTAATAATAATTCATTTTTAATCCACCTTTCTAAAGCCAAACAAATACAAAAAATTCCCAAAAATATTAACCAAAATTCATATCTCTTAATAATAAACTCCCCAAAATCCCAAATACTATACCCCATATATAATAAATTAAGATAAATAACTGTAAAGAAAATGCCAACACTAACAAATATTATCCCCAATATATACAAAAAAATCTTAAACATAATTATTTCCCTTATAATTTTATTTCTTAATCTTAAAAAATATTATATAATTAAATAGGTGATTATATATGAATTTATTAATTTATATTATTTTAGGTATTATTCAAGGTTTTACAGAACCATTACCTATTAGTTCCAGTGGTCATATATTTTTATTCAAAAATATTTTTAATACTAATATGTTTAATGATCTAAACTTTGAAATAATTGCTAACTTTGGTTCTTTTTTAGCTATTTTATTTATATTTAGAAATGACATCATAGATTTAGTTAAAGCTTTTTTCAGTTATATTTTTAATAAAGAAAAACGTGACAAAAACAAAACTAAATTTAAATATTGTCTTTATTTAATCGTCTCTACTATTCCTGTTGGTATAGTAGGAATATTATTAAAAGATATTATTGAAGAAAAATTACAAAATTTATATTTTTTAGGTTTTGCTTTTCTCTTAACAGCCTTAATGTTATTCCTAATTAAAAATAAAAATGGTACCAAAGAAGATAAAGATATAACTCTAAAAGATGCTGTGATTATAGGTCTATTTCAAATGATTACTATCATGCCTGGAATAAGTAGAAGTGGTACTGTTCTAGTCGCTTGTCTTTTAGTTGGTATGTCCCGCAAAACAGCTTTAAAATATACTTTTATTCTTTATTTTCCAATTAGTTTAGCAACTATGTTATTAGGAGTAAACGATTTAATAGAAGCTGGAAACTTAACTACTCTTCTAACCCCATATCTTGCTGGACTCATCGCTGCTTGTTTAGTTACTTACTTTACTTATCGTTGGCTTTCAAATCTTGTCCAAAAAGGAAAACTATGGAAGTTCTCTATTTACTGCATATTACTTTCAATATTTATCTTTATTTATTTTAGATAATCTCTTTTGGGATTATTTTTTTACTAACTTCTAAAATTAAACTATTTATCACATTTTTATCTTCTAATCTATTAATTGAAAATGCTCTCTTACCCGCATAGTTTAAAGAAGCCCCACAGTGATATACTATTTTTTTATCTAATATTAAATATCTATCATGAAATGAATCATCATATACTATTTCTAAATTATCATATTCTTCATTATATTTTGTTATATCTAAAGAGCTTAATTTCCCTTTGTATTTAGTTATTAATAATACTTTTATTTTTAAACTTTTTATCATATCTAATATAGTTTTATCAGCATACCTATCAATTATTATTAATTCTTTTTTAGCTTTATTCATTATATCAATAATTTTAGAATAAGCATCATATATCTCCCATTCAAAAAAGATAGTATTTATTTCTTCCTTATTTTGAAACTTATTAAATGTTTCTTGCAATAATTTTATTTCTTCATCATGTTTTAATAGCATATTTTTATAATATTTTTGTTCTAATAAATCTGTAGATATATATCTTTTCATTAAAACAAAAGCATCCATAATTGTTAAACTTATTTTCTCTGCAACTCCAGTATTTAAAACTGTAGCAAGCATCGCAACTCCTTGTTCTGTAAAAACATAGGGTAAACTTCTAATCATATTAATATTTATATTTGCGGTTTCAAATTGAAACCGCAATTCTGCTTCTGTAAGTTGAAAACAATATCTTTCTGGAAATCTTTTAGGATGTCTTTTGACTGCTAAATTAATTGTTTTTGTGCCATTCTTACATTCATAAAGACGAGCTAAATCACTATCAAGCATCACTTGTTTCCCTCTTATCTCATAAATTAAATCTGTAATTTTCTCAGTATTTATGGTCATTATCATAGAATTATTTAGTTTTCCATCAGAAAATTTATTTAAAATATTTTGGGTTATTATTTCTTTATTAGAAGTTTTTAAAATAGTACTTAAAACTTCTATTCCCTCTTTAGTAAATACATATGGAAGATATCTTCGCCCTCCATAATTATTTAAACTTGTGGTGACATTTTGGCACCTCAAGTATCCATATTCCTCATTTGTTACTTGAAAATATGAATTATTTAAAAACTTTTCTTTATGTCTTGCTACTAATCTATTTAAATATTTCGTTTCATAATTATACATAAAAGCCAAATCACTATCTAATACTACTTCTACACCTCTTATATTATAAACCTTAATTTCTTTTTTAATTATTTCATTCATCTCCAAAACCTCCTCAAAATAATATTTCTATCCCTGTTTATTCTAATTTCATTATATCAAACAAATGTATATATGTCAAATGAAAATATTTAAACTTAAACATAAAAAAACAGCTCCTAAGAGCCATTAATTTTTAAACATAATAACATTAAACATTAGCAATAAAGCTACATTAGCAGCATAAGTAAATTGAAATCTCTCTAATTCCATCGCTGAAACTAATAGATCCGCGACGCATATTATCCAACCTTCTTTACTTTTAGGCTTAAACTCTTTAATACTAGCTTCTTCATGTCTATTAATGAAAGGGAAAAGTTTTTTTAACAAAACATGATGAAACATATGCGTTTTAATTGCTTCAGCTTCTTTATCTGTTACATTAAAATATCTTTTAGCATTACAAGATGCTGTTACAGGATGTCTTAAATAAGAATTCTCCGGTTTTTCTTTCCTTGTTCCAAAAAAGAAATCATGAAGTAACCCCGCTCTTGCCACTGCTTTTAAATCTACTTTAAACAATCTACCTAATCTATAACTTAACTTAGCTACCCTAAGAGAATGCTCATATTTACTTGTTCCATGATGCAAATCCTTTTTAGTTTCCAAAAAATATTCATTTTCTAATATATCACTAACTAAACTATCAAACTCATTACTTTTATTCTTAGTCATTAATTTAACACCTCTTTAAAATAGTGACTATTAACATTATAATAAATTATATTATTTTTGTAAAGGATAAATGCTAAGTTTACTATTAGAAAAAATTATAAAATTACAAGGGTATCATCTTTAATATCAATAGTTAAAATAGTATTATGTTTTAATTCATCTCTAATTATTTTATCAGCAATTAAAGTTTCAATATTATGGGTTACAAATCTTTTAATTGGTCTTGCTCCAAAAGATTCATCATAACTTTTTTCAATAATAAATTCTTTTGCTTTTGATGTTAAATTAATTTTAATATTTAAATCTTTAAGTCTTTCCTCAGTCTCTCTAATTATTTTATCTAAAATACTATAAACTACATCTTTATGTAAAGATTTAAAAATAATTATCTCATCTATTCTATTAATAAATTCTGGTCTAAAAGCTTGTTTTAAAGCATTCATAACTTTAGTATCACTATCACCATCTTCTAATATATATTCACTACCTAAATTAGAAGTCATAATAATAATTGTATTTTTAAAATCTATTAACTTTCCTGTACTATCTGTAATTCTTCCATCATCTAATATTTGAAGAAGAATATTAAATACATCTGGATGAGCTTTTTCTATTTCATCAAATAAAACTATACTATATGGATTTCTTCTTACTGCTTCTGTTAATTCTCCTCCTTCATTATAACCTACATATCCTGGAGGAGCTCCAATTAAACGGGAAACATTAAAAGCTTCCATGTATTCTGAACAATCTATTCTTATCATATGTCTTTCATCATCAAAAAGTTCATAAGCTAAAGCTTTAGCAAGTTCAGTTTTTCCAACTCCAGTAGGTCCCATAAATATAAACGAACCAATTGGTCTTTTAGGATCTTTAATACCACTTCTAGCCCTAATTATAGCATCACTAACAAGCTTAACTGCATTATCTTGTCCAATTACTCTTTTCTTTAAATTATTAGCTAAATTAAGTAATTTTTCTTTTTCTCCACTTACTAATTTTTGAATAGGAATATTTGTCCATTTTGCTACAATTCTTGCAATATCTTCTTCATCTACAGTATCACTAAGCATCTTAGAATCAGTTTTACTTCTTAAAGCTTCTAATTCTTGCTCTAACTTAGGAATTTCTCCATGTCTTAATCTAGCCGCGGTCTCTAAATCATAATTATTTTCTGCTTGAGCTAAAGAAAAACGAGCTTTATCTAATTCTTCTTTCTTTTTATTAATATCATCATTTAAATTCTTTTCTTCTTCCCACTTAGTTCTCATAATATTTTCTTCCGCTTTTAATTCTTCTATTTCTTTATCTAAAGCTATTTTTCTTTCTTTAGAAATATCATCTTTCTCTTTTTTAATAGCTTCTCTTTCAATTTCTAAACTCATAATTTTCCTTGTTAAAGAATCTAAACTAGTAGGACTTGAAGTCATTTGCATCTTTATAGTTGCACAAGCTTCATCTACTAAATCTATTGCTTTATCTGGTAAAAATCTATCTGTAATATATCTATCTGCAAGCATTGCTGCACTAACTAAAGCATTATCTTTAATATTCACACTATGGAATAATTCAAATCTTTCTTTTAACCCTCTTAAAATAGTAATAGTATCTTCAACATTTGGTTCACTTACTTGTATTTTCTGTAAACGACGTTCTAAAGCTCCATCTTTTTCAATATATTCCCGATATTCATTTAAAGTTGTAGCCCCAATTAAATGTATTTCTCCTCTAGCAAGCATTGGTTTAAGCATATTACCAGCATCCATAGCCCCTTCTGCTCCTGCTCCAACAATCATATGAATTTCATCTATAAATAAAATAATATCTCCATTAGAATCACTTATCTCTTTTAATACTTTCTTAAGTCTTTCTTCAAATTCTCCACGATATTTAGCACCCGCAATTAAAGCACCTAAATCTAAAGACCATATACGTTTATTTTTAAGAGTACTAGGAACATCACCTTTAATAATACGCATTGCAAGCCCTTCAACAATCGCCGTTTTACCAACACCAGGTTCTCCAATCAAAACTGGATTATTCTTAGTCTTACGTGATAAAATACGTATAATACTTCTTATTTCTTCATCACGACCAATAACAGGATCAATCTTATTATTCTTAGCACTATCAGTAATATCACGCCCATATTTTTCTAAAACATTTTCTTCTTCACTATTATTCATATTTGGATACATCTAAATCATCCTTTCTAACAACAATGATTATAAATCAAAAATTAGCACTTGTCAATATTAAGTGCTAATTATATAATTTTATACTAATTTAATAATTAATTCCCTATAAACTAAATTTTATTTAAAAACATTAATACATTTGTAACATATAACATAATTTGCCTACATATAGATTAGATATTATCCCTTTATTTACTTCATTTAAAGTATGTATAAACTTTCAAATTTATAAGTACTAGCTAAAAATATACAATGTCTTCAATCTCCTAAATTTATCTAATAATACTTTCTAACCCTAAAGTTATCATATTATTTAATTTAGTTTCTCTATCTTCTGGACTTAAAACTACTTTAGAATACTTAGAATCTACAACAGTCATAATTGTTGTAGCCTCTATTCCCATACTATTAGCAATATGACTTAATGCAAAAGCTTCCATTTCTTCTGCTAAAACTTCATATGACTTAGGAATTCTCTCAAATATCTTATCAAAATCTACATAAGGTCCAAATACATCTGTTGTTGTAGTCATTCCATATAAAACTTTTAAATTAAGTTCTTCTGCAGTCTCTAAAACTACTTTATTTAAACTTAAAGATGCTTCCACTACATTTCCTACATATCCATTATAAGTATATGCAAAATTAGATTCTGTAAATATTTCTTTAGTTAATATTAAATCTCCAATCTCACATTTAGGATGTACTGCCCCACATGTTCCTATTCTAATAATTTTTTTAACATTAAAATAATGAATTAACTCAAAAATATAAATACTTGCACTAGGCATACCCATTCCATGAGCCATCACTGTAACTTTTATTCCCTTATAAAGTCCTGTAAAACCATACATATTTCTAATATCTGTAACCAATTTAGCATCAGTTAAAAAATTATCTGCAATATATTTAGCCCTTAAAGGATCCCCAGGCATAATTACTAAAGGTGCAATATCAGCATCTTTTGCTATATGAATTGGATTCTCTCCTATAAACAATCTAATCAACCTCCATTATCAATATAATGATACCATAAATAAATCTTTTATTCTATAATTATTTTGTTAATCTTTCTTCAATTTCCATTAAACGATTATATTTTGCAATTCTCTCTCCTCTAGCCATAGAACCAGTTTTAATAAAAGGTAAAGAAAGTCCAATTGCAAAATCAGCAATAAAAGTATCTTCAGTTTCTCCACTTCTATGTGAAATAATCATTTTATAATTATTTCTTCTTGCATAAATAATAGTTTTAATCATTTCTGTAACAGTTCCAATTTGATTAGCCTTAAGAAGTATAGCATTACCCGCATTTAAACTAATTCCCTGACTTAAATACTTAATATTAGTTGTAAAATAATCATCCCCCACAATCATAACCTTTTCTCCAATTAACTTAGTTAAAACTGCTAAAGATTCAAAATCATTTTCTTCAAAAGGATCTTCTATACTTATAATTGGATATCTATTAACTAAAGTAACATAATATTTAATTAATTCATCACTACTTAAATTATTATTATCAAACTTATATTTTCTTGTATTCTTATCATATAACTCACTAGCCGCGATATCTAAAGCTATAAACACTTCTTTTCCAGGTGTATATCCCGCCTCTTTTATTGCCTGCATAATTAAATCTAATGCTAAAGTATTATACTCTAAATTTGGTGAAAATCCCCCTTCATCTCCAACTGCCGTACTTAAATTCTGCTTTTTTAATATTTCTTTTAAAGTATGAAATATTTCACTAGCTATTCTAACTCTCTCTTTAATAGTTTTAACTACTACAACAATCATAAATTCTTGAATATCTAAACTATTATCTGCATGCACTCCTCCATTTATAATATTAACCATTGGAATAGGCAAACTAACTCTTCCACTTGATAAATAAGAATATAACTCTTTTCCTTCTAATTTAGCCGCAGCTTTAATTGAAGCTAAAGAAACTGCCAAAGTAGCATTAGCCCCCAATTTACTTTTATTTTCTGTTCCATCTAATTCTATTAATAATTTATCTATAGCTACTTGTTCTAAATCTTTATTAATCAAATTATCTCTAATAATAGTATTAATATTATTAACTGCTTTTAAAACACCTTTTCCATGATATCTTTTACTATCATTATCTCTAAGCTCTAATGCTTCTTTAGACCCCGTTGATGCTCCACTAGGAACACTTGCTTTAGCCTTTATTCCATTATCTAAAATTATTTCTGCTTGAACTGTAGGATTACCCCTACTATCTAAAATTTCTCTTCCTATAATATCAATAATTTTTGCCATAATATCACCTTTTACTTCTAATCTTAGTATATCAAAAATCACCCATTTTTAGCAATATTTTTAGCTTTAAAAATTATAATTTGACAAATTATAGTAAGCTTATCTAATATTTCTAGACTAAATCTTTATAATTTGTTACAATTTAAATGGTGATAATATGGAATACACAAATTATATAAAAATTAACAAAGATAATTTACTTTATAATCTAAACTATTTTAATAATAAATATAATTATAAACATATAATATTAGATGTTAGTAATAATGCTTATTCTCATGGTATGTATATAATAAAATATTTACCCAATAATATTTATTTATATATAAATAACTTTAATGATTGTTTACTTGCTCGCAAATATAATAAAAATATTCCCATTATTTATGGTGGTGAAATAACTATTGATAATGTCTATGATTTACTAGTAAATAATATTATTCTTTCATTAAAAAGTAGTTTTATTTTAAAAAAAATAAAAACTTTTGATTCTACTAATATCATATTAAACATTGATATTAAAGGATATGATGGTATAAATACTAAAGAAGAAATAAATGAAATAATTAATATCATAAATAATAATTCTAATCTAAAACTAATTGGTATAATATCTAAAATAAAAGAAGAAGACTATCTAGAATTTTGCGATTTAATTGAAAATCTAACTAATTTAGAATTAATTATTCTTAATAACGAAGAAGATAAAAAGAAAATAAAATTATCTAATGGTATTAAATTAGATAATTCTATCTATGGAATAAATAAAACTATTCCCAAAAAATTATTTAAAAAAGAAGAAAATAAAGAATATAAACAAGTATTTACTTTAAAAACTCATATTATTAAAATAAACACTAAAATAATAAAAAAGAAAGAAAGTATCTTAGGCACTATTCCCCTAGGCTTTCTTAATGGTTTAAATGCATATATAACTCATGTATCTATTAACAAAAAACTATATAAAATTCATGAAATAAATGAAGAATACTCTTTAATAGAAATAGATAAAAATATTAGTATTTTAGATACTGTAGAAATAACAAGTGAAAATAACCCCTTAGAAAATTATTATCACAATAATACTTTAAATTATTTTAACCTATTTAATAACTTATCAATTATATATGAAGATTATACTTTAGAAAAAACTTTTATATATTAATGCCACTATAATATTTTGTAACAGAAAAAAGTTTATGGAATAACCATAAACTCTTAAAATACACAATGGTGGCTCGCGAGAGATTCGAACTCTCGACCCTTTGATTAAAAGTCAAATGCTCTACCTACTGAGCTAGCGAACCAAAAAAGATGGCTGCCTCGGCTGGATTCGGACCAGCGGAATGTCAGAGTCAAAGTCTGATGCCTTACCACTTGGCTACGAGGCAATATTCAAAGTGGTGGGGAGACGTGGATTTGAACCACGGAACCCGAAGGAACAGATTTACAGTCTGCCGCGTTTGGCCACTTCGCTATCTCCCCATAAAAAAATGGTGCCGACTGAGGGAATCGAACCCCCAACCTACTGATTACAAGTCAGTTGCGCTACCTATTACGCTAAGTCGGCAAAAAAATGGTGGGCGCTATAGGACTCGAACCTATGACCCCCTGCTTGTAAGGCAGGTGCTCTAACCAACTGAGCTAAGCGCCCATTTCATGCGTAATTAAATATTAACATTAAATACGCTTGATGTCAACAATTTTTTAGCTTTTTTTGAAAACATTTTTAAATTTTTTTCATAATTTCAATACTTCGATTAAAATAACCATTTTTCATATAAAATTCTTGAGCATTTACATTATATGCAAAAACATCAATTAAAATTCCTTTACAATTATTATCTTTAAAATACGCTTCCATTTGAGTTAATAATTTTTGACCAACTCCCAAATGTTGAGAATTTTTTGTTACAATTAATTCTGATACCCGTCCTCTTTTAGGAGCCGAAAAATCATAAGTATTAATATCATCATTATTAATTAAACCCACGATTAAACCAATAATTCTATTATCTTCTTGAGCTAATAATATTTTTCCTTGATATTTATTTACTTCATCCATTGTTTTCAAAAAATATGCTTCTCGATATTCTGGAGTTACAATATTATATTTTTCTTTATCTATTAAAGCAATATAAGTTTGTAACTCTACCAATAAATCTTTTATATCTTCATCATATTTACAACTATAATCAATTATTTTCATATAATTCCTTTAAAATATTTTCTAAAGCTAATTTACCATACATATAGGATATACCCCCTTGTTGATAAGCAATATATGGACTTCTTAAAGGACCATCACAAGAAAGTTCAATACTTGAACCTTGGGTAAAAGAACCACTAGCCATAATAATTTGATCATCATATCCCGGCATATCTCCTGGAATTGGTAAACTACTCGCATCTATTGGGGAATTTTTTTGAATACCTTGAACATATTTAATTAATTTATCACGATCATTAAAAATAATAGCTTCCACAATATCAGCCCGTTCTGCATTATATTTAGGTTCAACTTGATAACCTAATTTTTCCATGACATAGCTAGTTAAAACTGCAATTTTTAAACTATTTGCCACCACCATGGGAGCAAAATATAGACCTTGCAATATACTTTTGTTAGCCCCTAGGCTTGGACCAACATCCATCCCCTCACCTGGTAAATTAAGACGTTCCCCACATAAATTAATTAAATTTTCTTTACCAACAATATAGGCTCCATTGTTAGTTATAGAAGCTCCTAAATTCTTAATTAAAGAACCTACAATTAAATCAGCTCCAATTTCTAAAGGTGATGTTTTTTGAACAAATTCTGAATAACAATTATCGACCATTATAATTACATTGGGACTAATTTTTCTTATTTCTTTAATTACTTGTTCCATATCTTGAATACTAATACTTTTTCTTGTAGAATACCCTTTACTTCTTTGAATTTCAATTAATTTTATCTTTTTATTTTGTAAACATTGGATAATTTTAGGTATATCAAATTTATTATCCACTAAATCTATTTGTTCATAATTAATATTAAAACTTTTTAAAGAACTTGGATTATCTTTTATTCCAATTACTTCATGTAAAGTATCATAGGGTTCTCCGGTTATAGAAAGCATTGTATCTCCTGGTCTTAACACTCCAAATAAAGCAACAGTAAGGGCGTGTGATCCACTTATAAATTGATTTCTAACTAAAGCTTTTTCTCCTTTAAATATGTCAGCATAAATATTTTCAATAACTTCTCTTCCTAAATCATTATATCCATATCCCGTAGTCATATTAAAATGAGTTTCACTAACATTATATTTTTTAAAAGCCTTCATTACTAAAGAACTAAAATAATATTCATTATCTTCAATTTTTTTAAAAATACTTTGACAATTATTCTCCGCTTCATTTATTAAATTTTCTATTTTCATTTGTAACCTCCATCCACCCTTATAACAGTATTATTAATATAACTTGCTTTATCACTTGCTAAAAAGGAAACTACTTCGGCAATTTCTTTAGCTTCGGCAAATCTATTTAATAAAATATGTTTGCATTCTTCTTTAATGTATTCTGTATCTAATTCTTTGTTCATCTCGGTATTTATCCACCCAGGAGCAACCGCGTTTACTCTAATCGGAGCAAGCTCTACCGCCATATTATGCGTTAATGATATTAAACCTGCTTTTGAAGCATCATAATCCATACTATAAGGATAATAAGTATCAATTCCATTTGTCGAACTAATATTAATAATACTACTTGTTGTCTTTAATAAACTACGAGCATATTTAATAACTAAAAAAGGCCCGATTAAATTAGTATTTAATATTTTATTAAAATTAGCAACTGTTTTATCATCTAAAGTTGTATCTATCGCAATACCTGCATTATTAACTAAAACATCTAAAGAACCAACTTCATCTTGAATACATTTAACCATATTCTTAACTTCTTCTTCATTGCTTACATCACATTTAATAAGATGCGCATTAGGAAAACTACTAAACTTTTCTTTAGCTATTTCCTCACTTTTATTATAATTTACATAAACGTTATCTCCATTATTTAAAAATAATTTGGCAATTTCTTCCCCAAGACCTCGTGAAGCCCCTGTAACTAAAACATTTCGCATATTAACCTCTTACCATGTTATCATCTTTAACCAAAGTATTATTTATTTTAATAGTTATTTCTTGATCCCCTAAATAATAAGTAAGAGTAGCTTCCCCATTTTCATCTAATTCTAAATATTGAAAAATATTTGTTAAATAATTTTGATCTCCATAGTAACTTCCATATACTGTTTGAGTATATCTTTTTATTAATTCTACGGCTTTCATACTATTTTGATCGCCTTTATAATCATTAATATCTACCCCAAAATATTGACAAGCAAATATTAAATTAGGTTCTCCTTGATTATATAAAAACAAACCTGTTAATAAACTTTGGTTATTATCAATTACTTTTCTTAAGAAAGCTAAACCTGCCATAATATTACCTTCAACTGTATTTATAGACTCATCAGTTACTGTAAATGTATCATAAGTACCTGTAAAACCATTTTCATCATATACTGGTGCGGTAAAAGTTTGACCAACAAAATATATATAAGTTAATTGACATGGATTATGAACAGTCCCATTTTCAATTCCCCCTCTCTCTTGAGATATTTGAGCCATGATTAAATTAACAGGTAACCCCCATCTTTTGGCATAATACTCAATATAATATCCTAAATAATCTTTTGTAGCTTGTAATTTACCTGTATCAGTTGAGTCTCTAAACTCAAAAGCAAAAGCATAATCAGAGCCTGATAAATTATAAGTAGGATTACCCATCGTTAAATTAGGAATAATTGTATCTGATATCATCACATCATCACTTGGTTGAACCTCTTCAGTTGGTTCATCACTTGGAGCTACATCTTCGGTTGGTTGAGCCTCATCACTTGGCGTAGCATTATCCGTCGGCATTGTATCAGTTGGTTCATCACTTGGTATAGTATCTTTAGCCCCATCCAGTTCAAATGGAACCATAGTAACTTTATTACTTGACCCATGTGAAATACTTATTTTATCTTCATGTAATTCACTTTCTTTAGCTATATCTTTTTCTTCATCTAAATCATCGGTTACTAAAGTATCACTAGCTAAAATATCTTTATCATCACTGATATCTTTATCAATATTTTTACTAAGTCCAATTCCTAAGCCTGTTAACATAATTGAAGTAACTAAAGATCCTGCAATAATCATTTTAGAAGCATATTTATTATTTCTATTTACTTTTAAATTTTGTCCTTTATATTTTTTAATATTTTCTTTTTCAATACATTTTTTTAATTTAGTTTTTAAAACATCTATATAATAATCAAATTCATCTGATAAATTTAAAAATTCTTCATTTAAAGTTATTTGAACATTATTAATTACACAAGTCATTCCATTTTCTAATATATATACTGAAGTTATATCTTTATTAATAATATTATTTAATACTTCTATAATTTGATCTTTATTTAAAACTACATTAATTAAATTTTTTTCTCCCTTTATATCAAAGAAACTTCTTTTATGATTAGTTGTTCCAAAATATAATTTACGCATAAGCTTCACCTAATCTTTCTTCAATTGTTTTATCAATCATGTCATATTCTTTTGAAGATAAATCATTGTTAATAATATATTTGTTATCTACTTTTTCATAAGATGAAGCAAGTAAATCATCATCTATTAAATAAACAATATAATTTTTACTAAAAAAATAATCAAAATGCGTAAATAAAATCTCAGCTTTATATTTATTTCCTTCTACATCTGTTAAAATTATCTTGCTATTCATAGACATCACCACCTAAATTATATAAAAAAAATTCAAAGTTAGCAATTCTCTTTGAATAAATAGTGTCAAAAAAAGTAAACTACTTGAAGCTTACTTTTTAGTTACAATTAATTTCATGGCAGTTTTATCTTCACCATTTATTATCACATCATTAAAGGCCGGGATTACCACTAAATTATCACCACTAGGTGCTACAAATCCTCTAGCTATTGCAATACCTTTTATCGCTTGATTTAAAGCTCCTGCACCAATTGTTTGTATTTCTACACTACCTTTTTCGCGAAATATATTAGCAACTGCTCCTGCTACTTTACTTGGATTAGATTTACTGGATACTTTTAATATTTCCATATATTTAATTTTCCTCGACTTTCTAATTAAATATATGTTATATAATTTATTTTAGACTACTTTTTTCCCATCTAGCATAAATTCCACATGGTAATATTAAATTACTATTTTGCATTGGTAAACCAAGTTCATCACTAACAATATTTCCTTTAAATTTAGAATTAACATACATATATAATAAGTTCTCTAAAACCGTTTTACTTAAACCAGTAGTATAAGAATTAATAATAAATAGCAAAGGATCATCACTTAATAATTCGGCCGTATCTTTAATTAAAGCTCCCAAATCATTTTCAATATTCCATACTTCATTTTTATTACCTCGACCAAATGAAGGTGGATCCATGACAATTATGTCATATTTATTTCCCCGTCTTATTTCTCTTTTAACAAATTTTCTAACATCATCTACTAAAAAACGAATAGACTTATCTTCTAAATTATTTATTTTAACGTTTTCTTTAGCCCAGTCAATCATTCCTCTTGAAGCATCAACATGCACAACTTCTGCCCCTTCTTTTAAGGCAGCGATGGATAATGCTCCTGTATAAGCAAATAAATTTAAAACTTTAACTTTTCTTTTAGAATTTCTAATAACTTCTCTTATTAAATTCCAATTATAAGCCTGTTCAGGAAACAAACCAGTATGTTTAAAATTCATTAATTTTAAATTAAACTTCAAATCATGATAATTAATAGTCCAAGAAGCAGGCACATTTCTTTTAATATTCCATTTACCTCCACCTGTATTACTTCTTTCATATACAGCATCACTATGCCAATCTTGAATGCTTTTATCCTGCCATATTATTTGAGGATCCGGTCTAACTAATGTAATATTAGCCCATTTTTCTAATTTCTCACCATGAGCCATATCTATAATTTGATATTCTGAAAAATCATTTATTACTTGCATTTTTACTTCCCTTTATATATATAAAAAGTGGTTCTATTATATCAAATATACTATTAAACATAAAGAATAATGAAAATAATTTTATATTAATCTCATTTGTTTGTAAACCTAAACTAATAATTAAACCTATACTTAAAATACTTAATAAATTAAATATTTTATAAATCCACATCTTATTTTTTTGATCGTGATAAAAGTCTGCTTTTTTTACTCTAACTAAACTCATTAACCCTAGCCATATTAAGAATATTAATACAATATTTTTGGTAATTATATCAAAATAGAATAATGCTATAAATGCTATAACTGATAATATACTTCCCCATAAATCTTCATAATCTTTATTATTTATATTAATTAAATTAATAAATTTAAATAAAGCATTAAAAGCAAATAAGATACATAAACCTAATTTTAATTCATCACAAAAGATAAATACTAATCCTCCAATTATAAATAATAAAATATTACTTATTATTAAACTTAATTCTTTTTTATTCATAAATAGTCCTCCTAGGAAAAGTATAACATCTTTTACCATAAAATAAAAGCTAAATTAGCTTTTTAATAATAATGTCTAACTTTTTTGTGTCGAAAAATGATAACCTTTGTCGAATTAACCGAAATCACTTGATTTTTGTTTTTATTTTTATTATTATAGCCTCTTGAAGGGAGGGAAATATTATAATAACCGATCAAGAAATATGCTTAAAAGATGATTTATTATTTAAAAAAATATTTTCAGATCAAGAAGTATTAGAAGATTTAGTAAATTCATTTTTTGAAGTGATGGGTATGGAAGAAAGATTTAAAGCTGTTAAATGTGAAGCGGAAGAATGTATCTTACCTAATAGTAAAGATAAGAAAGTATTCGCGGGTGATGTTGTTGCAACAGTATCTACTGGTGATATTCTAAACTTAGAAATTTATAAAAATAATTTTGGTAGACATGAATATAAGAAGACAATGTGTTACTTAACCAGACTTTATAGTAATCAAATAAAATCTGGTAGTAATGAATATGAACAAATCCGTAAAGTAATAGGTATTACATTTATGCATGGTAATTTTCGCAACTTAAATCCTGAATTAATAAATAAATATAAATTTTGCAAATTACCAGAAGTAGAATTAATAGATGAAGGAGATATAAACTGCTACTTAGTAAGACTTGACTTAGCTGAAAAAATTGATTATACTTTAAGTGAAAAAAGATTTTATAAATGGTTAAGATTTATAAATGCAACTAGTATAAGTGAATTAATTGAAATTGGGAAAGGAGACCGGATTATGGAAAATTCAATTAGAGTAGTACAAGAATGGTACAAAGAAACATCAAGAAATGCTTTACAAGACGCTTTAGCCGAAGAAAGATACTATGGCGAAGTTGCCGGCGAAAAACGTGGTATCAAACAAAAAGCTATCGAAACAGCCAAAGAAATGTTAAAAAGAGATATGCCTATAGACTTAATTGGCGAAATAACCAAGCTTTCTAAAAAAGAAATATTATCTTTAAGAAGTTAAAATGCTAGAACATTATGTTTTAGTATTTTTTTATGCTTCATTTGAAATTAATTCTTTTTTCTCAACTTTTTTCATATGAAAATAAGCAAAAATTGATGCAGATGTTGCTCCGAGTAAGCCACATAATAAATCAAACATAGTATCGTATAAACCAATATCCATATAGCCACCATATTTCTCCATCCAGTCTTCCCCATTTACTTCAACACTTTCTACATTAAGTTTAATTGCTTTATTTACTTTCTTAGGATTTAAGTCCACACTACTAATGGAAGTAATAAAAGTATCTTTTTGCATATCACTTTTGGTAAAATAATCACACCCAAATTCAAAACATTCCCATAATGCTAGTAGAGTCATTGTAAAGCAAAAAGCAAAAGCAATGCGATAAAAAATCGGCAATTTTAAATTTTTATCTTTTTTATCGGTCCGCATCATTAGGAATAATCCAACACCTAATAATAATACTCCCCCTGTAAAATGAAGTAAATCATCCCACCAAACAACATTAATAAAATACTCTCCTATTTCCCCGATCATCTCACCAGCAAAAACAAAGAGATAAATAGTTACTTCAATAGCAACCGGAAATTTAATTTTAAATTTTTTATCAAATATAGTTGGTAGAGAAAACATTACTAAAGTATAAAAACAAGCAAAAACCAAAAACCATTCTCTAAGCATTATTTGTCTTACCATGACTACTAAAACTATCACTGATAAAAAATATCTTAATGCTTGATTAAATTTGATTTTTTTTAACTTACTCATAACACACCACAAGATAGATTATACTAAATTTTTTACTTAAAAACAATACTATTCTTTTAATTTTAACCCCAAACCTAAACCTAAAACTAAAAATATTCCTATTTTAATACTAAAACCCTGATATATTTTTCCAAATAATATTATTAAAGAAGATACCATAAAAGCCAATATTAAAATATATATTTCATCTTTTCTTTTCTCTAATAAATAATGCATTAAATAACTAATTATAATAATACCTATAATTATACCTATTAAATACATTATAAAAATATATGAAAAAGGATTTCCTAATAAACTTAATACATATTGATAACTACCTAAAAGCATAAATATAACAGTACCACTTATCCCCGGTATAATTGATGTTGCCGCATCAATAAATCCTAATACTATCGTATATAAATAATTACTAAAATTACCTTTATATATAAAAATATAATTAGTTTTTAAATTAGCTAAATAAATTAATAAACCACTAAAAACTATAAAAATAACTATATTCTTTTTATTAAATTTTAATTTTTTAGTAAAATTAATTAATGTTCCTAATATTAAACCTAAAAATAAATATATAACTTGATAATAATAATTATTTAATAAAAATAATAATAATTTACTAAATAATATAATTGCTATAAAACAACCTAAACCAAAATTAAATAATAATTTAAAGTTATCTTTAGGTTTACTAAAAAAATTAGTTATTGCTTTAATAATATCTTCATATATCCCTAAAGTTAAAGCTAACATGGCTCCACTTACCCCTGGAATAATTTTAGCTATACCCACTATAAAACCTTTTATCATAATTTTTAAATTCATATCATCACCACTTAATTATATGAATTTACTTAAAAATAAAAAAGAAGAATTAAATCTTCTTAACAACATCTTCTTTCATAAACATTTTGCACTTCATTTTCTTCACAACAAGAATATGTTGGTGTAAATGTATGTCTATAAATATGATGATTTATTATTCTCGTATTACATGGTTGAATATGAGGTACTTCATGACATATATAACGATGACATACTGTTTCTCTTGGACATTCATATACTGGAGGACAAACTACCCCAGGCATAGCATCTTGCATTACTCCCATATTTTGACAGCACATACCATCTTCCATTTGATATGAAGCATTATAAAAAGTACCTTCTCCCATAGATTCACAATCTCGATTATTATTAATTTTCAAGATAAAAAATCACTTTTCCTTTCTACTGTATTTTATGAATAATCGAAATCTATGTTTAGGTAATAACCTATTTTTAATAAGGAAGCTTCATATTTCCATTAGAAAATTGCTTCATCATTTTTTTCATTTCCATAAATTGATTTAGAAGTCTATTTACTTCTTCAACACTTCTCCCACTTCCTTTAGCGATTCTTACTTTTCGACTTGCTTTTAAAACATCAGGATGTTTTCTCTCATATGGTGTCATTGATAAAATAATTGCTTCTACATGAGCCATTTGTTTAGGATCAATATTGATATTATTTAATCCCATTTTTCTTGCCCCTGGTAGCATTTTTAAAATATTTTCTAAAGGTCCTAATTTTTTAATTTGTTTTAAATTTTTTAAAAAATCTTCTAAATCATAATTCCCCTTTTTCATTTTTTGCATTTCTTCTTTAGCTTCATCTTCATTAATTATATCTTCTACTTTCGAAGCAATACCTAAAATATCCCCCATATCAAGAATTCGCTCCGCCATAGCAACCGGATAAAATTCTCTTAAACCATCCATTTTTTCGGAATCCCCAACAAATTTAATTGGAATATTAGTTAAATGTCTAACAGATAAAGCAACACCACCTTTAGTATTACCATCTAATTTAGTTAAAATAGTTCCTGTTAATTTTAAAGTATTATTAAAACCATTTATAACATTTATAGCATCTTGCCCCATCATCGCATCAATAACTAAAATAGCCTCATCTATTTTAAAATTAGTTTCTATATCTTTTAATTCATTCATTAAATCTTCATCAATTTGTAATCTACCAGCTGTATCAATTATAATATAATCTAAATCATTATTTTTAGCATATTCTAAAGCTTCTTTTATTATTTCAACAGGATTTATTTTTCCTTTAGTAAAAACTGGAATATTTAAACTTTTACCAATTTGTTCTAATTGTTCTATCGCCGCGGGTCTATATATATCACAAGCAACTAGTAAAGGTTTTTTATGTTTTTTATTTCTTAAAAAATTCGCAAGTTTACCAGCCGTGGTTGTTTTACCACTTCCTTGTAAACCACATAACATTAAGATAGTAGTCCCATTGTTAACTGTTAAAGGTACATAATCTTCCCCAAGTAATTTAACTAATTCATCTTTAACAAGTTTAATAAATAATTCATCAGGTTTTATATTTTTTTCAACATCTAAACCTAAAGCTTTTTCTTTAACATTTTGGACAAATTCTTTAACCACTTGATAATTAACATCTGCCTCCAGTAAAGCAAGTCTAATCTCCCTCATAGCATCACTTATATTATCTTCAGTAATACGACCCATACCTCGAATATTTTTAATAGCTTTACTAATTCTATCTCCCATATATTCAAACATAATATCATCTCCAGTACAAGAATTATATCATACAATTGAAAAAAAG
>CANRBQ010000008.1 GCA_947628905.1 uncultured Bacilli bacterium
TGATTATCTCTGTTCCTAAGTAAATCGCATATACATCTTTCTGCATTATAACATTTTATAAATTGTCCTTGAGGACTTTTAATCTCAATTAAGCCCAAATCAAATAATTCTTTTTTCACAAAATGTAGTTTCACTTTTTTAATTTTCCTTAAACTTCCATTATATCCCCTATTTACTGTAATATGATATTCACATGGAACTGACTGGCAAAGTTCTAAAAAATATAAAGCTGTTTCATAAGAAAAAACTGCATTATTTCCATAAATTAAATTGAAATATTCATCACCCCAAGTAGAAGGCAAAACATATAAACCTTTTTTTACTCTTTCTAGTTTTTTGTTATTAACTAATCTTGTCAAAAAAATCTTATTTATATTTTTACTTACTACTTCTTTTGTGGTAATAATTCCATTATTTTTTTTAGCTAAATTTAATATAATATCTTCTTTATTCATTTTCTTTTGTTCCTTTCTACATACATTATACCATATGTGTATGTTAAAAGGAACACACTTTTTGTTTTTTCATAAAAATTAATGCACTTTTCCCCTTTAAATATCCCATAAAAGATGATACACTAATTTTAGGTGGTATTTTAACCATCATATGTATATGGTCACTACACGCATTCGCTTCAACTATTTCCACACCTTTATATTCGCATAACCTTCTTAGATATTTTCCTATATCACTTCGTAGCTTTCCATAGATTTCTTTTCTTCTATATTTTGGTGCAAATACTATATGATACGTGCAATTCCATTTTGTATGAGATAAGCTACTCTCTTCATCATTTCTTTTTTGTCTCATAAAAATAATCCTCCTTCTGATTTTTATATTTTGGTTGGCAGACCAATTTATATTATATCAGAAGGAGAATTATTTTTTAATACTCGCTATCGCTTTCTCTATTCACACCCGCATAGCAGGTGGATTTACACGCGACTTATTTAGTCGCGGCAATTCTGTTGAATTGCATATTAAAAATGTTAACATACTTTGTTCGTTAACATTTCTTATAATTTAAATAATTTTTTTATTTTTTGCAAACAAATTATAAATTTGCAAATATTTTATTTTTTCAAAAACTGCTTGTAAATCCTTATTTTATAATCATTTACCACAACAATTTTTATACTTTTTACCACTTCCACAAGGACATGGATCATTTCTTCCAACTTTATTTACTCTTTTAGGAGCAGCTTTCTCTTTTTCTTTACCATCATTTGCATGACCTTCTAAAGTTTGCTTTCTTTCGATATTTTGTCTAATCTCCGCATTAAGTAAAAATGTTGCAATTTGATTATCAATTCTTGTTAAAAATTCTTCAAATAATTGAAAGCCTTCCATTGTATAAGCTTGAACTGGATTAACTTGTCCATATCCTCTAAGCCCAATACCTTCTTTTAAATGTTCCATCGCAGACATATGATCAACCCAATTAGAATCAATTACTCTTAGAGTTATAGCCTTTTCAAAATCATCACTAACTGGAACATCTTTAATCTTTTCTTCATAATCTTTAATTACTAAATCTTGAATAAATTTAACTGTATCTTCATCATTTAAATCTTTAACATCAACAAATTTCAAATCAGTTTTCTTTAAGAAATTATTATTAACATATTCTACAATTTCATCTTTATCAGATTCAGTTAAATAATTTTCAGGAGCCAAATGTGCTTCACAAATATCTGCAATAACATTTTTAAATGTATCTATTACTCTATCATGAATAGAATCCATATCTAATACTTCATTACGTCTAGCATAAATTATTTCTCTTTGCTCATTTAAAACATTATCATAATCAAGCAAACTCTTTCTAATATCATAGTTATTACCTTCAACTTTCTTTTGCGCAGATTCAATTGAACGTGTTAAAGTTTTACTTCTAATTGCTTGATCATCTATACCTAAATTCTCAAGCATACCTTTAATTCTATCTGTCCCAAAACGACGCATTAAATCATCTTCAAAAGAAACAAAGAATTGACTCATTCCTGGATCTCCTTGACGACCAGCACGACCTCTTAACTGATTATCGATACGACGAGATTCATGACGTTCTGTTCCAATTACACATAAACCACCTAATTCTTTAACACCTTCACCAAGTTTAATATCTGTTCCACGACCAGCCATATTAGTAGCTAAAGTTATTGCATTTTTTTCTCCAGCTTTCGCAATAATCTCAGCTTCTCTCTCATGATTTTTAGCATTTAACACTTCATGTTTAAGTCCTGCTTTAGTAAGTAAACTACTTAAATATTCATTTGCTTCTACACTTATAGTACCAATCAAAATTGGTCTACCTGTTGCATTTATATCTTTTACTGTATTAACAATTGCTTTATATTTAGCTTTACTTGTCGCATAAACAAGGTCTGCTAAATCTTCTCTAATAACCGGTTTATTAGTAGGTATTTCTATAACATACATATTATATATATTTCTAAATTCTTCTTCTTCTGTTTTAGCAGTACCAGTCATACCTGAAAGTTTATTATACATTCTAAATAAATTTTGGAACGTAATAGTAGCCATCGTTTTAGTTTCTGTATTAATTGTTACTCCTTCTTTAGCCTCAATTGCTTGATGTAATCCTTCACTAAATTGTCTACCATGCATAAGTCTTCCTGTAAACTGATCTACAATAATTACTTCATCATCTTGTACTACATAATCAACATCTTTTTTAAACCCATAATTAGCTTTTAATGCTTGATTTAAATGATGAACTAATGCTGTATTATCTAAATCATATAAATTCTTTAAATTAAATATTCCTTCAACTTTTCTACTACCTTCTTCCGTTAAAGAAACACTTTTAGTCTTAGCATCTACAACATAATCCTCTTCTTCTTTAAGTCTTTTAACTGCTCTATCGGCATCTATATATAAATTATTAGAATTAAATCTTCCTCCCGAAATAATAAGTGGTGTTCTAGCTTCATCAATTAAAATTGAATCCACTTCATCAACAATACAAAAATTAAGTGGTCTTTGTACTCTGCCTTCTTTTTGGACTACCATATTATCTCTTAAATAATCAAAACCAATTTCATTATTAGTCGAATACAAAATATCACAATTATAAGCTTCTTGTTTTTCTTTTGCAGACATCTCACGCATATTAAGTCCAACTGTTAAACCTAAAAAGCGATAAATGTTACCCATCCATTCAGAGTCACGTTTTGCTAAAAATTCATTAGCCGTTACAACATGTACTCCAAGCCCTGTTAAAGCATTTAAATATGTAGGCATAGTTTCTGTTAAAGTTTTACCTTCACCAGTTTTCATTTCCGCAATATTACCAAAATGAATCGCTAAACCACCTAATATTTGCACATAATAAGGTTTTTCGCCTATAACTCTAAATGCTGCTTCTCTTGCTACTGCAAAAGCAGGCACAATTAAATCATCAAGTGTTTCTCCCTTAGCAAGTCTATCTTTAAATTCTTCTGTCTTAGCTTTTAATTCTTCATCAGATAATTTACTCATATCTTCATCTAAAGCTACAATCTGATCTGCAATCTTTTCAAATTTTTTTAATTCTTTATATTCGGTATCAAAAATTTTACGTAAAAATCCCATGTAATTCACCTTCCATAACAAAGATTATATCATATCTTTTATTCTAGTACAAATAATTTTAACATCATCAACATATAAAAATTAAAAAATACCATTTATAATCTATGGTATTTGTCCACTTGCATCAATAATTTTATTTCTATCAACTATTTCATAATGAATTTCATTATCTTTAATTGTATACACTCTTTCTTCTAAATAACCATAATCCCCTTCTTTAAAATCACTCTTTAAATCAGGATATAAATAATATATTTTATTATCTTCTACTTTTAAATGAGGATAACACATATCATCACTATCACACAAATCAAATTGATCATTATACTTAACCCATTTATTAGTACTATCTATTTTCCAATTATTATAACCCAAAATAACCATTCCATATTTCTTATCTTCATCATTAGAAGCTTCTACTCCATAATTATCAAAGATTTTATTTATCACTTCTAAATCATCATTCAAAATTAATAAATGACTTAAATTATTTTCTTCAGTCATAATAAGTAAATAATCTTTATTATCTTCTCCTTTAATTATTCTAAAATTATTTTTATTAAATTCTTCTCTTAAATTTTTAGAATTAAACATTTCATTTTTATTAACATCAAGTTCTCCATCATCATCATACATACTCTCTTCATCTACATATAAAATATTATCATTAAACTTTCCATTAACAAATTCCCATTCATCATCAGTAGAATATTCAAAATCAACTTTTAATTTATTAGTCTTTCCATTTAAAGAAATTTCATATTCTTGAACAATTCTATTTCCAATAACATTAGTTTTAATAAACTTAACTCCCACATTATCTAATGAATCATCACTAGAATCAAAATCATCTCTATCATCATCTTTATCTACAATATCATCATTACTTTTATTTAACATAAATATATAAGTTGCTCCACCCGCAATAACAACTAATAAAATAACAATTGTTACTATATAAATAATTCTTTCTATATTCTTCAATTAAGCGCCCTCTCTCAAACAATATTTAAACATAAAGAAATTATTAAAACAAGTATATATAGTTCTAATTTATAACACTTTACAATCACTTAACCAAAGTAAAAAATGACTCTTAACAGTCATTATTTTACATTAATTATACCAAAATTACCATCTTTTCTTTTATACATTACAGAAACACATTCTTCATCAACATTTTTAAAAACAAAGAAATCATGATTCAATAAATCCATTTGCAAAATAGCTTCTTCTTCATCCATTGGTTTAGTATCAATAGTTTTTCTTTTAACAATTTTTACTTCTTCTTCCTCATCATCCTGAACATCAAAATTAGTATTTATATCAAGTTGAATAAGATTCTTATATTTAGTATCTAATTTAGTTTTATTTTTTCTTATTTGTCTTTCTAGCTTATCAATAACTAAATCAATCGCTGCATATAAATCATTATGAGTTTCTTCAGCCCTCAAAGTAAACTTATTGGTAGGTACAGTAACTTCAACTTTTTGTTCTTTATTTTTTACTCTAATAATAACTTGAGCTGTAATTTTTTTATCTGCATCAAAATATTTATCTAGTCTTCCCATCTTTTCTGTTACATAATCTTTTATAGATTTTGTAACAGTTATCTTATCTCCTCTTATTTGGAGTTCCATAAAATCACCTAACCTTTAATTAATTATATCATGAAAAAGAAAAAAAACAAACTACTAATTTAAATAGTAGTAAGTTCTTTTTCACAAACATCAACTGCTTGTAATCCTTTAGAAGTTTCAATAAGTTTAAAATCAACTATCGCACCTTCTTTTAAAGTCTTGTAGCCTTCTTTGACAATAGCCGAATAATGAACAAAGATATCTTCTAAATCTTCATATTCAATAAATCCGTAGCCTTTTTCATTATTAAACCACTTAACTTTACCTTGCATATCACACCTAGCCTTTCTACCTCCGTATTAAAAATAACATACAAGCCACCCCCAACTCAATAAAAATCGTTCGACAAATTTTGCAAGATTAACTACTCTTCCTTATTAAGTCATTCCAAAGATACCACATATAACTTTAAATTAAAATTATGTATGCCTAAAAATATTATTTTTATGTTTCAAAAAAAATTTTCATATAATAAAATTTGATTTTTTTGATTTTTAAACTAATTATCATTTACTTAAAGCAAACTAAATTTAAAATTAATCATTTTTAAGTTATAATATTCTCGTAGTAAAGGAAATATAAATGAAAGAAAAATTTGTAAATTCAAGTATTAATTTTATTAGCAAATATCAAAAATGTGATGATTTAAAAATTCTAAAATTACGATATGGACTAGAAGGAATATATAGTTTAATTGTTAAATTAACAATAGTTATAATCATAAGCATTATTACAAAAACAATTTTTGAAACATTACTTTTTTTGCTATTCTATGCCTGCATCAGAGCTTGCAGTTATGGAATGCATGCTAAATCAAACTTAAGTTGCTGGATAATGACAATAATTATTTACAATGTAATACCTTATCTCACTAAAAATTTTATCATTCCTAGCTACATTGGATATATTATTTTAGGAATAGCCATAATATCTATGATATTGTGGTCACCAGCCGACACACCAAAAAAACCACTTATAAGAGTCAAGCAACGTCATATGTGCAAAATTACAAGCATATGTATAGTACTAATATATTCATTGATTTTCTGCATTAATAAAAACACTCTTATAAACAATGCTTTATTGTATGCTTTATTAGTCCAATGCATATTGATTAATCCGATAACATATAAATTAAGCAAAACAAAATTTAATAATTATAAATACTACAAGAAAAAGCCAAATACGGTTTAAATTTTATTTAATATAGATTTAAACAAAAAAAGTAGTAAAGGAGGTAGAATTATGGGATTACTAGCAAACATACTAAGTGGTGCTGCTGAAGCAACAACTTCATCATTCACATTTTTCTTTATTTTTGATGAACCAAATTGCCCAGAAGAATTATTATAAAAATTTGGAAATCAAATTTTAAAGCAATATAAAAAGTAGATATTAGAAAAAATTATCTACTTTTTTTAATTCTAATTATTCTATTATTATAATTCTAAAATTCTTTTCTTTGTTGTAATTTTTGTAATAAAAAGATCATTAACGATTTTAAAAGAAACTTTTGCTTCATTACTTCTAATAATTGAAAATAAACCCACGCCATGTTTCTTACCCTTAGTTGTATAATTCTTATTTCCTAGTTCATCAACATTAATTGTTTCATTAAAACTATTTTTTATTTCTATAACAATTTTTTCTTCAGTATCATACAAATCTATGTATATAACTCTTTTCTTGCTATTCAATGCAGCTTCAATTGCATTATCTAAAGTAACAACTAATTTTTCAACAAATACATTATATCTTCTAGGAGTCAAATATTTAAAAATATCATAATCTATATTATTCTTTATTTTAATATTTAATAAATCTATATAATCATGCAGCTTTTGATAAATAATACCATTTAATCCATATGGAATAATCTTAATACCTTTTGAAAATCTTTTCGTTTTCTGATATTGCTCAATTAAATCATCAATTAATGCCATAGCTTTTTTATTAGAAACAGATCTTATACTTAAAAGCTTAGCATTTAAATTATGTCTAAAAATCCTATTTTCATCATCCAATTTTATATAAAAATCATTGTTCTCTTTTAAAGTATTTAAATATTTATTCATTTCATCAGAATCTATTTTAGCTTTAATTAATAATACAAAGACAATAGTCATTAATAAAATGATCAGAAATAAAAGCAAATCAACTTGTAAATGATTCATATTAATAAATATTAACATTCCTATAAAAAATATAAACATAGAAAATATGATTAAAGAAAAATTAGAAAATTTTAATTTTAAAAAAGATTTACATAAATACTCCGTAAAGACTTTAACCTTTTTAATATTTGCTAGAATAATAAACATAATAAGTACAAATACAGAAAGAACTACTGTAGCCAAAGAAAATCGAGATATTATATCAAAGCCAAAAATTTCAGAGGTAACTGAAAAAATTATCATAGAAACTAAATCTAAAATTAAACCATATAGCCAAATTATTATTAAATATAAAGTAAATTTTTTAATAGGCAAAGGTTTCAAATTATAAAACAAAATTGGCATAACAAAAAAATAAGAAGTAATATTAACAAACGTCACATTATAATGTTTCACTATTGCACTCAGTAAAGTCCCATAAATTAAAGATAATACTACTTTTAAATTTACTTTTATTGATGCTTCACTTATTTTATAATAAAAATATGATAAACCAAGAAGAGAACAAAAACTCCCCAACGTAAAAATAACAAGCTCATTCATTGCAAACCTCATTTTTATGCTTTTTAGATAACATATAAATTTTTATACCGGTATCTAAAACAAAATAACCCTCTTTATAATTAAATTCTTCTACTCTATTCACATTAACAATACAAGACCTATGACACTGTTTAAATCTGTCATCTAATAAAGTTAAAATTTCTTTAATTGACATATTGACTCTATAGCTGTTGTTATTCGTAACTATAACTAATTTTCTTTCTTCTTTTTCTCTATAAATATAAAGAATATATTTATAATACAAAGTTAAATCAACGTTATTTGCTTTATATACAAACATTTTATTATCAAAATTTCTTTTTAAAATTTCTCTAATATCCTTCTTAAATCTTTTATCAAAATCATGAAATTTTTCTATAAAATCAAAAACTTCATAAATACTTCTATGTACTGATTCAAACATTTTATCATGATTTGTAATAAAGATTATTTCACTTTCCCAATCCGTAGCTCTAATAAGTTTAGCAATATTAATACCACTTACCTTACTATTTCCTAGCTCAATATCCAGAACATAAACCTTTCTGTTATCAGTATTCTTTATTTCTTGTTTTAATTCTGGGGTAACTTTTGAAAAGCAACAAATTTCCTTATCATCCTCAACGATTTCATTTAGTAAGCCTTTAATATGCTCTAACTCATTATTATCATCATCTACTAAAATAAACTTAACCATTTTATAATCACTCCATACAAGTTTACTAAAAGTAATTATAATATAAACTTCTTATAAAGTCAAAGAAAAGATGATGTCCAACTTACTATTTTTTTACTTTGAGTAAACAATCTGTAATATAAGTCATTCTATTATCCATAAAATAAACATTTAAGCCTCTAACTTTAATATTTGGAATATCTTTATAAGTACCATATAAAATTACATCTTTCTTTATATATTCTTTAAAATACTCAATTATTTTAGGTATATCTTTATAATAAATAAGTTCTAAATATAAACCCTTATCTAAATTAATAATCATATATTTTTTATTTATTTCTATATATGTAGCTTCTCTATCAAAAAATATTCTAATATCTATAAAATTAACTTTAATAAATCCTAATTCATTAAATACACTCTCTAAAAAATATACATCACTAAAAGTATAAAAAGATTCTTTAACAATAGTTATTTTATCTCCTAATAGTTTCCCTTTTATTTTTTCTTTTTTCATCACATTTAAAAATTCATACATAAACTTTTCTTTATCTACAATAAAACCATTATCAATACTTTCAAAATCTTTTTTTATAAGCTTATTTTTATATATAATTCCTATTTTATTATCCCATACATAAACAATTATATCTTTCACTTTCATCATTCCCTTTTATTATTATGTTCCAAAAAAACAAAATAAAACCTCTTTAAAAAAAGAAGTTTCATAATCTAATCAAGCGTTCCAACATCCATTTTATAAAATTCTTCTGGATCTATTAATGCCCCTTTATAATAAACTTCAAAAAGTAAATTATATTTAGCATTACTTATACTATTAGATCCCCCTTTTCCTATTATCTCTCCCTGCAATAATTTATCTCCCACTTTAACAAGAACTTCATCTAAACTATAATAAATAGCTCTTAAATCTGTATTATATTGTACTTCTACAACTTTCCCCAAAATATCATCATCTTTTACATTTACAATTTCTCCATCTAAAACCATAACAACATCAAAAGTATCTTTACTAGTATATAATATTCCTGTATTCTTCATATAAGTATTTTGATAATAAATTAAAGATTTTTCTTGTTCTTCTGCCTCATCTTTAATATCATAAAAAGTATTTGCAATTTCTACAGTATCTCCTACATAAGGTTTAATTACAACCATTGGAACCTTACCTTCCACATCCACAACGGGTACTGTATTATTATTTAATATACCTATTGAATAAAGATATCCTGGATTACTTTTTAATAAAGTACTAACTAAACTAACAGCCCCAAACACTAACATTAAAATAAGCACATATAATGCTGGTAAAACATATCCTCGAAGTTTTCTTTGTTTCATTAATTACTCACCTTTCTTACTATTAAAGTGAGCAACTTTAAAAATTTTATACTTATATTTTACTTAATTCTGTATTTTGATAATAATGTTTTAAAATATCTTGATATGAATAACCAGAACTTGCCATCCCCTGAGCACCATATTGACTCATACCCACACTATGTCCAAAACCATAAGTTTTAACTCTTATATTATTTCCTTCAGGTATTATTTCAAAATCTGTTGATTTAAGACTTAATTTATTAAAAACTTGAATACCTGTAAAAGTTTTTCCATTAATAGTTATCTCTCTTACATAATGATTATCACTACGAACTATATTATTAATATTAATTGTATCACAACTTATATTTAAACAAGCACAAAAAGTATTTTTAGACATTACAGCTTCAGAATAATAAGCTTTATAATTTTTATCCCATGAAGAATCAACACTCATAAGATAAGCTTTATCATCATTAAAAACAGTCTTTCCATCATCAGTAAAACCATTAGATATAGCAAAATAATAAGCAATTATTAATTCATCATTATAAGTCAAAACTTCTCCCTTAGTACTATCTACAGCTTCTTTAACCCTATTATAATAATAATCATAATCACTTCCCCATTTTCTTTTCATTGCATCACTACTTAAATACACCTGATCACTTACCGATGTTGCAAGTACATAATTTTTAATATTTTGCATTTTATATAACGCATAAGTCCTTGCCGCCACTGCCTGTGCTTTTAAAGCCTCTATATTAAAAGATGCTGGCATTTCACCTGCAACTACTCCAATTATATAATCTTCTAAATCAACATAAAAAGCATTACTTCTATCTTTATTATTGCTTATTAAAACTTGATAAGATTCATTATTTGTATCAACACTAACATCATTTTCTTTATCTTTTAATTGCCATTCTAAACTATAATTCTCCAAAGTAGCTTCAGCTATAACAGCTTCTTCATTTGAATAAGTAACACATGTTACGGGTATTAACACTATAATCACTAATACAAGTAATCTATTCATAATGCCTCCTATTATTCTAATAATATGAAGTGTTAATCTAAAATATTTATTCAATTAATCATAAATATAAAATTTATAAAAGAACTTAATTTTTATTTAAAATCCATCTTAAATAAGTTATAATATAAATAGAATATGAGGGATAAAAATGAAACAAAGCTTAAAAAATATGTATATTAAAAATAAACGTGTATTAGTAAGATGTGATTTAAATGTACCTATTAAAGCTGGTAATGTATTAGATGAAACTAAAATAATTAAAAGCCTAAAAACAATTAATTATTTACTTGAAAATAATTGTAAAATAATTATTATGAGTCATTTAGGACGTATCAAAAATGAAGATGACAAAAAAGAAAATACTCTTTTACCTGTAAAAAATGTATTAAGTAGATTATTAAATACTGAAGTTAAATTTGCCGATGATATATTATCAGAAGAAACCAAAAATATAGCTTTAAACTTACAACCAAAAGAAATATTACTTTTAGAAAATACCAGATTTTTAGATATTCCTAACAATCTTGAATCTACATTAAATGATGATACTGCTAAAAAATTAGCAAGTCTAGGTGAAGTATTTGTATTAGATGCTTTTGCTTCTGCTCATCGTGCTCACACAACTGTTGTAGGTATTCCCAAATATTTACCCAACTGTCTTGGTTTTTTATTTGAAGAAGAACTTAACATGTTAAATGATAATTTACTTGACCCAAAGCCCCCATTCACTGTTATTATGGGAGGTGCCAAAGTTGATGATAAATTAGAAATAATTAAAAGCTTATTACCTAAATGTGATCATTTACTAGTAAGTGGAGGAATTGCTAATTCATTTTTAGCTAGTCTCGGCCTAAATGTTGGTACATCATTAAAAACAACTAATGAAACAATTATCGAAGAACTAAAAAATTTAATGCTAAAATATAAAGAAAAATTTGCTTTTCCTTTAGACGCTATAGTGGAATCAACTTATAACAAAACTCCTACTTTAAAAAATATCAATCAAATAAAAGCCGAAGATATTATTAAAGATATAGGCTCTAAAACTACTGCTAAATATAGTTCTATTATTAATGAAAGTGAAACTATATTTCTAAATGGTACTATGGGAGTATATGAAGAAAATGCTTTTAAAAATGGTACTATGGAAATATTTAATACTTTAAAAAACACTTCTGGAAATGTTATTATTGGAGGTGGAGACACTATATCAGCCATGAATAATCTTGGTTTTAAAGACACTTTTAAAAATGTATCCAGTGGAGGAGGAGCAACTCTAGAATACATTGCTAAAAACACATTACCAGGAATTGAAGCTATAAGTGAGGAAGATAATATTGAAACACTTGATTTGTAATTTAAAAGCTCAAAAAAATTACTATGACATGTTATTATATAAAGATTTTTTAAAACATATCGACTTTAAAAATATTAATTTTATCTTAGCTCCTAGTAACATTTATTTACCATTATTTAATGATACCAATATAAATTTATGTACTCAGGATATAACTGCTAAAAATATAGGAAATATCACTGGTAATATTACTATTGAACAATTAAAAAGTCTAAATGTTAAATATACTATTATAGGTCACTATGAAAGATATAAATATTATCATGAAACAATCCCAGATATTATTAAAAAAGCCCAAAATGCTTTAGAACAAAATCTAAAAATAATTCTGTGCCTAGGAGAAACCAAAGAAGAATTAGCTCGCAAAGTTGAATATCAAACTTTAAGTAAAAAAATATCTCAAATTTTTAATAATATTAATCCTAAATTATACTCTAATATAATTATAGCATATGAACCAACTTATTTAATAGGAACAAATACATCATACAATATTACTAAAATAAAAGAAACAATTAACTTTATTAAAAATATAATCTATTCTTACTATAATTATGAAATTCCAATTGTTTTTGGGGGAAATATCACTCCTGATAATATTTCTGAATTAAATACTCTAAAAGAAATAGATGGTTTTATAGTTAGTTCCTCAGTCCTTAATCCTGCTAATTTAGAGTTAATAGTAGAAAAAATGACTATTCCTAACAAATAGTTCTTTTTTATTTCGACAAAATTCGACAATGATTTACAATATTAGACAAAACTTGTCAAAACATTTACTTGATACAATTCTATATATATGATACAATAATCATGCGTGTAGTAAATAAGTAACTAAATGAAGGAGAAGAAAATGGAAAACATAACAAGAGTTTTAGTTGTTGATAACAATCAAAATGTTACAACTAAAATCAAAGAACAATTTAGTAGTCACGCAGTAATCAAAGTAGTAAACACTATTGAAAATGGGGAGGTTGCTTTAGATTACATACTTAATCACAACAATGAATTTGACATCATCGTAATGGATTTAATTTTACCAGAAATTGATGGTATAACTATCTTACAAAAAATGAAAGAACAAAACATCAAGAAAAAAGTCATAGTTGTTACAAGCTATAAAAAAGAATATACTATAAATATGACTAATAACTATGGTGTAAGCTATTACATGTTAAAACCTTTTAGCATGCTTGCTTTAGAAACAAGAATTTTAGAATTATCTAATCGTGAATTTGTTAAAACAGTTGAACTAAACGATAAAGATCGTGAAATTCATGTAGCCATAAGTAAATTATTACATCAATTAGGAATACCAAGTCATATTAAAGGTTATACATATATAAGAGAAAGTGTCTTCTTATTTTATAAAAACAGTGATGCCTACAGTGGTATTACCAAAGAAATTTATCCTGAAGTAGCATTAAAATTCTCAACTACTGCATCTCGTGTTGAAAGAGCAATTAGACACGCTATTGAAGTTAGTTGGAACCGTGGAGATTATGAATTAATGGAAGAAATATTTGGTAATTCTGTTGCCTTTGATCGTGCTAAACCTACTAATTCTGAATTTATTGCTACAATTGCCGATCGTCTTCGTTTTGATCGTAAATTACTCCATATTTAAAGGCTTAAGCCTTTTTTTAATGTAAAAATTTGTAATTTACTAAAAATTATGATATTATTTTAATAGAAAAGGTGAGTTAAATGCGTAAAATTTTAACAGTAATTTTAGATGGTTTTGGTTATCGAGAAGAAGAGTATGGTAATGCTATTAAAATGGCCGACACTAAAAATTTTGATCGATTATGGAATAGTTTCCCACATACTACTCTTTATGCCTCAGAAGAATATGTTGGTCTAAATCCTGGAGAATTTGGCAATAGTGAAATTGGCCATATGACAATTGGCGCCGGAAGAAAAATTATGCAACATGGTCCTCGTATCACAGAGTTTCTAAAAGAAGTAAATACTAATAACACTATTTTTAATGACTTTATAAATGAAGCAAAACAAAAAACAGTTCATATAATAGGTCTTTATAGTGATGGTAAAGTTCATTCTAATCTTGAACATTTTATTAGTATATATGAATTATTAAAACAAAATAATGCTCAAAAAATCCATTTTCATCTTATCACCGATGGTCGAGATACCAAAGTAAATGCTGGTATAAATTTTATAAGTGAATTAGAAAACAAAATTAAAGATGATGATTTAGTCGACATAACATCTATATGTGGTAGATATTACGCTATGGATCGAGATAACAATTATGATCGAACTAAAATATATTATGATTTATTAACAAAAGGTATAGGTATCTCAGCCAAAACAGCTACTGAAGGAGTTTTAAATTTATATAAAAAGAATTTAACAGATGAATTTCTATATCCTATAATAATTAATTCTAAAAACACTATTAAAGATGGTGATTTAATTCTTTGGATGAATTATCGTAGTGATCGTGCTAAACAAATTATTAGAGCTCTTTCATCTAATACTGATGCTTTTCCAACATATAATTTTAGCAATTCCAAAATTTATTCATTTTTCCCTATTGATAAAGATATCAAAACAATCAATTTTTTAGAAGATATAAATGTTACCAATTCTTTAGGAAGATATTTAAGTACTTTAGGTTTAACTCAAAGTAGAATAGCCGAGACCGAAAAATACGCGCATGTAACTTATTTCTTTGATGGTATGTACAATGGCAAAATTGATAAATGTGATAAAATATTAATTCCTTCACCTAAAGTTGAAACTTATGACTTAAAACCAGAAATGAGTGCTATTGAAATAACCAAAAAAGCCATAACATCTATGGAAAAAGATACAGATTTTATTTTCATGAATTTTGCAAATCCTGATATGGTCGGTCACACTGGTAATTTAGATGCCACAATGAGAGCAGTTACAACAGTAGACGTATGCTTAGAAAGATTATATGAAGTAGCCAAAGATAATTTTTATACTATGTTTATTTTAGCAGATCATGGAAATGCCGATATAATGCTTGATGAATCTGGCAATCCGGTTACAACTCATACAACAAGTAAAGTACCATTTATTGTAACAGATAATACTATTAACCTAAAAAAAAGTGGAGATCTAACCAATGTAGCCCCTACTATTCTTGAATATATGGACATAGCACTACCTGAAGAAATGACTAATACACCAAGCTTAATTATTTAAAGTCCTATCATTTTTCTCCCTAATTGTTAATAAAGTCCCTAAAAACCTAGATTAATTAATACTAATGTTAATAACACTAAAGTTATTAACTTTTATTTTATAAATTTAGGATTATCTACCCTACCTAATATATAATCTGCAGAAACTCTATAATTATTACATATCATATATAAAAATGGTGTAGCAATTAAATATCTACCCTTTTCATAATCAGCTATTACCGACTGAGTTGTTCTTAAAATATCAGCTAATTTCTTCTGAGTAAAGCGATGATTTTTTCTGAACTCTCTAAGTCTCATGCCAGATAATTTTTTATCAACTTGCTTATTAATTATCTGATAGTCATTAACTAAATTAAAACCAAACAAATTATCTATTGATAAATCATAATAAATCGCAATAGTTATAAGATGTTTAATAGGTATAACAACATACTCTCTTTCATACTGCCCATAACCTTCTTTTGTAATCCCTAAAACATTAGCTAACTCCTTTTGAGTTAGTTCTTTTTCTTCTCTTAATTCTCTAAGTCTATTTCCATACATAATATAGCTCACCAGCCTAATTTTCTCACGATATTTGTCAATTTTTGCAAAAGAGAAAAAATACCGATATTTTTATTGACAATTTACACTTGCTAGATTATAATTTTAGTATAAATTAGAAATTTCTAATATAATTGAGTAATCAATTAGAAAGAAGAGAAAGGTATGAGGATAGAGAAGTTAAGTAAAGGAAGAAAAGAGAAAGTAATATTAGTTATAACAATATTAGTATTGTTAATAGGAATAGTATATATAACAAATAGTAGAGCAAAATATCAGGTTACAAGCAATATTCAAATAGTTAAAGGGAAAGTAAGTTATAGTTTAGCAGATTTAAATGTATTAGCATTAAATGTACAAAGTGAAAAAGGAAGTGAAAAATATAATCCAACAGATGAAGTACCAACTGGAAACTATGAAGTTAATATGCAAAATAGCTATTGTACAATTCCAGGAGATAGTATTCAACATAAAGATATACCAATGGAATACAAAAATGGAAAAATATACATAGGAATAAATCAAAAAGGGACAAAATGCTATATATTTTTAGATAAACAAAAAACAACTGGAGAACAATTAATAGCAAACAGAACAACAGAAGAAGGTAGTAAAAATGGTTTTACAGATATGGATCAAACAGAACATGCAGATGCAAATGGTAAATCTAAATTATTTTCAGATTCAGATGATTTTGGAACAACCTATTATTTTAGAGGAAAAGTAAAAGATAATTGGGTAAAGTTTGGAAAAGTAGGTAATGATGATATATGGTGGCGAATCATAAGAATAAATGGTAATGGTTCAATAAGAATGATATATGCTGGAAAAGGAACTAGTGCTCCAACAAGTGATGGATATTTAAATAATAATGGAACAGGTAGTCAAATACAAACAAAATACAATGAATATTATAATGACAATAAATATGTCGGATATATGTATGGAACAGATAAAACAGGTAGTGCTGGTAGTGAAACTACTAAAACAACTAGTTATAATCAAGCTCATCAAAATAATTTTGATAGTGACATTAAAAAAATATTAGATACTTGGTATAGTACTAACTTAAAAACAAATTATGGAACGTATATAGATCCGAATGCTGGATTTTGTAATGATAGACAGATAAATACAACACCAAATCAATGGTGGACCAGCGATACAGCAATGGGATATGGAAAAAATGCTACAGCATATGCTCCATTTAGTAGGTTATTGGATTCAAATCAAAATGCCAATGAAAGACATACTCCAACATTCAAGTGTACTCGAACAGAAGATACATTCACACTTCCAGGAGCACAGAAGCCAGATGGAAGCGACTATGGCAATCATAAATTAAAAGCTAATAATGGCAATGGAGAAAATAGTCCAATTGGATTAATCACCATAGACGAAACAGTATTCGCAGGAGGATATTTTGGGAGATCAAATAATAAATCCGATAATAAACAATTTTACTTATATACAGCTCAAAGTTATTGGACCATGTCTCCGTCTGGCTTCTACAACGGCTTTGCTTACGTGTTCTATGTGTTTTCGTATGGCAACCTCGCCCACAACCACGTGGGCAACACGGACTTCGGTGTACGTCCTGTAATAAATCTCTCTGCTAATGTAAAATTGTCTGGCGATGGTACACACATTAATCCCTATGTAGTTCAATAATTTAAATAATAATAAAATAGCAAAAAAATCCTTGCCTAAGTTGCTCTAACTTTTTATTCTTAGGCAAGATTAAATTCCATGCGGGGTTTCTCCTCGCTTTTTTTGACAGTCATTATTAAACTTAAATAACACAAAATAATTGTTAATAACTCATAAATTATTAACATTTTTTTATTCTTTATTTTCCTTAAATACACTTTCCGTATCAATTGTTAAATCTTCTGTTCCTCTAACAAAATAAAATAAAGCTGCTTTACTTGAGTTATTCGTGGGCATTCCTGTCGCAGCATCCAGTACTACCCCTACTACATTATTAGGAGTATCATACCAAGAAGCTTCTTTTTCTTTTAATAAGTCTTCCATAGTATCAGCCCATATATCTTTTGTAATACTAGAATATTTCGCCTCAATTTCTCTTCCATCATCATACCCTACCCATGTTGCCATAAGTAAATCTGGATTATAACCTACTGTCCAAAAATCACTATCAGTAGTACCTGTTTTTATTGCATACTTTCTTGATAATTTACTAGCTATAACTAAAGCCGTTGGTCTAGCATAATCTATAAACTGACTATTAGTAGAATTAGAAAGCATCTCATTTAATATATAAGTATAATTCTCATTTAAAACTAGTTCTTCCTTATCTTCTTTTTCATATAAAATATTTCCATCTTTATCTTCAATTCTTTTAATTAATCCAATTTCTTTTCTATATCCACCTGATGCAAAAGTATTATAACCCCTAGCTAAATCTAAAACTGATATACCCTCAGTCCCTAAAGCAAGAGATGGAATAGCCTCTAGTTCTGAATGTATTCCTACCCTATTAGCTACTTCAACTAATTTTTCTGGCCCTAAAAACATATTAGTTTTAACCGCATATACATTATCAGATACTGCTATAGCTTCTGCCATTGTAATGGGTTTATTTGCATAAATTGAAGCATAATTCTTAGGTGAATAAAAAGTTCCATTACTTAAAGAAAATGTTGTATATTGACTATTAAAAGTTGAAGCAGCTGTCATTCCTTCTTCCAAAGCCCCATAATACAAAAAAGGTTTCATCGTAGATCCTACTTGTCTTGTTGCCTGAATTGCTCTATTATATTGACTTTTCGCATAATTTACTCCTCCAGATAAAGCTATTACTCCTCCCGTTTTAGGATCAATTATTACACTTGCCGATTCTATATCCGGCTCTTTAACATACTTTAAAATATTCTGTTCCAATATTTCCTGAGCATTTAAATCTAAATAAGTATAAACACTAATTCCACCTGATTGAATCAAATTATCTGGAATAGTTTTTATTTGTTTTAATTCTTGCATAACAGCGTCTTGATAATACATTAACATATCTAAATTCTCTTCTGATGCTTTTCCATAAATAGGTATCTCATTCTTAAACAAACCATCTAAAACATCTTGCTCTAACAAATCATTATCAACCATTGCCTGCCCTACCATCTTAGCTCTTTTAATTGATAAATCATAATCTGCAACTGGATTATAATATGCTGGACTATTAGGAATACCCGCAAGTATCAAAGATTCTTCTAAAGTTAAATCTAATGGCTCTTTATTAAAATAATATCTACTAGCATTAGCAATTCCATAATTACCTTGTCCATAATTAATTGTATTTAAATAACCTTCTAATATCTCATCTTTAGAATAATGAACTTCTAATTCTAAAGTTAAAAAAGCTTCTTCTATTTTTCTTTCCCAAGTAGAATCAAAATCTAAATAAATATTTTTAACATATTGTTGTGATATAGTAGAAGCTCCCTGTGTAATCTTTTTATTTTTAATATTAAGATACATAGCTTTAGCTATTCTTAAATAATCAAATCCATGATGATTATAAAAATTCTTATCTTCAACACTTAAAACGGCATTTATTAAATTATAATTAATATCATCTAAATCTACCCATTCACTAGTACTAGAACCCTGATATAATAATTCATCATTTGTATCATATATATGAAATTGTCCCGCACTTTTAAGCTCTAATTTAGGACTTAAAAAAGCATAAGTATATAATCCAATTATAATTACTATAAAAGATATAAACATAAATATTATAAACTTTAACCCAAATCTAACTAACTTCAAAGTAACCACCTAACATTAATATGGTAAATTTATTAAAAATTATAAGATTATCTCTTTTTTATTGTAAATATTAATTATCTTTAGTATAATTTAACATGTAAATGAGGGACAAATATGTACTATAATATTACTGTAAGTACTTTTGAAGAAAATAACTTACTATTTAAAACCACAACTAGAGCGTTAATAGA
This sequence comes from uncultured Bacilli bacterium, assembly GCA_947628905.1. Lineage (GTDB taxonomy): Bacteria > Bacillota_I > Bacilli_A > RF39 > UBA660 > Caccenecus. Next base: position 20,103 of record CANRBQ010000008.1, read on the forward strand.
AGATGATTTTTTAACATATCATACTGATAATGACACCATTAGATTTAATTTAAACAATTTTTCATTCACTAAAGAAAATAATGAATCTATTTTAAAAATAACAACTGATAAATGTCTATTAACTTTAAAAGATTTAAAACAATCCTTAGAAATTCCTCATAATTATATAAATTTTGAATATGACCATAATAAAAATATTATATTTACATATAAACTAACAAGTAATGAATATCAAATAAAAATAATTATTGACATTGGAGATGAAATAAATGAATTATAAAATATCCCTATTAGAAAATAAAATCAGTCAAAGTTTAAAAGAATTAGGTTTTAAAGAAACAAGCGTTACCATTAATCCCTCTAATAGACCAGAGCTAGGTGATTATCAATATAATGGTATTATGCCTCTTGCTAAAAAAAACAATCTAAATCCCGTTGAAATAGCTAATAAACTAATCCCATTATTAAAAGCTTATCCTGAATTAAAAGACGCTTCAGTCGCAGGCCCGGGATTTATTAATTTAACATTTAGTAATGAATTTTTAATAGATTTTATAAATGAAAGCAATAGTAATATAGATATTAATTATCATCAAGATATCAATAAAACTATTTTTTTAGACTATGGAGGTCCAAATGTTGCCAAAGTTTTACATGTTGGTCACTTAAGATCTGCTAACATTGGTGAAGCTTTAAAAAGACTATGTCAAGCTATTGGCTGTAAAACCATAAGTGATGTTCATTTAGGCGACTGGGGTCGTCCTATGGGCATGGTTATTTTAGAAATTAAAACTAGACATCCTGAACTACCTTATTTTAAAGAAGATTATAATGGAGAACCAACTAACTTTAATATAACTAATGATGATTTATTAGAATTATATCCCATTGCAACTACTAAAGCTAAAGAAAATGAAAGTATTATGGAAGAAGCTCGTAAAATAAATTATGAACTTCAAAACAAACATAAAGGTTATTATGCTTTATGGCAAAAAATTGTAGAAGTAAGTGTAAATGAAGTTAAAAAAATTTACCAAGACTTAAATGTTTCATTTGATTTATGGGAAGGAGAATCAGATAACTTTGAATACATGAATGAAATGTTTGAATACCTTTATTCTAAGAATATTATTGAAGAAAGTGATGGAGCTAAAGTAATTCATGTAAAAAATGATACTGATAAAAAAGAAATGCCTCCTCTAATACTTGTAAAAAGTAATAAAGCTGTCTCATATGAAGCAACTGATTTAGCCGCGATTTGGGAACGAACCCATAACTTTAAATTAGACGAAATATGGTACATGACTGATAAAAGACAAGAACTTCATTTTACTCAAGTTTTTAGAGCGGCCTCTAAAAGTCAAATGATTAAACCTGAAACTAAACTTATTTTTAATGGCTTTGGCACTATGAATGGTCCAGAAGGTAAACCTTTTAAAACTCGTGATGGAGGAGTTATGCCTCTTGCTAATTTATTAGACATGGTAACCGAAGAATGTGAAAAAAGATTAACCCCAACCATCACGGAAAATAGAACTAACATTGCTAGAACAATCGCTATTGGAGCTATTAAATATGCTGATCTTTTACCATATCGTACCACTGATTATAATTTTGATCTTGAAAAATTCACCGATTTAAATGGTAAAACTGGTACATATCTTTTATATTCTACTATTAGAATGAAATCATTATTAAATAAAGCCCAAGAAAATAATCTTAACCCTCAAAAAATGACTATCATAAATGAAAATGAAAGAAAAATAATTCTAACTATGTTAGATTTAAAACGTATTATTAAACGTAGCTATGATAATTATAGTCTAAATGAAATATGTGAATACTTATATAAAATTACTAATTTATATAATAATTTTTATGCTGAAAATCACATAATTACAGAAGAAAACAAAGAACTACAAACATCATGGCTAACACTAACTAAAGTAATATATGACAATAATTGTAAACTATTAAATATCTTAGGTATAAATATTCCTGAAAAAATGTAAATTAAGATTGACAAATATATGTTTTAATATTACAATTACAAAAGTTAATATACATATGCACTTTTATAAAAAAAAGTCATATAATGTTTTAACTAACAAAGGGAGAATAATATGAAATTAAATAATATAAGTAAAGAAGAACTTGAAGCGATGAATTATGATGATATCGCTTATATAATCTTAAACGAAGAAAAAACAAAAATGAAAATAAATGTTTTATTTAAAAAAGTCTGTGATGCTTTAGAATTAAGTGAAAACGATTTTGAAAATCGTATCGGAGATTTTTTTGAATTATTAACTACAGATAAAAGATTTATCATGTTAGAAGATGGTTCATGGGATTTAAAAGAATTGCATAATCCTAAAGTTATCGTGGATGATGAAGAAGAAGATGACAATATTATTACAGAAGTAGAAGATGATGAACCAATTGAAATAGAAGAAGAAAATGAAGATGATATTTTCTATGATGAAGCAACAGATGATGATTTGCCCGATGATGATTTAGACGATTTTATGGTAATAAATGTTGATGAAGAAGAAGCAAACAGTTAATGTTTGTTTTTTTTACTAGAGTTTGCTATAATATAAGTAATTAAAGAAAGGAATTTTTTTATGTTTGAACGATTAAATAGTATTGAAAATAAATATAATGAACTCCAAATTGAATTAACTAAACCTGAAGTAATGAGTGATTATAATAAATTAAAAACATTATCTAAAGAAGCTAGTGATTTAGAAGAAACCGTTAAAAAATATCAAGAATATAAAGATACTTTAAAAAATATTGAAGAAGCAAAATCATTAATGCAAGATCCTGAATTAAAAGAAATGGCCGAATTAGAACATAATGAGTTAAAAACTAAATTAGAAACTATAACTAAAGAATTAGAAATTCTTTTAGTTCCTAAAGATGAAAACGATGGTAAAAATGTTATCATGGAAATCAGGGGTGCCGCGGGTGGCGATGAAGCTAATATCTTCGCTGGTGACTTATATCGTATGTATACATATTATGCTGAAAAAAATAATTGGAAAATTGAAGAATTACACGCGATAGAAGGAACAAGTGGAGGATTCTCTCAAGTTGAAATTATGATTAAAGGTAATGATGTTTATAAAAAATTAAAATATGAAAGTGGTTCTCACCGAGTTCAAAGAGTTCCAGTGACAGAAACTCAAGGAAGAGTTCATACTTCTACTGCAACTGTTTTAGTTATGCCTGAAGTAGAAACCGCGAACATTGACATCAAAGAAAGTGATATTAAAATGGACGTTTACCATTCAAGTGGCGCGGGAGGTCAATCAGTTAATACTTCTAATTCCGCTGTAAGACTTACCCACATTCCTACTGGTGTTGTTGTAACTTGTCAAACCGAACGAAGCCAACTAAAAAATAGAGATCGAGCTATGAATCTTTTAAAAATCAAAATACAAGATGAAATTCGCTCTAAAGAAGAACAAGAGCTTGGAGCAACACGTAAAAATAAAATTGGTACTGGCGATCGCAGTGAAAAAATAAGAACTTACAACTATCCTCAAAATCGTGTAACAGACCATCGTATAAATTTCTCTATCATGAGTCTTGATCGTGTCATGGATGGTGAATTAGAACCAATTATTGAAGCTTTAATTAATGAAGATATGCGTCTAAAACTTGCAGGTGAATCTTTTGAATAATATTGGTAATGCCGATTTAAAACTTCTAAAAGAAATGTATCCCCATGATTACGATACAAAATTAAAAAAATTAAAAGAAAACTACCCTATTCAATATTTAATTGGTTATGTTGATTTTTATAATACTAAAATAAATGTTAATGAAGATGTTTTAATACCCCGTTTTGAAACTGAATTAATGATGGAAAAAACCCTAAAATTTTTAAAAAATAAAAATTATAATACTATCTTTGAAATAGGAACAGGATCTGGAGCAATTGCTATCACTTTAAAGAAATACACCAATTTAAACGTTTATGCCTGTGATATCAGTCCTAAAGCCTTAAAAGTAGCCATGCAAAATAGTGATAAAAATCTTGTTAATATTAATTTTTTTCAAATGGATATTTTAAAAGAATATCCCCAAATAAAATTTGATTGCTTAATATCTAATCCTCCCTATGTTAAAGAAGATGAATTAGTTAGTCCTGAAACTAAATATGAACCTAAAATTGCTCTATATGCTAAAAATAATGGCCTAGAATTTTATGAAAGAATATTAAGTATTGCTCCTTTAATATTAAATAAAAATGGTTCTATTATCTTTGAAATAGGGGCTACTCAAAAAGAAAGCATTAAAAAAATTGCTTTAAAATATTATCCTAAAGCAATTATTAATACTTATCAAGATTATAACAATTATGACCGATTTATGTTTATTGAAACATAAATCTTTTTTATGATATAAAATCTAATACAAAATTAGTTAATATATACCCCATTGCAAAACTTAATGTTAAAACAAGTAGTCTAGCCTCAATTACTTTTCCTTTCTTAATAATAGGCCCAAAATTTACTCCATTAAACATAAATATACTCATTAAAGTAAAGAATATATATAAATAAACTTTAGCTTCCATCTAATGTTTTTCCTCATATTCACTTATTGCTTTAACCCTTTTTAAATGTCTCTCTTCACTTGCACTTTTAGTATTAATAAAAGTATCAATTATTTCTTTAACTAAATTTAAATCAGTTGTAACTTCACTTCCAATAGCAATAACATTACAACCATTATGATTCTTCCCTTTAAAAGCATCATCAACACTAACTGCTCTAACACAACGAATACCTTTAACTTTATTTGCCGCGATACTCATGCCAACTCCTGAACCACATATTAAAATTCCTAAACTAAGAGGATTATCTACTACTAATTCTCCTAATTTAAAAGCAAACTCCGGATAATCATCAAGTGGACTATTTTCTATTCCAATATCTTCAACAATAAGTCCATTCTCTTTTAAATATTTTGTTAATTTAATTTTTAAATCTAACCCCCGATGATCACAACCAATAAATATTTTCATATATTCCTCCAATATAATTCTATCAAAAATATCTCAAAATGCCAAGAAATATAATCTAACTATACTTTTACTTTACTAAAAAAAATGCTATAATAACTTAAAATGGAGGATAAAAACTATGCAAACAAGAAACCATAATACATATTACTATCGTGATAATAATTATATGTTAACTTTAAAAAATCAAAAATTTAATAGTACTATTGAACTATGTAAAAAGAAATCTAATAGCTCATTTCTAATTAAAATTTTAAACTATCATCAATCTCATGATAAAATAATTTTTTATTCTCAAAAAATAAATCAAAAAATGCAAAACATTGAATTTAAATTAAACAAAAATGAATGCATCACTGAAGCTATAATTAATTTATTCCCTGAATCAAATAATAATGAACTTATTAAACTAAAATATAAAACTTTCTCTTCTAATAATACTAAATATGCTCTATTTACTTTAACTTTCTTAAATAAAACCATTACTCAAATAGTTACCCCTAATAAAATACCTCAAAGTATTAATGAATTTGATGAAATATTATTAAATATTTATGCTAATTATAATTTAAATAATAATTTATTTATCACAAATATAATAAACAAAATAACTTTTATTAACACTTTAGATTTAAATATATCAAATAAAGAACAAGAAATAATTAATAATTCTTTATTTACATTATCAAGAACTAAATAAAAATATAATCATTGATTGACCTTCAATGATTTTTTATATATAATTAACTTGGTGATTAAAATGTTTACCGATACTCATTGTCATATATATAAAGAATACTATTCTAATATTGATGAAATTATAAACAATGCTAATAATGTTAATATTACCCGTTTTATCAACAATGGTTGTGATAATATTAGTAATAAAGAAGTTTTATCTCTTGTTAATAAATATCCAAATATGTATGGTGCTATAGGTATTCATCCTGAAAATGTTGAAACTTATAAAGAAGAAGATTTAAAATTCATAAAAGAAAATATTAATAATCCCAAAATAGTCGCTATTGGTGAAATAGGATTAGATTATCATTATACAAAAGAAAATAGAGAACAACAAATTAAATTATTTGAAAGTCAATTAAAAATAGCCGAAACTTATAATATACCTGTTATTATTCATAGTCGTGATGCTACAGAAGATACTATTAATTGTTTAAAAAAATATAACATAACAGGTGTTATCCATTCTTTTTCTGGATCATTAGAAACCGCTAAAATTTATCTTAAAATGGGATTTCTACTAGGTATAAATGGAGTTATTACTTTTAAAAACTCCAAACTAAAAGAAGTTATCAAAGAAATACCCCTAACAAATTTAATATTAGAAACAGATAGTCCCTACCTAACTCCAGAACCACATCGTGGTACTAAAAATGAACCCCAAAATATTATTCATATTGCAAATTTTATATGTGAATTAAAAAATATTACACTAAATGAACTATCAAAAATTACCAACCAAAATATTAAACGAATTTTTGACATTTAATATAATCTATGATAAAATTAATACAACCAATTGAGGTGAAAAAATGAAAGGTAAAAAATTATTTTACTTTAATAACTTAATCAAATTTAGTATTATAATAACCATAATATTTTGTATTAAAACATCTTCATATAAAATGGAAACATCAAGCACCAATGAAAATGTTAACAAAAGTATTGATTTATCCACCATGGCAATATATATAAATAAAGAAGAAGAAAAAAAAGCCAATGAAGAAGCCTTACAAAAATATCTTTGGGGATCTCTCGACAGTTATACTGGTGATTTAACAGGATATGGAGCTTTTTGTCCCCTTTGTTCAGGTCATCTTGCCTGTATGAGTAATCTTGATTTAAGTAATGGTCGAACTACATATGAAGATAAAACTTATGGAACAGTTAGAATTGTAGCCTCAAGCAATAACTTACCATGTGGAAGTATTATTAGATTTAATAATAAAAGAATAAGCCCTGAAACAATTATCGCCGTTGTTCTTGATCGAGGTGTAGGAGGAAGCAACATTGACTTATTAGCCCCAAGTGAAGAATATGCTTTAAAATATATTGGGCGAAGTTCTATAACATATGATGTATTAAGAATAGGATGGGAAAAATAACCCATTTTTTTCAAAAGAAAGGAATATTTTATGAACATACCTGCCAAAAAAAGTTTAGGTCAAAATTTTTTAAAAAATGAAAAAGTATTACAAGATATCTCAAACTCAATTAATACTAATAAAAATGATTTAATAATTGAAATAGGTCCAGGAAAAGGAGCATTAACAAAATATTTAACAACTAAAGATTCATATCTAATATGTTATGAATTAGACCCACGTTTTAAAGAAATTTTATCTAAATATGAAAATAATAAAACCCAAATTATTTATGAAGATTTCTTAAAATCTAACTTAAAAGACCTAAAAATTTCTTATAATAATCTTTATATTATCGCAAATATTCCTTATTATATAACAACTCCTATTATTAAACATATTATAGATATTCCTAAATTAAAAGCCATGACTTTATTAGTTCAAAAAGAAGTCGCCGAAAGATTTACTGCTAAACCAGGCTCTAAAGCTTATGGTTCTCTAACAGTTTATTTAAACTATTATTTTGATATTACATACTTATTTACTGTTTCTAAAAATAATTTTGAACCAATACCAAAAGTAGATAGTGCTGTAATAAAATTTACTCGTAAAAGTACTACATATAATATTAACAATGAAAAATATTTATTTAAACTAATTGAAGATTCTTTTAAACTAAAAAGAAAAACATTAAAAAATAATTTAAAAAATTATAATTGGTCTAAAATATCTGAAGTTTTAAATAAATATAATTTAAATGAAACAGTACGTGCTGAACAATTATCTTTAGAAATATTTATTGAAATAGCAAATAAACTTACTGAAATATAATTTAGTAATAATTACTAACATATAACATATAATTTAATGGTGATAATATGGAATTAAAACGTGGTGATTTAGTAACCCGTATTAGTTATAACCATGATACCGTTTTTAAGATAACCAACATTAAAAATGATATATATTACCTAAAAGGATTTGAAGTTAGACTTTTTGCCGACGCCACTTTATCAGACTTAGTTAAATATATTCCTGAAGAAAAAATAGAAATAGTAGAACCAGAAACTAAAGAGGAAGAAGAATTACCATTAGATCGTACAGAATATTTTTACTTACCTGCTAAAATACTTCAACTAGACAGTGATAGTGAATTTCTTGAAAAATGCCTAAATTATTATAAAAAAAAAGGAATCTATGCTATCGGAAAAAAAATAGCCGAAGAACATATATATGAAACTATCCTTCCTTTACTTCAAGAATATAAACCAGATATTGTAATTATTACAGGTCATGATGCTTATTATAAGAAGAAAGGCGACATCAATAATATAAATAACTATCGTAATACTGCTAGTTTCATAAAAGCGGTCAAAGTAGCTCGAAAATATGAAAAATCCCATGATAAATTAGTTATAATCGCTGGGGCTTGTCAATCAAACTATGAAGAATTAATAAAAGCCGGAGCTAACTTTGCTTCTTCTCCCAAAAGAATAAATATTCATGCTCTAGATCCTGCTATAATTGCCAGTACCATCGCTTTAACAGAACGTAATAAAGAAATAAATTTAATTGAACTTTTAGATAAAACTAAATATGGCCATAATGGTATGGGTGGCATTAAATGCAATGGTCTCATGTATGTTGGTTATCCTCGCTCATAAGGAGGAATTTTGAATTTAGATATTGTTCGTGAAGAACTAAAAAAACATTTAAATGATAAAGTATTAGTAAAAGTATTTGGCATGCGTAATAAAACTAACATCTATGAAGGTCGAATTAATGCCATTTATCCTAATATCTTTACTATAATTGGACCCAATTTTGAAAAAAGTTTTACCTTTTCAGATTTAATAACTGGTGAGATTTCAATAAAATATCTGTAAACACTTGCTATTTACCATTTTTTGCTATAAAATATAGTTAAGTTGTATAACTTTAGAAGGGAAAAGAATATTATGCAAATTACATCAGTAAGCGTACGCAAAATTGAAAAAGAAGGATCAAGAATGAAAGGAATTGCATCAGTTCTAATTGATGACTCTTTTGCCATTCATGATATTCGTATCATTGAAGGAGATAATGGTTTATTTATCGCTATGCCTAGTAGAAAAACAGCTACTGGTGGATATAGAGATATAGCACACCCTATAAATCCAGATGTACGTAAAATGTTTGAAGACGCTATTCTAAAAGAATATGCTAAAGCAGAATAACTTGCAAATGCAAGTTTTTTCTTGTATTAATATATTTACAAAACATATAATAAATGTTAAAATTTAATTGTAGAACATTTAAGAACAAATGCCTACGAAAATTTATTTCTTTTTATAGACATTTATCTTTAATATCAATACTGATTAAGATAAGTGTCTTTTTTATCGCTTTAAAAAATATTATCACGGATAAAATTGCTTTTATCATGACCTAGTACCTCCTAATCATAAACCCCCTTAACAGTAAGGAAGAACAAATGAAAAGGAAAAATACAAGGTAGGCACCCGTCTTAAATGTTCAATTCTATTCTAAAACTTAAACAAGAATTTGTCTAAAAAAAGCGTTCGACAAAATTCAACAACTCCCCTATTTCAAATACTTAGGACTATCTACTCTTCCTAATAAGTAATCAGCACTAATCTTAAAATTTTTAGAAATCATATATAAAAATGGAGTAGCAATTAAATTTTTACCATTTTCATAATTTGTTATAACTGGATGCACAGTATTTAAAAAGTCTGCCAAATTTACTTGCGTTATTTTTTGATCTTTTCTAAACTCTTTTAATCTTTTGCCAACTTCTATTTTATTTACTCCCTTTTTTATATTTTCATACTTAACTTTATTTGTAAATCCAAATACATAATCAATAGATACTCCAAAAAAATCACATACAACTATCAAATGATTAATAGGTATAATCGCATATCCTTTTTCATATCTACCATATAAACTACGAGATATATTCAGTTCATTAGCTACATCCTTCAAAGTTAATTCTTTTTCTTCTCTCAAATCTTTAAGTTTTAAACTATATTTCATTGTAATCACCATTATAATTCTCTCATGTTTATTGTTCAAAATCTTAAAAGGGACGAAATAGCTACATTTTTCTTGACAATTTACATTTGCTAGATTATAATTTTAGTATAAGTTAGAAATTTCTAATATAATTGAGTGATCAATTAGAAAGAAGAGAAAGGTATGAGGATAGAGAAGTTAAGTAAAGGAAGAAAGAAAATAGTATTAACAATAAC
>CANRBQ010000009.1 GCA_947628905.1 uncultured Bacilli bacterium
TAAATTGCTTGAGAGATATTATATATCATTACAAAACTTATTGCACAACAATTGTGCACTTCTTTTTTTATATTACAATTTTATATTTATAGCCATAAAACAGAAAAAATCCCTTATTTTTAGTGATTTTTAAAGCATAATATGTTATACTAGAAAACAGAAAGGATGATTATAATGAATACAAATCTTATTAAATTTTATTTAACTGCCAACAAACTTAAGAATGTTATTAGAACTGGTTGGCAAGAACTTGAAGTATCAAGTGATAGACTTGAATCAGTTGCGGAACACATTTATGGTTGTTTAATTTTAGCGATTGGACTAGAAAGCGAATATAAACTTGATTTAGATATGCTTAAAGTATTTAAAATGTTAACTTTAAAAGAATTAAAAAAAGTTAATTTAAAAGAAACAACAACAAGAGATTATCTAAATGAAAATCATCAAGAAGAAAGTTTAATTGCATCTATTGCTAAAATAACTGAAGGATTAATTAAAGCTGAAGAAATTAAAACTCTAATGCAAGAATATGATTTAAAACAATCAAAAGAAGCAAAGTTTGCTTACCAAGTAAGTAAATTAGAGGCTGATTTACAAGCCAAAATTTATGATTTAAATGGTTACATGCCTTTAGATGTTGCTAAAGAAGATGCCAAATATTTTGGTGAAGAATTAGCAAACGAAATTATTCCTAAAATACAAAATGCAAGTGATGGATTTATTTTATATGACCGTCATTTATATGAAGATGATATATTTAAGGATTTATCTACTGAAGTTGAAAATATAAAATCTTTATAAAATACTAAAACTCACTTCTCTATTTAGAATGTGAGTTTTTTATATCTTATAAATATTTACTTACCAATAATTAAATGTTATAATACAAAAAATACGCCAGAAAGGAATAATCAAAGAAACTAATTAATGTTTCTATAAATTGATAATATGTGATATTAAATGAAAGAGGAACTTTTAGACATAATAAAAAGTAATAATATTGAAGAAATATTAATATTTATGCAAAAATTTGATTCATATATATTAAATAATGATATGAATCCCGATTTAACAAGCTTATTTTACCAACTTATGCGCAAAGATTATAACAATGAAAAAGTTGGAGATATTTTATTAAATAGTTATTTAACATACAATACTAAATTATCACCATCATTAATAGCCTACTTTTACCTTCGAGAAAAAGAAAAAATGGGACTTAAACTCAATTATAATACAATTTCTTTTTATCTTAAAGGTTTAGCTTGTACAGACCACAATTTAAAGTCTTTTGCCTTTAACTACTACACTTATGAAAGTGAAAATAAAAATCAAAATACAGAAGAATATAATTATAGAATATTAGAAATTGTTTTACATGAACTATACCACGTTTACCAATTTAGTATTGATAAACATACTAAAAATCTTTTTGAACAAGTAATACTTAATGATATAGAAATATTTAATTATTTACAAAAAAAAATAAACTATGTAGCTTTACATGACTCTGTTTTTATGATTGAACAAGAAGCAGATGAATATTCTAAAAGAATAACATTAGATATAGCCAAAAATGAACGTTTATTTAATGAACAATTTTTAATAAAAAAAGAAAATGAATTAAAAGAAAGATATCAAAAAAATAAGAATTTACGAAACAATGTTAATGAAAATCTTCTTTATATTATGCAAATTCGTATGAATGATGCAACATCATTAAACCTTAATTATCAAATTGCTCACGAAAATTATGAAAAAATTAAAGAATATATTTCTAAAAATCAACAATTAATAGAAAAAATATTGCAACTACCCAAAAATGAATTAAATAAACTTAATATAGGACTAATATCTTCAACAGACTTAGAACAAAATATAACTAGAAATTAATTACTCTTACTTATATACTAAATCTAATAAAAAAGGCAATATTTTAGAATTAATTAAAACTAAAGTATTGCCTTTTTATTATCTTGTTTTATCTTTTAAATATTAACTTTTTTATTAAAAATCATAATCTTCCAATCGAAAACTCCTTTTTCATCATATTATATATTTCTCTCTTTTCATCTTTACTAAATATATCTTCTTGTCTTTCATTTTCATTTAAATCCCATTTCCAAAAATTATAACCAAAATGCTTATCAACATATTTTTTATCAAATAAATTTACTTCATTTTTATATCTTGGCACAAAATGAAAATGCACATGAGGTTTTTCATTATCACGATAAGCATTATTCATTAAACATGAAAAATTAAACATAGTTGCACCAAATAATTTTTTACAAACTCTTTCTAATTCTTTTTACAAAATTCCAAGTTCTACCCAGTCATCATTTGTTAAATCACTTAATGCTTCTTTATTACAACTGATAATTGAATATCCAATAAACTCTTGACTCCATTCTCCAAATACCACTTCCCAAGTTTTCCCTTTATATAACTGCATATCTACTCCTATCTTTTTAATTCATTAGTTTCTTCTATATCTTTCTTATATTTAATTTCATCACTTGTATATATTTTTTCATCAAAAGTATATTTATTATTTTTAATAAATAATTTTTTAACTAAATCATAATTAAATGAATAAGAACCTCCATTTTGAAGTTGTATATACTGTTCTTCAGTCATCAATGAAACACCGGGACGATATACTTTTTTATCATTTACAAAATATTCAACTGGATTCATCGGGTCATATAAAATATGAATATCTGACCCTTCTGGCCTAAAAATTATATAAGCATGAGACCCACCATTTAATTTTCCAAAAACTATCTCTGAATCAAATCCCAAAAACTTTAATATATTTTGAACCATTGCACTACGCTCCGAACAAGCAGCAATATCTTTAAATTTTAAATCTTTAACAGACACAGGCTTATTACTTAGATAAATGTCCATTCTAGCTAACACTCCACTATCATTATATCCAAAATAATACCATATAAAACTTTGAATAACTTGAATAGTTATAGGCTCACCCCTTAAATACTCATCGATATCATTATCAAAATAATTCATAAATTCTTCAAATACATCTAAATCATCCATTTTCAAATCTGCAAAAAAGCCACTTGCATTAGATACAACTCCCATATTTGGAGTAATAAATCCCCGATAAGAGCCAGTCAAATTCTTACCAATTCTCTCCAAACTATCATCTGAAATAAGTGCTTGAATTCTATTATTAATAAAATTTTTTCTTTCTTCTGCACTTTCTAATTTTTTATACTCTTCCTTAAATTCTTTAAAAGTCATAATCATTACCTCCATTTATCATATAGCTTTGTAAACCAATTATTCTATATAGATTATATCATTTCAAAAAAAGAAAACAATAGACTTTATTTTTTAATAATTTAAAAAGTTAATTGTTTCTTTTAAGGCTTTTTCCATATTTTCATCATTATGAAAGCCATGATTACCATTTCTTATAATTACTAATCTACTATTAGGGCTTTTTTTACTTATTTTAACTGATGAATTAACTTTAACAAATTGGTCTTTATCCCCATGAATAAATATTTTATCTATATTCCAAGATTTTAACTTATTTACTGCATTATATTTCTTTTCATCACTAAAATATTCATAACTTAATTTCTTATCCTTTTCAATTTCATAATAACCCTGTTTTTTAGCAATTTTTTCTTTTTTAGATGGTAAAATACTTGTTTTGTAATTGAAAGCTCCATACCACAAAACTAATTTTACTATATTAAATCTTTTATAATCAACTAATGACACAATTCTAGCCCCTAAACTACAACCAATTAATATAAAGTTTTCAAAATTATATTTTTCTTTTAACATACTTAATGTAGTATGAATATTAGATAACATATTAGTTATTGTATAATCTTTATAATCACCACTAGATTCACCACAAGCTACAAAATCAAAACGAAAATTATTTATATTATTTTCATTTAGTTTTTCAGCTATTTTGACAGTTGGTCTAGAGTTTTTACTACTATATCTTGCATGACAAATAACAGCAATAGTCTTATTATCACTGTTATTTATATTTAATATTCCTCGTAAGATTATATTATTATCTTTATAAGTTACTTCTTTTTCCATAGTAGCCACTAATTAACATTAAAGAAATTATCAATTCCTATTACTCCATCATAATAATTATTCATTATTTCTATACATAATTTTATTTTATCTTTATCAATATGGTTCTCTTTTTTATATTTAGAAATTATATCGTTAAATAAAGCATCATAGTAAAAAGTTATAGAATTATATTTAGAAACTACTAATAAATCTACTAATTCTTTTACTTTATTTACTATCTCTTCTTCTATATTAGCAATTAAATAATCATTAATATTTACTTTTTCACCATCAACAATTATCTCACTATTTAATGCATTAGCTAACTTTTTTTGAATTGGAAGTTCATCATTTTTAATATCATTCATTAAATATTCTTTATATTGCATAGTTTTTTCTACTTCATATTTAGAAATCTCTTTTTGTTTATGTTCTATATCTTTAGAAATTAACTCACCAATTACAAAATCATTTTTATCAGTTTCATTAAATTCTATTATTTGATTATTACTTGAATCTATTAATACCCAATATTCAGGTTTAATTTTACTATCTTTATCCCATACATTTGCGTTATTCTTAGTAAGTAATACTCCAATATAAAGATTATCATCTTTCAACCTCAACATAGGATAAAGTGGTGTATAATCTTCTAATCCTTTCTTTAATTTTTCTTGATTTACTATTTCTAAATAGCTATCTAATCTTAAGTTATCCATTATATCTCTCCTTTACTTTTTTTCTAGCACTATATAAATAATATTTAATATTACTTTCGCTAAAATTTAACTTATTACTTATTTCTCTTATTGAAAAGTCATTGCAATAATATAATTTAAATGATAAATATTCATTTTTAGTAAGTCCTATATTATGAAGATTATCAATAATATCTCTATAAATAATCTTATCTAAATAAATTTCGTTATAACTAGTATTAACTTCATCTAAAGTAATATTATTTCTATCTTTAATATAATTCTTAACTTTCAAAACCCAAATATTATAAGCTATCTTCCATATTAAATTATCTAATTTTTCAATTTTAATATTTTTATTAAAATATTCAAATATAGCTAAAAAAACACTATTGGTTAAATCTTCAGCATCTTCTTTATTATTAGTTTTTTTTATTGCCCAAGAGTATATTTTATCAAAATATTTATCATAAACTATATCCATACAATCACCTTTCAATTATATAGTGTAAAAAAAAGACTTCAGGTTAAATTTTTTTTACCTAAAGCTTAATTTTGTACCAAATTATAAATAAAAATTTAACTTTACAATTAATATAAATATTTATAGAATTATCTCTTAAACTGATTTAAGTAATCTGCACTAGTTTTAGCCGCCACATATTCAGGAGAAGTCTGAACAATCTTTTTAGCAGCTTCAATTAAATCTAAAGTATTTTGATCTGCAGCTGATGCATTTTTCAAAGCATTTAAATTATATTCAACCACATTTCTTTGATTTTTTAAAGTATTTATCTCCCCAATTAAAGTATTTTTAATTATTAATGCATCTCTATAATCATTAATTGGAAATACAAAAGGACTACCATTTGCATAACAAATAAGACCCATTGCCATTAATTGTTTTAATCGTTGAAAATCATTATAAATATGATAATTAGAAATTTTCCCTAACCCCGTAACAGTATTTCCATTACCTTTATCTAATTTATTAACTAAAATATTAACGTTTTTAGCTTTCATATTATTTAGTTCATTAAATAAAAATTGCATCTCGGAAACATTTTTTTCCATTTTTATAGCTTCTCTCAAAATTGAATAATTACTTGTTGCAAAAGTAGTGCCATCCCTCTTTTTGAGTGCAAATGGAACAGCAGAAGTATCTTTAGTTATTTCTTTTTCAGCTAAATCTTCAATTTCAATACAAAGATTTAAAAATTCATTCATTGGATTAAGAATTCTATCATAGTTAGATAACTGAGCATTAAGTTGAGATATCAATATACTTCTTTGAGCAATAACATAATTTATATTATTAATCTCTTGAATTCTATATTCACTCAATTTTTGATCCATTCTTTCTTTTTTAGTTCCAAAACCAAAACTTTCTGTAACTTTATCTTTTAATAAATCACCAAGTTTGCCTTTATAAAGCTTAAACATAAACTAACCCTCCTAATGTCCATTCCCAGCACGTCTATTAATTTCTTGAGCTTTATCAACTGCTTCCCTTGCTTTATAAGTACTACCAGCTTTTTCTGCCGCAGTAATTTCCTTAGGTTGTTGTTCTACAACTCGAGAAATTCTTTTTATTTGAGTATCCTCTGCATCAACATCATATTGAATTACATTTTTTACATTTCTTTCTAATTCTTTGCCTTCAGATCGATCTTTCATATCACTTAATTGCTCAAAAGTAATATCAGCCGAATTACCAGCAAATAGATTATCAAAAGTTGTATCATCAGTAACTGTAACAGTCTGGGTAACAGTATCATAAACAACATCTTTCATCTTGCCACCTGCAAAATCATGTTTTTGCTTTAATGTTGCCTTAATATCTAATAAAGTTCTATTACGATTAGCCAAATTTTGATCAATAGTACCACTATTATCTAATAACTTTAATCCATTATTATCAATAAAAAATTTCTTAGTATCATCAATATATGATTGATTAAGTTTATTTTTAAGTTCTGTATATTTATCAGCAGTTAATTGATTTTTCATACCTTCCAACCAATCCTTATATTGCTGCATAGTTCTTCCATCTGAACCAAAAGTTATTTTTTGCCCAGTCGCCGCATCAACTAAACCTGAATCTAATTCCAAAAACTTATATTTACCTGTTGCTGAATCTTTTTCAACCAAATTAAACTTATTTTTAACATTTACCTCAGACTCATATTCTGCCTCAGCATCTTTTTTTGCTTGTTCATACACTTTATTCACTTTAATTGCATCATCTGTAATTCGAACTTGCTCGCCAATTCTAGCCTTAGCTTGCTCTCTTGCTGCCTTAAGTTCTAAAAGTCTATTTACATTTTTTTCATTTAATTCAATTGAAGAGCCATCTGCAAACAAAGTATTTCCATGTTCATCTAAAATAGCTCCACCAGTATCATTTATGGATTCCATAATTCTTCCATCAACAGTACGGAAATTCTCAAGTCTTTTATCTGCTTCTTCTTTTAAAGTACCCAAGCCAAGCGCTTGACGTACCCTATTTTGTGTATTCATATTAAATCTTTGTCTTCCATTTAAACCGGCATTTTCTTGTAACTCTCTTGCCGCTACAGCTGCTTGTCTTCTCTTATATTGATTACCAATTGCACTAAAATCTGTTAATTTTTTAGCTTCTCCAGCTTCATTATAAGCTCTCCAAGCAGCCATTGGACTTCTACCAACTGCACCACCAGCAACTAAGCCAAAGCCTTGTTTAAATGATTTTATAGGATTATATTTTCCACTATCAAGTCCCGTCATCTCTTTAAATATTTGAGGAAATTGTTTTACAAACATAATTATTCCTAAAATAATTAAAGCTTGAGCTACTAACTTAATTAAAGCATTCCATACTGTTAAATCTGTTACTAAAAAACCAAATAAATTATCAATACTACTAGCTACTGTAGCAATTATAATTACTGCAAAATACAAAACAGCAATTCTAATAAATGCCTCAGCAAAAGTTGAACCAACTGCTTTTAGCCAATTACTAAAAACTTTATTTCCTTGTTCTCCTGGAACAATTCTTGCTAATATAGGAATTGGCGCAATTAACTCATAAACAGCCAATTTTACTAATCTAAGAGCCATATCAAAACAATAACTTAATAAAACAAATAAAACAAATATACCTGCAATTGAATCAACTATAAATAAATATGTAACTGAATCATCTAGAATTTTAGGAACTATACCTACTAACCAAAATAATTGTCCTGTATTTTTAGCATAATCCCACATTTCTCCATACGTTATACCATCAACTATATCTAATACCACGCATTCTTCTCCATTTGCTAATCTTAAATTTTCTTCTTCTTCCCTATTAGTACAATAAAACGTTCCATTGCCATTACCATTTGGATTAACTTGAATAAAAGCTCCCCAAACTCCAGCAGCCATTTCCATACCACCTTGACTTATTGTTTGGTTGACATCAGATCCCCCTTGATTCCCAGCAATAATTTTTCCAATAGTATTATTTTTTAGTAAAGAATCCTGAAGACTAAACATAAAGCTAAATATAGAAGGAACAAAAGCTATTAACACAATCGAAATAACAACATCTTTAACAATATTAACTGGTGATTTTTTTCCTTTAATTGCTTCATCAGGATTAACCATACTTCTAAGTAAAGAATAAGCTACTAAAAATAAAACTATTACTCCAATAATGACGTAAATTCGTGAAACCATTCCATTTATATAGCTTTTATCAAATATCTGTCCTCCCCCAGCTAAAACCAAAAATACTTGATATACTACATTAATTAATGTGTATATTATACAATTAAATTGTAATAAAATAGCAAACAATGCTGAGGCAATAGTATCACCTATAAGTGTCAATACATTAGGAAAACAAATTAAATCAAACATATTTTACCCCTCCTAAGTTATACCGCAAGTTCCAGTACTATATATACCTAAAACTGTAAGTGAAAAATCAATTAAAATAGGTAAAAAGAATATAATAACCATTATAATTAATCTTTTTGCAAAAACTTTCATAGTTTTTTGTAATGCATCCTGATTAGAAGAAGCAATTGCCTTCACAACATCAACTACCGTTAATGCAAAAAGCAACAAAATTCCTGCATACTTCATAATATTAAATATAAACTGTAAATAATAAGCTGGAGTCCCTGAAACTTCAGGATTTCCTAAATAACTGTCACATTCATTTGAAACATCAAAATCTATATCATCTATAGGTAAATTTAATTTATAATTTTGATATTCTTTTTCTAATTGTTCTTTTGAATGTCCTTGTTCTGTTCCATCATCAACAATTTCATCTAATTCTAACTTTGACTTTAAACATTCTTCTTCATTTTTATTATTTTCATCTTCACAATATTTTTCTATATCTTCTCTTGTATCATTATATTTATCTTGCACATCTGATTTCCCAGCCTCAGGATCAGCGGGAGTTGGAGGAGTCGAAGGCTTAGTAGTTGTAACATTTGTATAATGTTGCATTGTATGTAAAGATCCTGCTGTGCTATCATAATTTGCAGTCTTTGCCTTTTCTAATAAATATTTCTGAGTAGCATCACATGTATCAATATTACTATCATTTTTACCACAAGCATAAAATTCATATTCAGTTTCTATTTTAGTATTTAAAATACCTGTCTTTTTTTTATATTCCAACATATACACATTAGTAGGACAAGCATTCACAGCAGTTTCATCAGAAAAAGGAAACTCTTTATCTATTTTCTTTATTAATATATTAGTCAAATTATATGAAACTCCACCTACATCTTTATTAAAATTAGCAAAATGATTTAAACTACTAGTTACATCAGAACTAAAAATACTTTTTTTATTATTATTACTATCCAAAGAATAATAATTAATATCACCAAGAGCAACATAAGCTGGCTCATATCTAATCTTAAAATTTAAATAAGTTTTAGTATTATCATTTGTACTTTGATATATACAAGTTAACGTCTGAAAATCTGCTTTTACAGGTGTTAAAAACATAAAAAAGCCCAAAACAAATAATACTAAAAGACCATATTTTTTCATTTTATCACCACCTACTAAAACCTATTAATTATTCTAATTTATTGATTAATCTAAAACTTTTAAACATCATTAAAAATATAATAAATTTCTAAAATCAACCATAATCATTATAACAAACTTTACTATAAAATACTAGATAAAATATATTTTTTATTGATTATTATTAACTTTTAAGTATATAATATAGTAAAAGTTAAGAGGTGTACTATGAAAAAAAATTTAAAAGATCTAAAAAACATTCATTTAATAGGAATTGGAGGAGCAAGCATGTATTGTATCGCTGCTATGCTCAAAAATGATGGTAAAAATATTACAGGAAGTGACTTAGCAGAATCTCAAAATACTGAATATTTAAAAAATTTAGGTATTAAAATAGCTATAGGTCATGATTTAGAATTATTAAAAAATACTGATTTAATAATTTATACTGCCGCGGTAAAAGAAGATGATCCTGAACTTATTTATGCCAAAGAACACAATATAGAAACTATTGAAAGAGCCCCATTTTTAGGCGAATATACCAAAGATTATGAAAATCTAATATGCATAAGTGGTACTCATGGAAAAAGCACTACCACAAGTATGGTTGCCTCTGTTTTCTTAGAAGCTAATCTAAACCCTACTATCCAAATTGGCGCTTCATTAAAAAGAATAAATGGTAATTATTATATTGGTTCTAAAAAATATTTTATTCTAGAAGCATGTGAATATGTAGATTCTTTTCTTCATTTCCACCCTACTAGTGAAATAATTCTAAATATTGATGATGATCATTTAGATTACTTTAAAAATATTGAAAATACTAAAAAATCTTTTAAAAAATATACTGAATTATTACCAAAAGATGGTTATTTAGTAATAAATATTGATGATAAAAATACCCAAGAATTATTAAATACTAATGTAAATATTACTACTTTTGGTATTGATAATAAAGATGCTAAAGTTAAAGCTTGTAATATTACTTATTCTGATTTAGGTTTTCCAACATTCGATGTATATATAGATAATAATTTTTATGATACTATTACTTTAAGTGTTCGTGGTAAACACAATATTTTAGATGCACTAGCAACTATCAGCATGGCTATAAATTATAATATTGATAAAGAAAGTATTAAAAAAGCTTTAAAATCATTTACAGGTGTTGGTCGTCGTTTTGAATATTTAGGAGAATATAAAAAAGTTCACATATTTGATGACTTTGCTCATCATCCCACCGAAATTGCAACAACTTATAACTCATCAAAAAGTGTAGCTCATCATGAAACTTGGGCCGTATTCCAATCTCATACATATAGTCGTACTAAAGAACATATGGAATCTTTTGCTAATATTCTAGCTAAATTTGATCACATAGTAATTTGTGATATTTACCCTGCCCGTGAAACAAACATTTGGAATGTTAAAGAAAGTGACTTAGTAAATTTAATAAAAAAGCAAAACCCAAATGTCATTCATATTCCAACCTATGAAGATATAGCTAAATATCTAAAAGAGAACATTAAAGAAAATGATTTAATATTAACTATCGGGGCTGGTCCTGTTAATAAAGTAGCTAAAATTTTATTAAATGAAAAGTGATTTTAAAGTTTTATTAGAATCACTTTTTTTTATTTTTAAAGCTATTTATCTTAAAAAAAATCATCTAGTAATTTATAATAAAGTCTGTTATAATAAATATAACTAATCGGAGGACTTTATGAAGCATTTAAAATATTTATTATTTATAATTTTATCTTATTTAGTATTTACAACTGGAGTAGAAGCCAAAATAGATTCTAATAATCTTATAAATCTAAATAATGTATTTACAATCAATTATTATGATAATTCTAAAGATGAAAGCGATACTGAATTTAGTACTGAAAGCTTTTGTGAACGTACTGAAGTAGGTAATACTTTTAAAACTCTAGGTTGGATATTATTTTTTGCTAAAATTATTGTCCCAATTATAATAATTATATTTGGCTCTTTAGATTTTGCTAAAGCTATCGTCGCAAGCAAAGACGACGAAATAAAAAAATCCGCTAAATCTTTAGCAATGCGAGCAATCGCTGGCATTATCATCTTTTTTATTCCTACTATAATTAATTTTATTGTAAGTTTTATTGGTGGTGAAGATATTTACAATAAATCTTTTGGCGTATGTACTAATTGTCTTTTAAATCCTCGTTCATGTAAAGTTAAAGAAATAGAAATAAATGATACATATGAAAATCCTAATCCCACACCTACACCTGAAATAACCAAACCCCTTCCTAAACCTGATTCTCCAAGCTCATCAGGATCCCAATCTGGATCTCAATCAGGATCATCTCTAAATATAAGTTCTGGAACTACTACTAAAACTTTAGGAGGCGTAACATATCATATAACTGTTCCTGAAAATGCTACTAGCAATTTACCTTTAATTGTCTTCCTTCATGGAATAGGTGAAGTAAACAAACCTGCTCAACTTAAAAATATAAAACCTGTTACTTTTGTAACCTCAAATGAAGCTTTCAAAAATGGTAAGTTCATCTTTATAGCTCCAGTTGCCACTGTATCAAATTGGGATGTTAATAAAAGCACTGTCATGGAAATTATTAATACTACTGCCGATACTTATAAAGTAAATAAAAACAAAATAATTATCATGGGATTTTCTATGGGTGGTATAGGAGTTTGGAGTTTTCTTTCTAGTTATCCTGATTTCTTCTCTGCCGCAGTAGCAGTAAGTGGTTGTGCTAATACAAATGTTGATAATGTTAAAACCCCAATCTTGGCTATCTCAGGCAGTCAAGAAAGTGGTTTTACATCTTGCTTAAAAGCTACTGTTAATAGAATTAATCAAAATGGAGGAAATGCTAAATATAGTCAAATGGGTGCTGGACATATCAATGTTCAAAACGTATTTCCTAATGATGAAGTATTCTCTTGGGCTTTAAATCAAACCAAAAAGTAAAAAATTAGAAACTTACACTTCTAATTTTTTTTCATATTCATCTAATATATTTAAAAATTCTTTTTCTGTTTTAGATTGACATATTCTTTCTTTAAAAATTTTAGCTCTTGGCATTCCCTTTAAATAATATAAAGCATGCGTTCTAATCTCTAATAATGCTACTTTCTCATTTTTATCTTTTTTAAGTAAGTTATAATGTCTTTTTATCATTTCTATCTTTTCTTTATTGGTTGGACCCTCTATTAAAACACCCTTATCCAAATAAGCTAGACATTCTTTAAAAATCCATGGATTACCTAAAGCTCCTCTTCCAATCATCACTGCATCACAATGGGTATAATCTAACATTTCTTTAGCTTTTAAAGGACTAGTAACATCTCCATTTCCAATAACCGGAATACTAACATTTTCCTTAACTTGTTTAATTATATCCCAATCAGCTTTACCTGTATATCCATCCGCTCTAGTTCTTGCATGAACTGCAATCGCCTTTGCGCCATTTTCTTCACATATTTTTGCCACTTCTACAGCATTAATACTATTTTTATCCCAACCACTTCTTATTTTTACTGTAACTGGAACAGAAACTTTTTCTACAACACTTTTTACTATTTCTCCAATTTTCTGAGGATCTTTAAGTAAAGCACTACCCGCTTGAGCTCTTAAAGCCACCTTAGGAACCGGACATCCCATATTTATATCAATTATATCTGGATGCATAAGTTTTTCTACCAATAAAGCAGCTTTCACAAAAGTATCTACATCACTTCCAAAAATTTGCTGAGCAATTGGTCGTTCTTTATCATCCATCTTTAAAAGTCCTAAAGTCTTATCATTATTATATAAAAGAGCATTAGAACTAACCATTTCAGCATAAATTAAACCTACTCCCATTTCTTTAACTATTTTACGATAACTAGTATTAGATATCCCTGCCATTGGTGCTAAAACTAATCTATTCTTTATTTCTACATTCCCTATCTTCCACATATAATCACTTCCTAAAAAATAAGCTATATACTTTCATATATAGCTACCATTCAATTTCCACTTCATCTCCCGTATTAAGCATAAAAGCATTCGCATCATCTTTATCAATATGAAGCTCATAAAAACCATTATCTGTAACTTTAACAAAGGCTTCCATTATTCCCCCTTTGTCATTTTCTACTTTAACTTTAACTAAATCTTCATGTTTCAATTTTAAATCTTTTGCTTTATTAGAATTCATATGAATATGTCTTTCTGCCTGAATACATGCATTTTCCAAAGTTACTTCCCCTTTAGGTCCAATTAAAGTAATAGCTTCACTATCTTCCAAATCTCCACTTTGTCTAACTGGAGGATTAACCCCTAAAACTATCGCATCACTTCTAGATATTTCTACTTGATTATATTTTCTAAGTGGTCCTATAAGTCTTACATTAGGAATTTCCCCTTTAGGTCCTTTAAGAGTCAAAGTTTGAAAAGATGCAAACTCTCCAATTTGATTTAAAGGTCTTTTCATGGTTAAAGCTTCATCAAATAACTTATCATAAATTTCTTTTGTTAAGTGTACATGTCTATTACTTATCGCGACACTTACAAAAACTTTTTCTTTTGTTTTCTTTACTAACATAATATTCAACTCTTTTCCTTCTTAATTGTACCATTTTTTTAACAAAAAAAGAAGAAGAAAAATAAACTTAACTATTAATATTTGCTAAGAACTATTTTTATGTTAAAATAATCACGGTGATTAAAATGCAAACTTTAATAATTAGTGCCTGTACAGATGCTGGTGTTCATATAGATGGAGCAAATCTTGGTGCATATAATTTAGGAAAATATTTAGAACAAAAAAATAATAAAATAATATATCTTAAAAACCCCTCTAACTTTATTAAAGAAAAAGAACCAACTAATTTAAGAAAAAATATTACAGCTATAAATAACTTCAATAATGAATTATATAATACTATTTTAAATAATCCTAATAAATTTCCAATTATTCTGGGAGGAGATCACTCCATTAGTATTGCTAGTGCTTTAGCAAGCAACAAAATTCACCAAAATATAGGCATTATCTGGTTTGATGCTCATACTGATTATAATACTTTTAAAACTACCATCACTGGAAATATTCATGGACTACCTCTCGCAGCCATAAATGGTTTTTATAACAAAGAACTAACAAAATTTACTGATAATTATATTAACCCTAAAAATACTGTTATCATTGGAGCAAGAAGTATTGATCCTCTTGAAAAAGAAAATCTAATTAAAAATAATATTAAAGTTTTTACTACTAATGATATTAAAGAATTAGGATTTTCAAACGTTCTAAATGAAGCTTTTAAAATTGCCACCAATAACACAAACGGTGTTCATCTTAGCTTTGATTTAGATGTAATTGATCCATCTTTTGCTCCTGGTGTTTCTATTCCCGAATTAAATGGTTTATCTCTTGAAGAGACTCTAAAAATTTATAATATATTCTTAGATAATATCTCTAAAATTGTATCATTTGATTTAGTTGAATATAATCCTTTAAAAGATATTAATAATAAAACATACAATCTAGCAATTGATATTATAAATAAACTTCTTATTAAAATTACAAAATAAAAATATCATTTATATATTAATTAGAAATAAATATATTTTCATATTCTTTAAATGCTTCTAATACACATTCTGTATCAGTTTTACAAGGCAAATATTCACTTCCATATTTCTGCCTTGTTTCATTTCCCTTACCTGTTATTAATATAACACTATTAGGATTATCCAAAATAGCCCTTTTTATAGCTTCTTCCCTATCTTCAACAATTTTATAAGCTCCTCCACTTTCTTTCACAAATTTTGCTATTTCTTCACATATTTTAGTTACATCCTCAGGTCCTGGATCTTCAGCAGTTAAATATGTAACTTCTGAATTAAGCCCAGACAAAATACCTAAATCATGTCGTCTAATATATGCCTTACCACCTGGACACCCAAAAACTGTAATTATTTTTTTATCTGGATATTCACTTTTAACAGATTCATATAATTTTTCAAAACTCAACTTATTATGAGCGTAATCCACGATAGCCATAACTTTATCATCTTTAGTTACATGAACTTCCATTCTCCCACTTGTTCTAGCTATCTTTAAACCTTCATACATATTCTCCCAAGGAATATTTAAAACATAGGAAACTCCTATCGCTGCTAAAGCATTCTCTACATTAAAAAGTCCTGGCATAGTAAGTATAAATTCTTTATCAAACTTTGAAGTTCTAACTTTAAAACTAGTTGTAACATAATCTATTTTTTTTATATCATATGCATAAATATCCGCGGCTTTATTTTTAGTACTAAAAGTTACAACATTTAATACTTCTTTAGCTTTTTCTAATACTTCATCTAATCTATCTGTATCTAAATTTAAAACTAAATTTTTAACTTGTTTAAAAAATTTTAATTTAGAATAAAAATAATCATCATAATCAGGATGTTCTATTGAACTTATATGATCAGGAGATATATTTAAAAACACTCCTACATCATATAATAATCCATAAACCCTATTAAGTTTTAAAGCCTGACTACTAACTTCCATTACTAAATCAGTTAATCCTGCTTCTACTACATTAGCCATAATTTTTTGTAAATCAATAGACTCAGGACTAGTAATTAATGCTTCTTTAGTTGTCTTCCCATCATAAACATCTATAGAAGAAACTATAGCCATATCTTTATTTTTCAAATAATTATCCATGATACTTTTAACATAATATGCTGTCGTAGATTTTCCCTTTGTTCCTGTAATACCTACAATATTTAATTTATCACCTGGATTATTATAATAAAGAATAGAAATTAAAGCTAAAGCCTTTCTTATATCTTTAACAACAATATAAGGATAATCAGGCTCTGTTAAATTTTTAGCTTCACATACATATAATAAAGCCCCTTTATCAATAGCTTCTTTTAAATATTCTGATTTATATTTTAATCCCTTACAAATATATAAAGTATTATCTTTAACTTCTTTAGAATTATGTGTAATATTTCTAACCTCTTTATTAAGTAACTCTTCATCTATCTTTAAATTATCGATTAAATCATCTTTCTTCAAAGTTTCAATATAATCTTTAACTTTAAAAGTTTTCATAAATACCCCCTAATCACCTAAATATCTTTTAAATTTATCAAATTGTTTTTTATCCGCTCTTTTAAGTCTTATATATCTTTTTAAATTATTATCTCCCTTATAATATAAAGGATTAGTTATTTTATTTTCTTTAACTAACTTTTTCATCTTATCTACATAACTATTATCTTTAACATAAGTATAAGCAATTTTAATTGGAATCATTGTCCAAAGATGTTCATTATTAGCAATTGTAAAGCCCATATCTTTATTATATATATAATCTTCCGTAATATATTTAGCTAAATTATATCCCGCACCTGTAACATAATAATTACTTCTACCCTGTCTTAAATTAATTTCAAATACTCGGTAAGTATTATCTCTTATATCATATTTAATATCAAAATTACTAAAACCAACATAATGAATAGCCTCTAAAAATTTTTTAATTTTCATTGCTAACTCTTCATTATATTCATTTATAACTACTGCATGATTACCTATCCCATGAGGTGTATGTTCTTCAAGCATGGTATGTCCTAAACTCATTAATTTAACTTTACCAGTTTTATCTGAATAACAAGTCATTACGCGCATATATGTATCATCACCTGGAATAAAATCTTGAAGTATTAAAGTATCACTGTAACCAGCCTCATATATCTCATCAATAACTTTTAATAATTCTTCTTCGGTATCTATTTTATAAACTTTAAATTGAGTAGGAAACTCATGAGCAAAATAATCCACACTATTAGAAGGTTTAAGAATAATAGGATAAGAAAAATCTAATTTAAAATCATGTCCCATATTTCTTTCATATATAAATGTTTTAGGAAAATCTAAACCATATTTCTTACACATTTCATAAAAACATTCTTTTTTAATTAATTTCTCCATTAAATTAGCATCTATATAAGGAATAATATAATTATCTCTTAAACTATCTCTATTTTCAATTATATTTCTAACATAATTATCTCCACACCCCAGTAATATTAATTTTTTATCTTTATTTAAAAGAGCATATTCATTTAACACTTTAATAAATACTTCTTTATTATCTATATCCGGATGAGCTTCAAAATCTACTATTTTACTTTGAAAACTAGGTCCTGTATAATATTTACCTATAACTTTAGTTTTAATTTTATATTCTTCATGAAAAGCTCTGGCCATACTATAAGTATTTATATCACTACCCAAAAGTACAGCCCCAAATTCTTTATCTATTATCTTCATATTATCACTTCCTAAAACAACTATATTATACTAAAGTAATAAAGATAAGTCAAAAAATATTAGGTAGAAATATTTGGAATTTGACAAATAATTGTTAATTACCCATTTTTATCTTATTTAATATTTCTAATTCTTTAAAAGAATATTTAACCCCTTTAATATCTTGATAATCTTCATGCCCTTTTCCTATTAAAACAATTAAATCTCCTTCCTTAGCATAATTACAAGCATATCTAATTGCTTTTTCTCGATCATCTATCTCAATATATTTAGCATTAACTTTATTAAGTCCCAATTTTATATCTTCATTTATCGCACTTATTTCTTCAAATCTTGGATTATCCATCGTAATAATACAAATATCACTATAAGTTCCTATAACTTCTCCCAAACTTATTCGTCTTTCTTTAGGCCTATTGCCTCCTCCTCCAAAAACAGCTATCAATCTTTTAGGATGATATTCACTTAATGTTGCAACTAAATTTTTAAGTCCATCTTCTGTATGAGCATAATCAATTAAAACTTTATAAGTTGGCATAACTAAAGCTAATTCCATTCTTCCTCTCACTTTTACATTTAATAAAGACAATTTAATTATATCTGGTTCTATTCCTAGTTTAAGTGCCACCATAATTGCCCCTAATGCATTATATATATTAAATTTTCCTGGTAAATTCATTTTAAATTCTAAATTAACTAATCCTTCCGTCACAAATCTAGAACCAAAAACATCATTATCATTAAGTAATTCAAATTCTTTAACTTTTAAATGCGATTCACTTTTTATAGAATAACTACTAATGGGAGCCGTCACTCCTTCTAATACTTCTTTTAAATATAAAGAATCATTATTTACTATTACCTCTTTACTATTTAAAAATAATTTATTTTTACATCTAACATATTCTTGATGATCTTTATGTTCATTAACTCCAATATGATCACTAGTAATATTAGTAAGAACCCCTATTTGAAAAGTTAAACCAAAAAGTCTATTAAGTTTATAAGCCTGACTTGATGCTTCAATAATTACATGGGTAATTCCTAAATTTAACATTTCTTTTAAATATTTTATAACTTCATAAGACTCTGGTGTAGTATTTTTAGTAGTAACTATTTTATCTAAATATTTAATTCCTATACTTCCAATTAATCCTGTTTTTATCGAGGCATTATCTAAAATATTTTTAATTAAATGAGTCGTAGTAGTTTTCCCAGCCGTTCCTGTTACTCCAATTAAAGTTAACTTCTTTTCTGGATGCGAAAAATAATTTAATGCTGCTTGAGCCAAAAATTCTCTTGTATCATTTACTTTTATAATTGTAACATCCCCATAAATTTTCATAACTTTTGCTACAACAATTACTTTAGCTCCCAAACTAATAGCTTCTGGAATATAATCATGTCCATCTGCATTAAAACCTGTAATTGCCACATACATATCATTTTCTTCTACTTTTCTACTATCATACTTTATATCTTTAACATTACCCTCAATACTTCCCTCAATAACCGTATATTTAATCCCTTCTAATATTTTTTCTAATTTCATATTAATCCCTCCTTAAAAAATTCATCATCTAAAGTACCCTCAAAAACAAAATGGGTATTTCCAAGTATCTTAACTTCTTTAGTATCAGTTATAAAAGCTTCTAAAGAACCTCCCCTTTGTTCAATTATACATCTAGAATCTACAAGATTAAGTAAATTAGCTATTACTAATGCTGTTGCACAACCTGTTGCACAACCAATAGTCTCTCCTGTTCCTCTTTCCCATTCTCTAATTTTTAAATGGGTTCTATCAACTACTTGAAAAAAAGT
This sequence comes from uncultured Bacilli bacterium, assembly GCA_947628905.1. Classification (GTDB taxonomy): domain Bacteria; phylum Bacillota_I; class Bacilli_A; order RF39; family UBA660; genus Caccenecus. Next base: position 19,958 of record CANRBQ010000009.1, read on the forward strand.
TACATTTGTTCTTTCAGGAAATAAATCATTATTTTCAATTAATGGTCCATATTTTTCTATATCTAATTCTTCTAAATTATCTACCATTAACCCCGTATGAGGATTACCCCATGATAAACTACTCATTAAAAATTCTTTATCTAATATTCTAACTTTTTCTTGAAAAAACTTATCTTTATTTATTTTAACAGGAATAACATTAATATCAAAATCTGGCTTTCCTAAATTAGTTTCAATTAATTCTAATTTACTATCTTTAACTATTAATTTTAATTCTTTAATTCCTCCCAAAGTTTCAATTTTTAATTCTTTTTTATCTGTTAATCCCTTTAAAAAAACATATTTAGCTACACTTCTAATTGCATTTCCACACATTTGAGCTTCTGTTCCATCAGGATTAAATATTCTCATTTTAAAATCTGCCTTATCACTATGCATAATTAAAACAAGACCATCACCCCCAACTCCCAAATGTCTATCCGTAATTTTTTTAGCAAGTATATCTAAATTATCCAGCTTTCTATCTAACATATTAATATAGATATAATCATTTCCATAAGCTTGCATTTTAACAAAATTTAACATATAACCTCCTAAGCTAAAGCTTGTTTTAAATCTGAAATTAAATCTTCACAATTTTCTATTCCTACAGATAATCTAAGAAGAGTATCACTTATTCCTAATTTTTCCCTAACTTGAGAAGATACCTCAGTATGAGTTCTACTAGCCGGATGTGTAACTAAAGATTCTACTCCTCCTAAACTTTCAGCAAATAAAATCAAATTAATTCTTTCTAAAAATTTATTAACTGTTTCCATTGAATCTAACTGAAAAGAAATCATTCCCCCAAAACCTGTAGTTTGCTTCTTCGTAATTTCATAGTTAGGATGATCACTAAATCCTACATAATAAACTTTTTTAACTTTAGGATGATTCCTTAAAAAATTAGCTATTTTAAAAGCATTAGAGCTATGTTTTTCCATTCTAACTGCTAGTGTTTTAAGACCTCTTAAAGCAAGCCACGAATCCATTGGCGATAAAGAAGCTCCCAAAACAGCATTTTGATTTTTTAAATAATCTCTTTGTTCCTCTGTCTTTACTACCACTACTCCTGCTAAAACATCATTATGTCCTGCAATATATTTAGTAGCACTATAAATAACTATATCAGCCCCAAAAAGTAAAGGTTTCTGATAATAACCCGTTAAAAAGGTATTATCTACAACTACTGTAATTCCCTTACTATGAGCTAATTTAGCAATCTCTTCTATATTTGCTACTTTCATCATTGGATTAGTAGGTGTTTCAATAAGCATCATTCTTGTATTATCTCTTATATTTTTCTCTACTTCTTCTAAATTAGTAAAATCAACTTGATTATATTCTATCCCCATTGTTTTTAAAGTTGATTCACAAGCTCTAACCGTTCCTCCATATACATCATCCGAAATTAAAATATGCTCTTTACTTTTTAACATAGTTAAAACAAGAGATACTGCCGCCATCCCACTTGTAACCGCAAAAGCATGACATCCTCCATCTATAATAGCCATTGTTCTTTCAAACTCTTCCCTTGTAGGATTAATAATTCGACTATAATTAAAATTTGTATTTTCTTTTATCCCAATATGTCTATAAGTAGAAGCTTGAAAAATTGGAAAACTAATTGCCCCTGTAACGGGATCATGCCCCAATGCTCCTCTTACTACTTTAGTATCATCATGATATTTTTCCTTTTTATCATAAACTGTATAATTAGTAAAATTTTTCATATACATCCTTTCTAGATTATCTATTAAAATATATGAATTAAAAAGATATTTAGAAAAAAAATTACTAGTAATACCCTTAATTTAGTGCTAAAATAAAAAAGATATATATGAAAAAGATTCTTATAAACTTAATAAAACTTTATCAAACTATTCCTGGCGACTTCCACAATCATTGTCGTTTTTATCCCACTTGTAGTAATTACGCAATAGAAGCTTTAGAAACTCATGGCTTTTTTAAAGGAACATATCTTACTATCAAAAGATTATTAAAATGTAATCCCTTTAATAAAAAAAGTGGCATCGATTTAGTACCACCAAAAAAATAAAGAACCCATCATTCTTTATTTTTCACTCCTAAAATATTATTTATCTCTTCATAAGCTTTATCAAAATCATCCATTGCTATTTCATAAACTTTAGTATTTTTTAAAGCTTTTATACCTGGAATAAGTCTTTTATATTCCATTTGTTGATTAACACTATTATCCAAACTAAATGTCTGATAATTATGATGTTCTCTTTTAAGCCTAGTCTCATACATATTAATATCTTTTAAATATAAAGAAAAATAATATATATCATAATTAAGATTACCTAGCATCTCTAATAACTCATTATAAACATCTGTAAAATCATATTCTTTATAACCAAGTTTACTATATATTTGCTCTGTAAAAAAAGTTCTATCAAATACTAAATTAATATCTGAATCACTAATCTCTGCCATATAATTAAGTAAAGCTTTATACATTTTAATACTTTTTTCTTTACCTTTAACTGTTTTATCTTTTTGTCCTGATAATCTATAAAGATTAGAAGCAGGTATATTTTCTCTTAAATAATGAACTAAATGTGTCTTCCCACATCCCTGTGGTCCTTCAATAATTATACATTTCATTCTCATAATTCTACTTCTTTCTATAACGTACATGGCAAAAATCTATTTCATTTTCTTGGTCTTCTCTTATTACTTCTCTATCATAATTATTTTTCTCAAACTCTGGAAAATAAGCATCAGAAATAGAACATTCTCTATCTATTTCCGTTAATAAAAGCTCATCAGCTTCCCCTAAAAATAATTTATAAATACTAGCTCCTCCAATTATATAAACATCTTCATTTAAACTTTTAAGATAATTAATTAACTCTTCAAATCTATTAAAAATCTTAACTCCTTCAATATTTAAATTTCTATGTGTTAACACTATATGTTCCCGTCCCTTAAGTAATCCTGGCAGTGAACAAAAAGTCTTATAACCCATCACTATTTTATGTCCCATAGTCATTTCTTTAAAAAACTTTAAATCTTTTTTTAAAGGCCATATTAATTTATTATTAAGTCCTATTTCTCCCTTTTTACCTAACGCTGCTATCATTATTATCTTTGCCATGTTTACCTCCAACTTAAGAATATAAAAAAAGTAAAAAAATGTCAATAAATCTTGTCTAAATTTTACTTTTTATTTATAATAAAATTGGAGGTATAAAATGAATCAAGGAACTAAAGGTGATATGTACACCAAAGAAATTTTAAAAAGAATATTAGAAGAAGGTTGTCTAGATAAAAATCCTCGTCCCAAATATGCGGATGGCACTCCAGCTCACACTTTAAGTGTTAATCATGGACTCATGACTTATGACTTAACTAAAAATGAAAGTCCTCTTATTACTTTAAGACCCATCGCTGTTAAAAGTGCTATTGGTGAACTTTTATGGATCTATCAAGATGCATCTAACAATTTAGACTTATTAAAAGATAAGTATGGTGTAACTTGGTGGGACGAATGGGATATAGGAAATAGAACCATTGGCACTTGCTATGGAGAAACGGTAAGAAGACATGAATTAATGAAAAATCTCCTAGAAGGAATTAAAAAAGATCCTGATGGAAGGCGTCATATTATCAATCTTTGGCAAGAACAAGATTTTAAAGAAAAACATGGTCTAAAACCTTGTGCTTATCAAACTGTTTGGAATGTTAGACACGGACAAGATGGTATCGATTACTTAGATATGAGTTTATTTCAAAGATCCAGTGATTTTTGCACCGCCGGCTGTATCAATCAAGTGCAATATCTAGTTTTACTTTATCTTATCGCCAGACATACAGGCTACGCTCCCGGACGTTTCACCTGGTTCTATAATAACATTCAAATCTATGACCGTCATATAGATAATGCGAGAATAATGCTTGCAAGAGAACCTATTGACTGCACCCCAGAAATTTGGCTTAATCCTGAAAAACAAGATTTTTATGATTTTACCCCAGATGATATTAAAATAACTGGTTATCCTCGAAAATTAATTAAAGAAAAAAATCCCCAATTAAAATTTGAAATAGGCATTTAAAAAACTGATTTAGAAAACTAAGTCAGTTTTTATATATTTATTTTACTATTATATTTATTAATAATTTTATTTATATATCTAAATCCATATTTCTCATACTTTAATTCTTTTAATATTTCTTCATAATCTACATCTTTAACTTCTAAATGTTTTTCTAAATAACTAATTGTATCTTTTTTAGTTAAACTATCAAAAGTAATTATATCATCAAATCTCCCCAAAAACTCTTCTGTAAAAGTTTCACTTAAATCATTATTTTTAATTTCTCCAAATCCAATACTATTATTTTTACAAGCATTAGAAGTCATAAATATTAAAGTATGTGAAAAATCAATCTTTTCTCCATGAGAATCATGAATAAAACCCTCATCCATAATCTGTAAAAATAAATTAAGAACACTTGGATGAGCTTTTTCTATTTCATCTACTAATATAATAGAATATGGATTATATTTAACTTTATTAAATATATAATCATCTTCATATCCAATATATCCATGAGAAACTCCAATTAGCTTATTAACACTAGTTTCTAGATTATATTCACTCATATCTAATCTAATTAATTTATTTTTTAAAGTATCACTTATTATTTTAACAGAACTAGTTTTACCTACCCCACTAGGACCAACCAATAATAATTTTATTGCGGTATCACTTTTAAAATAAATTTTTAAATTATCAATAATTTTCATAATTGCTTCATCTTCACAAGCAATCTTTTCTCTTAAATTATTACTAATATTATTAATTAACTCTTCTTTATTTAAAAACATTGGGATATTACTTTTAGCTTCAATTACTTTTAATATATCATCTTTAGTAATTAAATCATTCTTATTATTTTTTAATAATTTAATTTTCTTTTCTATTTCATTAATCTCTAAACAAACATCCAAAGCTTTATCAAACTCTCCATTTTTAACAAATAATTCTTTATTCTTATTTAATTCTTTTAATTTATTATCTAAAGGCTTTATTTCTTCATAAGAAACACTTTTTCTTTTAACATGTGCACATATACTATCTAATAAATCTATACATTTATCAGGATTCTTTTTATTCATTAAATATTTACTAGCAAGTTCTACCATATCATTAATATTTTCTTCACTTATTTTAATTTTATGATGAATTGCATAACTATCTTTAAGTCCCAATAATATATTTTTAGTTTCTTCTTTAGTTGGTTCCTTAATTAATATAGTTTCAAATCTTCTTTCCAAAGCTTTATCTTTAGCAATAAACTTCTCATATTCATGAGTTGTTGTAGCTCCAATAACTTTAATTTCCCCACGTGCTAAATATGGTTTTAATATATCAGAAGCATTAATAGCCCCCTCTGCTCCACCTGCATTAACCATTGAATGTACTTCATCAATAAAAAGAATAATGTTTTTATTTTTAATAACTTCTTTAATAATTTTTGTTAAACGTTCTTCAAACTCTCCTCTATATTTAGTTCCACTTACTAAATCTCCCATTGGTAAATCAACAATTATTTTATCTTCTAAACTACTAGGAACTTCCTTATTTTTTATTCTTCGAGCAAGTTCTTCCACTATCGCTGTCTTCCCAACTCCAGCTGGCCCAATAAGTAAAGGATTGCTTTTTTTCTTTCTTAAAAGTACTTCAATTAGACTATTAATCTCTTTATCTCTTCCAATAACTTTATCAAAATTATCTACTCTATCATTTATATTTACCCCTACAGTAAATAACTCTAACTTATTATTAACAACTATATTTGGTTTAACTTTTAATTCATCATATAAATCATCTAAATTAATGCCCATTCCAATCATTATTCTAATTGCTATACCTTCCCCTTCATCAAGCATTGCTAAAAGTAAATGATTATCTGTAACTATTCCTTTATTATTTTCTTTAGCATCACTTATAGCACTAGCAATAATTCTCTTTAGTAAAGGTGTATACAAATTAACATCTAAATTCTTTTTAGGAATTCCCACCACACTAATTAATTCTTTTTTAAAATTATCATAAGTTAAATTATATTCACCTAATTTTACTTTAAGTTCACTATCTTCTTTAAGTAAAGCTAATAATAAATGCTCTGAACCTACATATGGATGATGCAAATTAAATCTTTCTTCTTCTGCTTCCTTTAATATTTTACTACCCGTAAAACCAAAGTTATTAAACATATTTATCCTCCTATATAATCTATGTTTATTAAGCATAAAAAAGAAGTATTTTATTCACTCAAAAAGAATAGAACAAAAATGCTCTATTCCTGTATTATGTTGGGTAAAGGTAAACCCATAATCTTGTCTATTAATAAAAAGGTAAGCATAATAGACAAGTAATAATTTAAGTTTATTGTACAATATATGGATTGTTTATTGTTCCAGAATCATAACCATTATCTTCTGTTTTAAATATAGTATTTGCTTTTAAATTTATTACTGGACGTATACCAGCCTTGTTACTCACATTAGCAATATTAAGAAGGCCAATCGAATATACATAAAAAACACCAGCAAACCAACTTGTTCCAGGATAAAAATATGCCGGAGACATGGTCCAATAATACTCACTATGGTTATTTAAATAATAATTAGCATTACTTTCATTATATAGACCACCTGCAAAAGCTACTTCATCTGCCGTTATTAATCCAATTGGCCACATTAAACTTCGAGTTCCCATTACATTTATTTTATTTATTGACTTAATTCCAGTAGCTCCCGTATAAGTAAAATAATCACTATCTATTGTACTTAAATTACTACATTTAAAAGTTGGTGTTGCTTTATTGTTTAAATTAGGTTCTTTTCCACCATTTCTTAATCTCATGTGTGCTCCATAATAAGTAAAAGTTGTTCCAGTCCCACCATTATCAGTTTCATGTTTCCATATTACTGATATATCAGTTGAATTCCTTCTATCATTGCAAAAGCCCGCATTTAAATCTATTCTTCCATGGCCTAAATTAAACTCATCAAATAAATTATTACTAAACCACGAATATAATTGATTTAATACATTACTATTATTACTAGTAATATTACTAGAATTAATTCCATGTATTTGATCTAATTGATATTGAAATCCTACATATTCAGCTCTATTAAAGCTACTATAATAGGAAATGTCAGCATTACTATCTATTAGAGCTTTTTTTCCATTTGTTGTATATCCATCATCATTTGTTGCAGGTTCTCCTTCTCCTGCATATATTAATCTAATTGTACCATCACCATTTATTCTAATAATTCGCCACCATATATCTTGATCGCTATTAGTTTTTCCAAATTTTACCCAATTATCTTTTACTGCTCCTCGATAATAATACGTTGTTCCAAAGTCATCTTCATCACTAAATAATGTATTATGTTCTTCTGTATCTATTTCTCCAAATCCTCCTGTCTCTCCAAATACTGACTCTTTTCCAAGTTTTTTCAAAGTTTTATCTGACAATAAAACATTTTTATCAAAATATAAATAACATGATGTTCCACTTTTATTTACATTTGATAATGTTATTTCATTGTTTTCTACTCTTACTTTTACTTCTTCATTATTACAGATTGTTTGTTCTTCATTTAATGTATATCCCTCTTTTGGTATTTCTTCTACTTCTTCATATTTCCCAGATCCTTCTTCTGTTTCTTTATAAAATGCTACTAGATTGATGTCTGCTTTACTATCACTTATCTTGGCATGTACTTTCCCTTTAAATCCTTCCCCTATATCTTCGTTTTGTTCTTCTAATTCTTTTTCTGTTAAGTTTGGATATTCTATTATAATATAGTAGTATACTTTTTCTCCTGTTTGACTTGATGTTATATATTCATTATCTGTTAGTTCTGTTGTACTTTCTATTTCACTATGTCTAATTACTCCTTCTTTTATTAATTCTATTTCTTCTATATTTGTTTCACATTTTTCATTTAAATATTGGATTCCATTTGTTACTTTCTTTTTCTTATTACAAGTTAGTGTTATATCTTCTCTTTCTTCTTTTGTCTTATATACTTTATATTTTAATTCTGTATTTAAACTATTTATTCCATTCCATATTAAGTTATACGCTATTAATTCATTATTACCGGTTGCTATTACTTCTATCTTGGATAATGTTTCATGTCCTGGATATATATCTTCATCATTAAAGTTTATATTACCATTTACTTCTAATGTTGATCCATTTAATGTGGCTGTCTTTCCTTCGGTCATGGCACCTGTTCCTTTAAATATTGTTTTACCTACAAAATATGCTAAAGATATTC
>CANRBQ010000010.1 GCA_947628905.1 uncultured Bacilli bacterium
GTGGGACTGGGGGGACTTGAACCTCCGACCTCACGCTTATCAGGCGTGCGCTCTAACCAGCTGAGCTACAATCCCATAAACAAATTAATGGTGTCCCCTTAGGGATTCGAACCCTAGACCCACTGATTAAGAGTCAGTTGCTCTACCAGCTGAGCTAAGGAGACATCTTTCAAACGCTCTTTAATTATATCATATTTTTAATAAAAGGCAATAGTAAATTATATATTTTTTCTTTTTTTAACAATTTTAAATACTTAGCCACAAAAAATAACACCCTATTAAAGTGTTATTCTTTATTTACTTTTAAATCACTGACATCTTGCTGTGGTATATCTAAAAATATATCATCTATAAAATCATCAGTTTCTTTCTTAAGCGCATAATATAAATCTCTTCTTACTTGATTACTTTCTGTAAGTCCAAGTAAAGGTGCTAATTCTAATCTATTACACCAATAATCACTAATACATGTCGGTTTTCTTTCTAAAAGTTTTCCTACATCTGTTCTATAATGTTCTGCATCTTTTATTAAAGCATCATAGAATCTTTGAACATAATCTTTAACATTAACCACGTTATTAAGTTTTGCTAAATTATCTTTTGTTTCTTGAAATCTATATTTTTTATATGTATCAAAATCTTCAAACTTACCCTCTGTTATTGTTTTAAGAGCCATTGTATCTGTTTTATAATTAGCATAAGAAACTCCTTCAGATGGATTATCTATATTTTTATATATTTCTTTTCTTATATAATTAATATTACTATTATATTCAATATAACCCTTTTCATAACCAGCATAACCAAGCATTTCATACGCGATCCATTTTAAAGCATAAGAATCAGGTCTTCCATCCGGATTATTAGGTTGATACCAATGCACTGAATTAAGTCCTTCTCCTCCATAAGAGTTAGAGCCCCTACTTGCTACTTTATAAACTCCTGGATAAAGCATTAATCTATTATTAATTAGATCATCTATAGAGCTTAAATGCATATCTTGAAAAGCTTTAGTATCTAAATAAGAATATCTAGTAGTCTGACGTGCTCTAAACTTAGAATATTCACTTCCCCCATATTTTTCTTCATTTGGATAAGATACTTGAACCGCGGTATTAGCCTGATCATCAGGATCAAGTTGTAAAAATGCCATTGCCTCTATATAATCCATTACATATATTGTTTTAAATACTTTATTATAATAATCATATATTTCCTCTGGTGTATCTATTCTTTCTGGTGTATAATTAGAACCAATTTGGGCATCTTTATCAAAATATACTGATAAATTCATAACTATATCATTAGGTCCAAAAGATTGCATTAAATTACTATCCGCGTAGTCTTCTCCTCCGGCATCAAATCTTCGTCCATTATTTCTTAAGAATAATCTTGCATCAATATTATGGGCTGATTCATGTGACCAAGTGTGATATGTATATTCTTGTACTTCCCCATATTCTGGAATTAAATTACCATCCATTAAACCTTCGGCACTCCAATCAATCCTATCACCCCAAGCAACCGCGGCATTACCATCACTATAAGCCCACTGGCCTACTACTTCATTAAAATTCTTATGGAATGGATCACTTGTTGTATAAGGTTGTTGATAAGTTGAAGAACCATTTATATCATAAGTATATCTTTTATCTGTTTGAAAAGTATGAATATCATTAAATACTTGGGCATCATTAAGTAATTTATAAGCTGTATCATAATAACTAGCCATTCTAGTTGTATAACTCTCTACTCTTCTTTTAAACTTAATTTGCTCATCTATATTTTCTGGATCAACCATATAAGTTCTTTCTGAACCTATAATAAATTGCACTGGACTTGAAATAATATAAGCCGCATTTTTAGGTAAAGTAAGAATAGGTAAAATAAAGTTATATGGCTTATAGCTATTACCTTTATGATTAGCATCTTCATTACTAAAATGATCCCATAAAGTATATTGCACTTCAGGATGATCTTTAATTGGTATTTCTACTAAATAACCTTTAAATTGTTCTTTAGTCCATATATCCATATCCTTATCACTAAACTCTGTTACTACATACTCTAAAAACTTAGCAATAGTATTTAAATTAGTATAATCTCCTAAAAGAGATGCATATCTCGTATTAGTTTCACTTGTCTTAAAATTATTACTATCTTTAAAGAATAAATCCGTTATTCTTAAAGGCGTTAAACTACTGTCAAACCCTTGCATATTAAATAAAACAAAATCATACAACTTCATACCATCTATATCTAGATCATAAAAACGTCTAAAATAATTATACATATATAATACTTTTTCTATTTTTTTATCTTTCTTTATTTCTTTTTCTATATAACTATTAATACCAGCATTATTAGTTGTATTGGTATAATTACTATTAGCTAAAAACTTTAAAACAAACTCTTTTAATTCTTTACTTGTTACCTCATTATAAAAATCTCGATATATTCTACTATCATCTATAGAGGTTAAAATATCTAAATTATTTGTATAATCTAAACTACTTAAATAATTAGTTAAATTATTTACAACCTGTGAATTAGCATCTATTATATAATGATTATAATTATAATCTATCCCTAATTTATCAATTCTATAACTAGCTACCATATCATAAGTATTATCAAATTTAACATCATATTCTATCTTTTCATTAGTTTTAAAGACTATTTTAATCTTACTTATTTTTTTAACATTATCACTAGTTAAATAAGTAACTATATTACCCGTATTATCAACAGGTATAATATGTATAATCTCTTTATTATTTAAATAATCATCAGTAATATTTTTAGCACTATCAATTATTTTTCCTCTATCATAAAAAGGCATTAATTTAGTTAAATTTTGATATAATAATTCTTTATTAGGATCATAATCCTGCATATCACTATAAGGAGATTTTTCTTCAAAGTCTTCATTTTTAAATATTGGAGGATTATCAAAAGATATATCATCTAAATTCCAAATACTATCATCCCAATGAAGAGTATTTTTAAAGAAACTTGCATTAATTTCCTTTTTAGAAATAACATTAATACTACTATTTTTATTTGAAGCTAACTTTGATTCTTCTAACTCATAAACATTATTTGCTATAATTCCATTACCATGAACTCTATAACCACCTGTTCCATCAGCCATACTAATACTATTATTTAAGTAAGTTCCTCCTAAATTATTTGTCCAACCAAGAAAACCTGCTTTAGTTCCTGAACTTGTTGTTAATTCAGTTTTACTATAACAGTTTTCAATTGTTGCTTTATCTACTTCTCCAATAAAACCTCCAATTGCATCCCAACTACCGGCGATAGTACTATTATTAATATAACTATTTTGTACTAAAGCATTAGTATATGATCTACCAATAAAACCACCTATTCTTTTACCTCCACTAGCAAAACTATTAACTATGGAAGATTCTTTAATTGTAATACTATTTTTAGTATCTCCAAACATAATTCCTGTTCCATCAATAACTTCATTAGCTTTAATACTACTATTATAAATATGAACATTTTCTATCTTTACATCTGTCGCCGTATTAGCAAGTATTCCCCGAACTGCTCCAGACACTTTAGCCTTATCAATAGTTAAATTTCGAATCTCAGCATTAGCTCCTAACTCTTTAAATAATTGTTTATCTAAATTATAAATTTTATGCCCATTACCATCTAAAATTCCACTATAAGCTAAAACATAATATTCTTTATCGGTACTTATTAAACTAGCATCATAATCACGAGTTAAAGTTACATTTTGATTATCATTTAATTTCTCCCATAATTCTTGTAAAGCTTTCTCAGGATGAAATTCATTTCTAACTATTCCCTCTTTAATTTCCCCAAAATCTATTCTAACTGTTCTAGTCTTATGGGTATTTTCTTTTGTCACATATTGATAATCTAAAACTATAAATAAATGATTATCTTCTTCTACTACACTTTTAATTTTAGCTCTAACACTTGGCATACTTTCCATTACAACTTCTACAAAATAATCATCTTTATTATTTTTTAACTCATTAACATCTATTTCATCTATTAATAATGTCTTTTCAAGTCCATTATCTATTACAACTTTATATAAACTAACATCCGTGATATCTTTTAATTCAATATTATTTTCATCTAAAGAAATAACTTCCTCTAAAAACATAACATTCTTTTGATAATTAGGACTACCATCTAACATTTCTATATCTCTATCATAATCAGCATAAACCATTACATAATATCTTAATATATTTTCACTAGCTAAAAAATTAATCTCTCTTTGATAACTACCATCATATTTAGTACTTCCATCTTCTCCTACAATTTTAACTCGTGCTCTACCTAAAAGAGACTTATCATAATCTTTTATACTTATATTTATCTTAATTTGTCTATTATCTAAAATTTCATACTTAAAATCATTAATAGACAAAACATCTTTTAATATTTCAAACTTAATATTAGTTTTATTTTTTAAATTTATTTTCTTTCCATTACTTAAAATAATATCTGTAATAGTTACTTCTTGTTCTTTTGCTTCACTATAACCATCCATTATAACTTGATAACCACTATCTATTTTAGTTAAAACATACTCTTTATTATCAATAATTATTCTTTCTGGTTCTACTTCTAATTCTTCTTTTAACCCTTCAATATTTAAATTTAATTTAATTTTCTCATTCTTTTCAAAATAACTATTATTTTTTTCACTTATTGCTTTTCCCTCTATAATAGCTACATCTTCATATATATTATCTTCATATAAACCATATTTAGTTGTAAATATTTCTTTATTTAAATATTCATTTTGATCTTTATTTTCTTCTAATATATCACTATCTAAATCATAACTAGCTAATATTTTTAAAGAAAGATTTGTATCTTTTTCTATATCACTAAAAGTTATAGAATTATGTCCTCTAGTAATTTTTTGCTCTTTATCTCCCAGTTTTATAATTCCATCTTTAAAACTATCATCATCATTTATTGCTTTATCATCTAATAAAACATCAAAATCAAAAGTTACTTCACCCTTTAAATAATCATCATTAACTATTAAATTATCTATCTTAGGAACATCTTTTAATACATCAATCGTAATCTTATTATCTAAAACTGTATAAAAATTATGTATTTTAGTGTAATAACTTGTATACTCTAACTGAACTCTACTAGCAATTATATCTAGTATTCCAGCTTCCTCCGGAACTGTTAAAGTTACTCTTGATTTATATGTATTAGCTTCATCTGTTTTTTCTTGTTCTGCTACATAATTAAGTCCATTAATAGTAATCGCTGATAATCTTGTATAATTACTTCCAATATTATAATTAGTTTTAAATTCATTTTGCACCCTATCTCCAACATAAACATAAAAACTAATTTCATATTTCTTTTGCCCTTTAATAGGATATTTATTATTTGGAGATTTAATTTCTATTCTTTTAATATAAATATCATTTAACACTAAAATTTCTTTTTCTCCAATATTCATATCGGTATATGTATAATTATCACCAAGTTCATAAGTAGCCAAAAATTCCACTTTATAATGTCCGTCTGTATTTTTATCATAAGATAGTTCTATTGCTTGTTTTCCCCTATTATTTACTTCTTCTTTAGTTAATTCTTTACTACTAACAATATTACCCACTGAATCTACTAAAATTACCTTTAATCCCTTTAAAGTATTATCTTCATCTTTTATTTTAAAATTAGCTTTAATACTCTTAGTATCTTTAATATCCTCAAGTTCTATATCTAAAACTGTAGGCTTAGTTTTTAAAACATTATAAGTTAAAGTATTAGCTTTATAATCTCTATTATTTATAAAAGTCTTTAAAGTACTTAAACCCACACTATCTAAAGTAACTGTATGTTTTCCTGGCGTCATATCAGCATCATTTAATAAAACTTCATAATTATTTCCTGTAATTTTATTAATAATATATTCATTAGTATTATCTTTAATGCTTAAAGTAGCTCTTTCTATTGGTATATTTTTAATATTTGAACTTGTAAAAGAAACAATAGGTTTTTCATTTTTTTGAATTGCATCTGTAATACTAACATCTGTTAATATAAAATCATAATTACCTCCTAAAGTAAAAGTATGACTAAATATTTCTTGATCTATATATAAATTATCTTTATTATTTCGATTACTATCTAAATCATAAGTAGCTAAAACAACAATATTATATATTTTATCTTCTAAAAACTCATAATGAATTATATTATCATCTTTAATTAAAGTACTCATTAATTTAGCATTATTTTCATCATAAATAACAATAGTTCCTTCTATCAAAGCTTTTTCTTCATCATGCAATTTAAAACTCAAAGTCTTATCTTCTTCATTTAAATTAAACATATTAACAGAAGGTATATCTTTTAATACTTCTCTTTCAAATACAAGTTTTGCTTTAACTTCTTTTTGATTATCTAAAAGAACATCTGTAATAACAAACTCATATTTACCAGCTTTTTTGGGAGTATCAATAACAACGGAATAAACTCCATTATTAAATTGAACAGAATAATACTTTCCATCAATCTTAACTTTTAAAACTTTAGCACTCGCAGGTGTAATACTAGCTTTAAAATTAAGCGTAATCTCCCCTTTATTAACATAAATATTTTCTGGTTTTTCTTCTTTTAAAACAACTTTACTATTTTCTGTTGTCTCTTCTGTTATATGTCCTACATCATTAACATCAACTTTCCCATCACCATTAACATCAAACTGAAAATCATCTTTATCTAAATCTTTAGAAGGCTTATTATTAGTAGGCTTATTTTTATTACTTACATTAATAGCTATATTATTATCACTATTATTAGCATCATCACTTAAATCTTCTTCAATAGTTTCTTCTTTAATATCAATTAAATATTCAATAATTTCTTTTCCATCTTCATAATCTTTAACGCCATCATTATTAACATCTTTTTTCTGATTATAAAATCCAAATAATATTCCCACAATTACTAATAATACTATTTCTAAAATCATTAAAGAATAAAATTGTTTTTTCTCTTCTTTATATTTAATCTTAATATAACAAATCACTATTAATAAAACTATAGCAACAAGTAAAATAAAACTCATAATCGGAGTAACTGTAAAAGTTTTAATAATCGTATTACTATCTTCTTCAATTTTATTTTCTGAAACTTTAGGTAAAGTCTCTTCTAAATTTGCATCTCTAGTAATAGAAACTTTAGTCGTAGCCCTTGGGTATTCCTTACTTTTATTACCATCAGAAGCCGAGATATTAGTTAAAGCAATAGTTGTATTACCCACGTTAGCATTTTCTCTAACTTTTAAATGCACTACAAAAAGATTATTAGTTAAATCCCCTGATTTATTAATAATTCCAAACTTATTATTTATCTGATTATAAGAAATATCTATAGTTTTTTCATCGACATCAAAACTAGTATCATCAATTTTTTCAAAAACATTTTCATCATACTTTAAAGTAGCAATTATCGCATATGCTGTAGTATCCTTAGGAAAACTTGCCTTAATAACAAGTTCATCTCCTATTTCTAAATCTGTTTTACTCGCCTCTAATTTTACTGTTTCTAAAGCTCTTACCTTAATAGGCATTATAAACATCATAAGTAATAAAAATATTATAAACTTGCTTACTTTCTTATCCATAACCATTACCCCTTTAAACATGCCTATATAAGCCTCAAATCTCATACAGCCACTTCCAAAAATAATGCCTATATATTAACACTTTTTCTTTAATTTTGCAAGTTTTCTTTAATATCCCAAACTATCATAAATTTTTATTATAAAATTATAACTTTAAAGCTCTAACTAAAATAGTTTTTTCATCTTCTTTTGGTATATAATTATCTAAACTAGAAACTGGTAAAAACTTTAATAATTCTCTTAATGTATCTTTATCTAAACTATTTACTATTTCTAAAAGTTTTTTGTAATCCATATTATTAATAATATTATTTTTTTCATTATTTTGATATTCTTTTATTATATTATCTATATTAGCAAGATCTTTTATTTCAAAATAGTATTTTTCTATTAAATGTCTTACCAATTCTTTAAATAAAATCAAATTATTTTCTTTATTATCTATAATTCCAATTCTTATTCCTATAAAATTTACTCTATTATTTTCTTCTTTAAAACTTCCTAAATTGAGTCGTAGTTCATAACTATCCATATCCCAATAATTAAAGCCATAAGTAAAAATAAAACCTTTAGCTAAAAAATAATTAATAATATTATCTAAATTATTTAAATTTATTTTCTCATTAATTACATAAGTATAAAATTGTGAAAGAGAAGAATTAAGTATATTTAAACCATCTGCCTCAAATAAACCCACCAAATATTTATTATAAGCTAACTTAAAATCAATTATTAATCCTTTTCTCTTAGTATTTATATCATTTTCTTCTCTAAATTTTTCATTAATTATTTGCCAAAAATCAGCCTTAAATTCTTCATTAGTAATTTCTTTAAATTTTTTCATCAGCGCCACCAGTCTTTTATTATAAAGAAATAAAATTTAAAGTCAATCTTTTTTTATTACCCGCATTTTAGGAAACTTTCTTTTCATATATTCATCATTATAAGCTTCATCTATTATTCTCCAAAAAATATTAGTTTCTCCTTTTTTATTTATTCTAGCACTATATCTTAAAGTCGCCGTCATAGTTAAAAAAATATTAACAACCATTAATATAAGTACTACATAAGAACTAAAAGTATATATCCTAGGAGGTATAACCCTAATAATCTTTTTAATAGTAGGATAAAATATATCTATCACTAAAATAGCTAAAACTCCCCAAATAAGGCAATAAGGAAGATATAATCTACTCCCTAAACTAAGCTTAAAAGATGCATAATTCCATGTAGATGTTGAAAAAACATATTCTTGAAAAAGACTTCCAAAATATTCAAAAGCACTACCTACTAAAACTCCTAATATAAATTTTTGCCATAACCTAGCATCTTTATATTTATTCATAACTAAAACTATAATAATTAATCCAAATCCATATATTGGTTTAAACGGTCCATAAAGTAACCCCTGCTTATTTATAATTACTCCATGCTTAAAAAAATACCAAATTGTTTCCAAAAGAAAACCAAAGAAACATCCTAATACAAATAACCAAATTAACTCTTTTAAAGTTAGTCTATCTTCTTTCATTTTTCACCTATAATATATTTTAATTGTATCATATAAAAATATTAATGTAAATCTTTAAAATTTATGGTACAATAACTATGAGGTGTTATTATGCAAAAATATTATCAAACATTAAGTAAAGATAAAAAAAGAGAAATTAAGGAATTATATAAAAAAGAATATCATAAAACAAGTATTAATGCTCGTTTAATAAGATTATTAATTTTCTCTATATTAAGCATTATCACAGCTATAGTAATTTTAATTCTTACTTTCAAATATGAAAAAAATCATATTACAAGTATTATTTTAGCTATAATACTTATTTTATCTTCTCTTATCTTTATAATTGGAAGATCTTATGTTAAATTAAATCTTTTAAACAAAATAGCTTTAAAAAACAAATAAAAAGCTATTTTTTTATAGCTTCTATATTATTTTAATTCTCCAATTAATTTTTCAATATCTTCTTTAGTTCTAAAACCAATTACTTTATTCTTCTCTTCTCCATCTTTAAAAAATACTATCGTAGGAATACTCATAACTCCAAATTTTTGAGCTAAATCCTCATGTTCATCAACATTTACTTTCAAAACATTTTCTTTTAATTTTTCTAACACTGGAGCAAGCATCTTACAAGGTCCACACCAATCTGCATAAAAATCCACTATCCAAATCCCCTCTTTAATTACTTCTAAAAAATTCTCATTATCTAAATGTTTAACCATTATCTAATCCTCCTTAAATGAATCTAAAATACTTTGAGCACCGGCAAAAGAAAGTTTATGATTATCAATTAATTCTTGAGTAACATCAGGTGTTACCACTTCATAATTTAACATAATTGCTAAAATTTCACAATTATAAGCATCTTTATTAGTACTATCTTTATATTTATCTCTTAAATTATTAATATCTTGAATTGCTTGATATGTATCATTAACCATAGTCCCAATAATAGGTGTTTTATCAATTATACTCGTAGCTAAAGTACTTTCACTAACAAACTCACTTGTAACATTAAATTGCAAAAGTACAAATAAAAGTATAAAACCAAATACTAAAGATTCTCCAAAACCTAAAACTGCTCCCAAAATTTTTGATGGAATCCCCAAAATAATCGTCGCATTTAATATTTTTTCAACTATTCCTGATATTTTAATTAATATAGATAATATAGTTGATAAAACAAAAAATACTAGTACATAAGCTACAGCTTCATATAACAAAATATTTAAAGTAATTAATCCATTCCAACTACCCGCAAAATTTAAAAATGGTCCATATCGAAACAAAATCTCCGCTACAGGATTCTTTAAATAATATGCTACCACTACTACTATTATAGTTCCAACTAAAGAAACTAAACTTCTAATAGCTCCTTTTTTAAAACCTAATATAGCTCCACATAATAAAAATAGTATTATTATCGCGTCCAATATTGTCAATTAAATCACACTCCTATTATAATTATATACTAATTTTTTTGAAAAATAAAGTAATATATGTTATTATAGTATAAAGAGGTGTCAAAATGACTATAGTATTTAAAATAAGTGATAATATTAAACCATTAATGATAGAATTTTATAAAGATAGAGTAGAATCTAAAACTCCCCCTTATGCCATTTTTCAAGTAAAAGATATTGACTGTGTAACAACCCTTTATGAATCTGGCAAAGTTATGTTTCAAGGTATTGGAGCCGATATAGAAGCCAGTTACTGGATTGAAGAAGAACGTATTAAAAACAATCGCATAATTGACATAACCGGCAAAGAAAAAGAACAAAAAGAAGAAAATAAATTTTTCTTAAATCTAAGTACTATTGGTTCAGATGAAGTAGGAACAGGTGATTTCTTTGGACCTATCGTCGTAACAGCAACTTATGTAGCCAAAAAAGATATTCCTTTCTTATTAAAATTAGGTGTTAGAGATTCTAAAAAAATAAATGACACTAAAATTAAAAAAATAGCTCCTGAAATAATTAAAAAAATACCCTACACTACTTATATTCTAACTAATGAAAAATATAACCAAAACTGGAGTGAAGATATTAATATGAATAAAATTAAAGCTATTCTTCACAATAAAGTACTAGTATCTTTAAAAAATAAAAACTATCCATATGATAAAATTGTTGTTGATCAATTTGTTTATCCTAAAAAATATTATGAACATATTGCCAAAGCTCATGAAAAAGTAACAGATATTACTTTCATGACTAAAGCCGAAGATAAATGTTTAAGTGTTGCCGCAGCATCTATTATCTCTAGATATATCTTTTTAAAAGAAATGAAAAAACTAAGTGAAACTTATAATATAGATATTCCTAAAGGTGCTGGTCCTCTAGTTGATGAAGTTGGTATTAAAATAGTAAAAGAATATGGTTTTGACAAATTAAAAGAAATAGCTAAATTAAATTTTAAAAATAAAGACAAAATAAAAAGCGGTTTAAAATAACCACTTTTTTCATGCACAAACATCTAAAATAAAAAGCTCTAAACCCATAAACTTATCAACTTTACCACTTTTAATATCTAAATCTAATTGAGCAAGTTTTAACATTATATTTTCTAATTCTTTTAATTTATAAGGAAAAACTTTATTAAGATACTTATTAAATTGCCAATCAACTAAACCTAAACTATTCATCATTTCATATTCTCTTAATCCTTCTTGTTGCATATTCTTAATATTATACATAATTCTAAAATCTCTTACTAAAAGTGCTAATAATATAGTAGGTTCTACTTTCATAATTTTAAGATCATGATATAAATCTAAACTTTTTTCTAAATCATTATCAACCACAGAATCTACAAATAAAAAATTATTAGTATTTATTGATTTAGATACAATATTAACTACATCATTAAAATTTATTATATCTCCTTCATTATAATATAATACTATTTTTTGAGCTTCTTGCATTACCAAATCATAATTATTTAAACAATTATTAATAATATATTTTAATGTTTCAGAATATACTTGTAATTTATTTTTTTTAAAATAAGCTTCCAATCTATTTTCTATCTCATATGGTTTCAAATTAGGTATAACTACTAAAGAATATTTATCTTTAATTAATTTAGTTATTTTCTTTCGCATATCTAATTTATCTGAACATATAAAAATAATAACTGAATTATGATTAGGCTCTTCTAAATAATTAATTAAAAGCTCACTATCTTTATCTTTAATTTTTCCCTGTCCCAAAAAGTTAGCATTCTTAGCAATAATAAACTTTTCTTCCTGAAACATCGAAAAATACCCTGCTTCTAATATAACTTCTTCTATCGTATTAACATTCAAATCAAAAGTTGTTACATTCTTACTATCTTTAATTATATCATTTATTTTTTCATTTATTAATAAATAACTATCACCATTAATTACATATATTTTCATATCTACCACATTTCCATTATAACATTAAAAACCAAAAATATATAGCTAAGTTTTACTATTTATACTTATTAAGCCTCATAAGTTTTTAACTTATATTTATTTTTATTAATTAAAACTTCAATACTTCCATTAAGATCTGTTCTATATATTTTACTATTAACTAAATTTTTTAAAACTTCTTGATCAGGATGCCCATATCTATTATTTTTACCCACTGAAATTATTGCATACTTAGGCTTAATATGATTAATAAAATATTTACTTGAAGAAGTAATAGAACCATGATGCCCTACTTTCAAAAAATCTATATCTTCAATATCATAATTATTTAAAATATCTTTTTCTCTATTAATACCAGCATCTCCCATAAAAAGAAACTTATAATTATCATAATTTAAATATAACACATTAGAATTATCATTTTCATTATCATACTTTCTAGTATTTAAAAATAATATTCTATTTTTATCAATAGTTAACTCTGAAATATTATTACTATATTTAATTTTCTTCTTATTTAAATCTTTAATCAATTTATTTTCCAAATCATTATAAGTATCATTATTAAAAATAACTTCTTTCACTCTAAAATTATTAACTATATTAAGTGCTTCTCCTATATGATCCATATCTCCATGTGAAGAAATCAAATAATCAATTTTACTAATCCCCATACTTTTCATAAAAGTAATTATATTATCACTTATATTATAATTATTATTTCTAACTTGCCAAGAATCTTTCTCATAAGTTATTTTACCACCTGTATCAATCATTATAACTTTTTGCCTATTTTTAGTAACAAGTAATGCTGAATCTCCCTGTCCCACATCTAAATAATAAACATAGCTATTATTATTTAAATAAGGTAATAACTTAAAAATTATAATTAATATAACTAAACCCATACTATATTTAAAACCTTTTTTATATATTAATAAAATAAATATATAATAAATAATTATAAATAATATATTAATCTTAGGCACAATTATATTTATACTTAACTTACTTGTAAACATACTAATAATTTCTAAAATATTAAAACCCCAGTTTAATAATATTTCCAAAAAAGGAAAGAAAAAAGTAATAAGAGTTAAAGGAAATAAAATTAAACTTACTAAAGGAACTATTAAAATATTATTAAATATAGTAAGTATATTAAAGTCATAAAAATTACTCAAAGTAACAGGAAGACTAAAAAGAAAAGCTATTGTACTAACTTTTAAAAGTGTAACAATATAATTACCTGTTATTTTCTTACTAAATAAAATTAAGCCAAAAGAAGTTAAAAAAGAATAAATAAAACCTAAATCATAAACATAAAAAGGATTAATAATTACTAAAATCAAGAATAATAAATATAAAACTATTATAGTTGGCAATCTTAAATTAAATTTCTTATTAATAAGTAAAAATATATATAAAAGACTTGCTCTTACTACTGAAGCTGTAAAACCAATCAAAAACATATAAAAAGCTAAAAATAAAATAATTATTAAATTAATCTTATTATCTTTCAATTTTAATTTTTTTAATAAATTATTTAATGCCATGACTAAAAAACTAACATGCATACCCGAGACTGCAAACAAATGTGTAACTCCATTATTTTGAAAAGATTGATAAATATCAGCATCAATATTACTTTTATCTCCCAAAATAAAAGCTTGCATATAAGATGATGTTAAAGTATATCTTTTAACTCTATCTAAAAACATATTCTTAATCTTATAAATAAAAGATATATTATTATTTTTAATATTTATATTAGTAGCATTAAATATATAGTATATTTTCTTATTATAAAGATATTTTTTATAATTAAAAGTATTAGGAATAGTATTATTACTTGGTAAAGAAAAAACACCTTGGGCATTTATAAAAGAACCCATTTTTAATTTATCTTTTATATTATCTAATTCTTCTTCTGTCTTAATATAATATACAAGTTGTATTTTTTCTTTAGCTTTTAATTCTATACTTAATTTATCACCATCAATCTTAAATCCTAAAACTTTTCCTTCAATATTATCTAAACTACCATCATACTTAGAATGATATTTAATAACATTCGTAAATATAAAAACATAGAAAACCAAAAATATTAAACTTAAACCCAAAAAAACTTTAGACTGTAATAAATTCTTTAATCTTATCAAGTAAAGCTTCTCCTATCCCATTAACATTAAGAAGATCATTAATACTATTAAAAAGTCCATTTTGAGTTCGATATTCTATTATCGCATCTGCTTTTGCTTCCCCAATTCCTTTAATACTCATAAGTTCTGATTTACTAGCTTTATTAATATTAATAATAGTATTATCATTTCCACTATTATCATTATCAGTACTTTCATTAATATTATTATCTTTATTAGTATCAGGTTTAACTTCAATAACACTATTATTATCTTTTATACAATCATAAATATCATAAGTTGGTTCATTACAAGATTCTAAATCTTCATTTTTGCTATCTTCTTTTTCTTCTTTCTCTTTTATTTCTGTTTTTGTATAAACATATATAACCATTTCATCAGTTACTTTTTTACTTAAATTTATCCCATTCTTATAAGCATTAGAATTAAACCCACCAGCCATTTTAACAACATCATTAACTATTGCGCCATTATCTACTTCATAAACTCCTGGAGTTTTAACAGCACCCTTAACATCAACATTTAACTTAGTTATTACTGGTTCTTCTTCTTTTATCTCATCATTAATAGCCACGATTGGTTCTACATCATTATCATCACTTTCTTCATCATGATAAAAATTATAACCAATTAAACCTATACAAATAATAATTAAAAGAAATAAAACTAAATCTTTGGCATATTTCTTAACTAAAAATAAAATATTTTGCATGATATACCTCCTTTCCAAGAGTATTTTAGCAAAATATTTTAATTAATACAAAACACCAATTTTATATAATTATCAAACCAAATATATAAAAATTATCCTAACAAAATTATATAATTATCTTAACAAACATATAATTTTAATACTTTTTATCATTTTTAAATAAAAATGCAAAAAATAACAAAATAAAGAGAAAACAAACTACCCCAATAGTGGGAGCAACATATTCAGCCGGTTTATTATCTATATTAAGAGCGGTATAATTATCTAAAGATACATCTATATTAGTTGTTTTTTCTTTATAAACATATAAATAATAACTCATTTGTTCTTTATCATTATAAACAGTAAAAACAACTTCATTCAACCCATCATCTAATTTATTTCCATACACACTAAGACTATAACCATCATCAATCTTATATTCATATTCTAATTTATTATCATCATTATTCATATTAATAGTATAAATAGTATTTAAAGAATCAAACTTCAAAGTCATATCTCCATTTAATATTTTCAAATCTTTAAGCATAATTCCACCCTTATTTAGTGTAAACAAAAAGAGCAAGTTTATTCAAAACAAAAGAACAGAGACAAACTCTATTCCTGTATTATGTTGGGTAAAGGTATATACCCATCTTGTCTATTAATAAAAAGGTAAGCATAATAGACAAGTACTAGACTTGATTAAGATATTTCATATGGAGAATCTATTGTGCCTTTTCCTGATATTGTTACATCAGATTTTATATTTATGACAGGTCGGACACCATACGCGTTGTTCACGATTGCGTAGTTGAGGTAGCCATCCAAAATCACAACGAACACATTAGCATTGCTACCATAAAAGTGAGACGGAGACATAGTCCAATAATTTTGACCTGTATATAACCAATAGCCATAATTATCTTTTCCACCTAATCCTCCTGCATATATTACTTCATCTGCTGTTATTAAGCCTACTGGATATGTTAACTTATTGTTTCCTTTTATTTCATTTCCTTCACTATCTGTTATTCCTTGAGCATCAGGTCCTGTGAATAAATCTCTTTCTTTATTACCACACTTTAATGTTGGTTCTTGTGTTGAATCAAAATTTGTATTAATATCCATAACTCTGTGATATCCTGCATATGCTGTTGGTGTCTTATCATAACCTGCTGTTTGTTCAGAAACTCCTAAATAGCTTCCATGAGTTGCAGGTGATAACTGTCTATCACTACAAAATCCTGTTTCTACATCTATCTTATCTCTATATTGTGCTTGTATTCCTGATTCTCCTATATACCATTTATCTATCTCTTCCTTTATTGTACTACTATAATTATTTTGATGGGCTACATCATAGCTTTTTGTTGAAGTACCTTCTCTATCAGCACTACCCGATTCAGCAGTTCCAAACATGTATCCTACATATTTATTATCATTATAATAATCATTAAATTGTTGATATGTATTAGTTTTATATGTCGTTGTTATCGCCGCTCCATTTCCACTATTTTGATTTGCCCATCTTCCATCTGAAGGCAACTGTGTTCCTGAATATATCATTCTTATTGTGCCATTGCCATTGATTCGGATGATTCGCCAATACATGTTTGCAAAATGTACCCAGTTATTGTCTACTGTTCCACGGAATACATAACTCTTTCCAAAGTCATCTTCTGTTTCATATATTCCTGAATCTGTTGATGTACAATTAGAACCACTTTTATTATGGCTGGAATCATTAGTATTATTATCACATGCATATTTATCTATAGTGGCTGATAAATTTCCAGCTTTTTTTAATTGCAATTTATTTAATGTCTCATCAGGATTACCAATTTTTTTAACATCAAAATATAAAAAACAACTAGTTCCACTTTTTGTTAAATTAGATATTGTTAATTTGTTATTGTCCCATTCCAATTCTATATTTTGATTATTACACTTTGTTTGTTCTTTATTTAGGACATATCCTTCTTTTGGTATATCTTCTACTTCTTCATACTCTCCAGATCCTTCTTCTGTTTCTTTATAGAAAGCTACTAGGTTTATATCTGCTTTACTATCACTTATCTTGGCATGTACTCTCCCTTTAAATCCTTCCCCTATATCTTCGTTTTGTTCTTCTTTTTCTTTTTCTGTTAAATTTGGATATTCTATTATAATATAGTAGTATACTTTCTCTCCTGTTTGACTTGATGTTATATATTCATTATCTGTTAATTCTGTTGTACTTTCTTCTTCACTATGTCCTATTGTTCCTTCTTTTATTAATTCTAATTCATTTATATTTGTTTCACATTCTTCATTTAAATATTGAATTCCATTTGTTACTTTCTTTTTCTTATTACATGTTAAACTTATATCTTCTCTATCTTCTTTTGTCTTATATACTTTATATCTTAATTCTGTATTTAAAGTATTTGTTCCATTCCATATTAAGTTATATGCTATAAGTTCATTATTACCGGTTGCTATTACTTCTATTTTAGATAATGTTTCATGTCCTGGATATATATTTTCATCATTAAAATTTATATTACCATTTACTTCTAATGTTGATCCATTTAAGGTGGCAGTCTTTCCTTCGGTCATAGCTCCTGTTCCTTTGAATATTGTTTTACCCACAAAATATGCTAAAGATATTCCTATTACTCCTATTAACACACTTACTATTATTATTACTCTTTTATTTTTTTCCATAATATCTTTTCCTTTACCCATATATAATATAACATATCGTTATATTGATATTATTTTATAACACATTGTTATAATTGTCAATGTATAATTTTAAATTGTTTTAAAATATATAAAGAGGTAGATAACTTATGTATGAAGATTTAAAATTAGAAAGACTAAAAGGATTAAGAGAAAACAAAGATTACAAACAAGAAGAAATAGCTAAAATGTTAAATATTACCCAAAGTGCCTATAGCTATTATGAAATGGGTAAAAGACAAATCCCCAGTGATGCTTTAATAAAACTTGCTTTATTTTATAATACTTCTGTTGATTATCTTTTAGGTTTAACCGATGAAAGAAAACCATATCCCAAAAGTATTTTAACCAAAAAATAAATAGTGCTTTTCTAAACACTATTTTTAAATTAATTTAATTAATATTTCATTCATAACATATAACTTTTTAGGATTAATAAATATTCTATTATTTTTATATATTAACTCTCCATTTTTTATTAAAGGCTTTAAAGGAAATATATTTTGCATATTTTCTTCATATTTATCAAAAAATTCTGTTAAACTAACTCCCTCTAATTTTCTTAATCCCAAAATTAATTCATTTTCCATATTATCTACTTTACTCATCAAAGCTTTAGAACTAATAAAATTACCCTTCAAATATTCTGTTAAACTCTTAGTATTTTCATATCTAACCGCGGCCACAAAACCACTTGCTCCACACCCAAATCCATAATATTCTAAATTATTCCAATAAGTTAAATTATGTCTAGATTCTTTTCCTTTTTTAGCAAAATTAGATATTTCATAATGAATATAACCAGCTTTCTTTAATGTTTTACAAATAACTTCATACATTTTAGCATCTCTATCTTCTTCTATTGGTTTAATTTTATTTAACCCCACTAGAGTATTTTTTTCTATCATCAAACTATATGTACTAATATGTTCTGGTTTTAATTTTAAAATCATTTGTAAATCTTTTTGTAATACTTTAATATTTTCCCCTGGTATTGCATACATTAAATCAATATTAATATTTTTAAACCCAATTTTTCTAGCCAATTCTATTCTTCTTTTAGCATCTTTAAAATCACTACTACGATTCATAAACTTTAATTTTTCACTATTAAAAGATTCAATTCCTATACTTAATCTATTAACTCCATTATCATATAATAATTGTAATTTATCTAAATCTAAATCATTTATATTTGCTTCCATTGTAAATTCAATATCTTCACTTTTTTTAAATTTAGCAATAATATTAAAGAATTCTTTTAATTCCTCAATATTTAAACAAGTTGGAGTTCCTCCCCCTACATATAAAGTTTTTAATTCTTCCCCCATATAAACATTATCTATTTCATCTTCTAATCTCTTAAAATATGGTTTAATCCAATCATCATTATAAACAACTTTACAAAAATCACAATAAGAACAAATACTATTACAAAAAGGAATATGTATATAAACTGAGTTTATCTTTTCCATGATATATCCTCAAAATTATTATATACTAATCTTATTTGTTCTAAAACTTCATCACTTGCTACTCTTTTTATAGCATTAGCAATTGTTGTATGACTACAATTATACATTTTAGCAAGCATTCTTAAAGGTAATTTATTAGTTAAAATTTGTTCTATAATCAGATAAGTATCTGCATCACTTAATGCTTGTTTACGTTTACTTTTTTCTCCTGCTTTCTTTCTTGCTTCTAATTTTAATTTTTCTAATACTAAGTTAATTTTTTCTGTTAAAATTTCATTATAATCTTTACTATTTTGATCAGTAATTATACTTAAATAATTATATATAGTTTTTCTTGCTACCCCAAAATAATTAGCAGTTTCTGTTATATTATGTCCATCTAATATATAATTAACAATATCCATTACATCCAGTTTTTTCATTTATTCATCCTCCCCACTAAGTATTGCTAAAAAAACATCACTTGGAACCTCCACTGTTCCAATAGTTTTCATTTTCTTTTTACCTTCTTTTTGTTTCTCTAATAATTTTCTTTTTCGTGAAACATCTCCTCCATAACACTTAGCAAGTACATTTTTTCTCATTGCACTAATATTTTCTCTTGCAATAACTTTTGAACCAATACTTGCCTGAATAGGAAGTTCAAACATTTGTCTTGGAATTAATTCTTTTAATTTTTTAACGATAGCTCTTCCTCTAACATAAGCAAAATCTTTATGTACCACAACCGATAAAGCATCTACAATTTTTCCATTAAGTAAAATATCCATCTTTACTAAATTAGATTCTCTATATCCACATATTTCATAATCAAAAGAAGCATAACCTTTAGTATAACTTTTAAGTTTATCAAAAAAATCATATACAATTTCTGATAAAGGTATTTCATAATGAATATTAACTCTAGTCGCATCTATATATTCCATTGATTTATATAAACCTCTTTTATCTTGACATAATTCCATGATTGGGCCTATATATTCACTAGGAACAATTATATTAGTATATATAAAAGGTTCTTTAATTGTACTTATTATTGAACGTTCAGGCATTTTATTAGGACTATCTATTTTTAACATTTCTCCATTAGTTAAAGTAACTTCATATATTACTGAAGGAGAAGTAGCAATAATATCAATATTAAATTCTCTTTCTATTCTAGTCATTATAACATCCATATGAAGTAAACCTAAAAACCCTGTTCTAAACCCAAAACCTAAAGCATCTGATGTTTCAGCTTCAAATGTTAAAGCCGCATCATTAAGTTTAAGTTTATTAAGAGCCTCTTTTAAATCTTCAAATCGATTAGGTTCTACTGGAAAAAGTCCAGAATATACCATTGGTTTCATTGGTTGATATCCTTTAATAGGAGTATCAGCCGGATTATCACTTAAAGTTATCGTATCTCCCACTTGTACTTTGCCGATATCTTTAATACTTGCACAAACCCAACCAACTTCACCTGCTTTAAGTTCTTCTTTTTTTAATTCTTTAGGAGTATTAACTCCTAATTCAACAATTTCAAAATCTGCTCCTGATGCCATCATTTTAATTTTATCTTTAACTTTTAATAAACCACTTTCTACTTTTACTAAAGCTATAACTCCTCGATAAGCATCATATCTACTATCAAAAATTAAAGCTTTGGTTTTATCGGTGCTAGGAATCTCTGGTGCTGGTATTCTTTTAATTATTTCTTCTATTAATTTTGGTACTCCCTCACCTGTTTTACCACTACAAAGAATAACTTCTTCTTCCTTAAATCCAAAAACATTTTTAAGTTCTTCTAATACTTTAGGAATATCAGCATTTGGTAAATCAATTTTATTTATAACTGGAATAATCTTTAAATCATTATTTAAAGCTAAATATAAATTAGCAATTGTTTGAGCTTCTATTCCTTGAGCAGCATCAACAACTAAAATTGCTCCTTCACAAGCAGCCAAACTTCGGGACACTTCATAAGAAAAATCCACATGTCCTGGAGTATCTATTAAATTTAAAACATAATCTTCTCCTTTATAGGTAGTATGTAATTCTACGGCATTAAGTTTAATAGTAATGCCTCTTTCTCTTTCTAAATCCATACTATCTAAAACTTGTTCTTTCATCTCCCGTTTATCTATAGCATGAGTATATTCCAGTATTCTATCTGCAAGAGTACTCTTACCATGATCTATATGAGCTATAATTGAAAAATTACGTATATTTTTTGCATTCATAATCAAACACCAATACTATTATACCTTAAAAATTAAAAAGATTAAAGCCTAAAAAAGAATAGAAAGCATTTAAACTTTCTATCCTTCATTATGTTGGGTAAAGGTAAACCCATAATCTTGTCTATTAATAAAAAGGTAAGCATAATAGACAAGTAATAATTTAAATTTATTTAACAATATAAGGATTAGATGATGTACCATCTCCTGATAATTTCACATCAGCCTTCAAATTTATTACAGGGCGCACAGCAATTGCATAGCGAACACCATCACTTGTTATAGCGCCGACACCATTTACAACAAATACATTAGCGTATGTAAAATATGAAGATGGAGACATCGTTAAATAATATCCATTAGGTGCTGGATATAACCAATAACCATAATTAGGGCCAGAACTTCCACCAGCATACATTGCTTCATCTACTGTTAATAAACCTATTGGATATGTTAATTTATGATTTCCTTGTGCTGCATCACTGGTTGTATATAAATCATACTCTAATTCTGGGCATTCATATTGTGGTTGATGTGCATTGTATAATCTTATATGAGCACCATAGTATGTAGCTATCGTACCTGTCCCACCAGAATTATTCGTACTTGTTGCTCCAGAGCTTGTATTACTTGTTCTATCTCCACAAAAACCTTCTTGCATATCTATATACTCTGTTACATTTTTTCCGTTTTGCTTCCATTTTGAAAATGTATCTCTATACCATGATTCTAATCCAATTAACATTGTTGATTTATTTTCTAAGCCATGCCTATCATTTAAGCTGTATCTATATCCCACGTATGCGTTATCTTCATAATCATCATTAAATTTAATCTTGCCTATATTTAATGTTTCCCCCTTTCTGTTGGCATCTGTTATTTGTTCATTAGTTAATTCTCCTGAAAATATTAGCCTTATCCCTCCGTCTTCATTTGTTCTTATAATTCTCCATACATGCTCTCCAAATATTACCCAATTATTATCTATTGTCCCTCTATAATAATATATCTTCTTTCCATTAGATGTTGTTTCATATATTCCATTTGTTTCTTCTCCACAATCATTTCCATTATTAGTTCCATTTATACAACTTGTATTAGAAAAATTAGGTATACCATTTCCTTTTTCAGCATTGGCAAATATTTCTTCTATTGATTTACCTTTTATTTTATCATAATATAAATAACATGATGTTCCATCTAATGTTAAATTCTTTATATTTACACTATAATCATCATAATTTGTACTTGCTTTTGCTCCATTACTACATTCACTTTTATCTGTGTTTATTTCATATCCTTCTTTAGGCATACTATCTGCTTTTTTGTATTTTCCTGTTTCTTCATCTTTTATAAATATTGATAATATATTGATGTCTGCTTTACTATCACTTATCTTGGCATGTACTTTTCCTTTAAATCCTTCACCTATATCTTCGTTTTGTTCTTCTAATTCTTTTTCTGTTAAATTTGGATATTCTATTATAATATAGTAGTATACTTTCTCTCCTGTTTGACTTGATGTTATATATTCATTATCTGTTAATTCTATTGTGGTTTCTTCTTCACTATGTTCTATTACTCCTTCTTTTATTAAATCTAATTCATCTATATTTGTTTCACACTCTTCATTTAAATATTGTATTCCATTTGTTACTTTCTTTTTCTTATTACATGTAAGTGTTATATCTTTTCTATCTTCTTTTGTTTTATATACTTTATATCTTAATTCTGTATTTAAAGTATTTATTCCATTCCATATTAAGTTATATGCGATTAATTCATTATTACCGGTTGCTATTACTTCT
>CANRBQ010000011.1 GCA_947628905.1 uncultured Bacilli bacterium
TAATAATTACAAATCTTTTTAGGAAACCTAAAAAAGCGATGAAAATTAATTCATCACTCCTTAATGTTTAAGAACCATTTTATTATGCTGATTTAGTTTAGTGGTAAAACAGATGCATGGTAAGCATCAGAGGACTGTTCAATTCAGTCATTCAGCACCATTTAGTTATTGAGCCTCATTTATTAGGCTTTTTTAATTTTTATCTCTTAATAAAGATAACATTATATAAAGAAACAAAAAAGTAGTAACTTTTATTAAAATAATAAGCCATCTTGAAAAAAAGTTATTTTTATGTTATTATGAATATGTCAAGGAAACTTGCATAAAATAAAAAAAGGGAACATTCAGTTTTGCTTAGTTGAATGTCTACCCAAAATATATTGTTTAGGCACTTATTCTAGCGAATGAGTGTCATTTTTTTATTACTACTATCAAATTGATTAGGAGAAATAAAATGATAGTAATGAGCTTTAAAACTCTTAAAATAAAAGTCCTAGTTTTCATTATATCAAACCTCCTCTCTATAAAGATTAGAGGTAGACACTCAACAACTGATATTCCCTATTTCAATTATATCAAATTTTTATACTTCATTCAAGTTAAAGCAAAGGCATTTATAACTTATAAAAAGGAACTTTATTACTAATAAAATCATTTAATTTGACCATTTACATATAATTAAACCACCTTAAAAAAAATCATTTTTATGTTATTATGTATCTGTCAAGGAAACTTGCATAAAATAAAAAAGGATATACTTAACTTTCGTATGGTTAGGTACACTCCATATTTTGGTTGTGCACACTAATACTCCGATTGAAGCGTTAGTGTGTTTTTTTATATCAAAAATAAATAAACACTTAATTCCAATTTAATTAGAACTAAGTGTTATTTTTTTATAATTAAATCTTATTTTATCTTTCTTTTTCTTATTTATCTTTATACATACTAATTATATCTTTAAAACTTAATTTTGTTCCATAATTTAATATTGCATTCGAATATATTTTAATTGCTACTTTTGCTATAATTAAAATAGTAACTATTAAAATTATAATTGATATTAATACATCTGTTCCTGTTGCTAAACCCATCATAACTCTAAATGGCATACAAAATGGCGATGAAATTGGAAACAATGATGCAAATAAATTAAGATTACTTGCCGGATTAATCATTGTAAAATATGATAAATAAAAGCCCACTACAGCAAGAATTGCAATAGGTCCATTTGCGGACTGAATATCTTCTGGCTTACTTACAGTAGACCCTGTAAGAGCATATAATAATGCATAAGTAAAATATCCTAATATAAAATATATAATTGTAATTATTCCTAAATATACTGTAATATTAGACATATCTAAAACTGTTGCTAATAATTCTTTTTCTAAAAATATATTTGCACTTCCTAAAGCTGTTCCAACAATTAATATAAGTTGAAACAAACCTACAACCCCTATTCCTAAAGTTTTACCCAAAACTATTGTCTTAGGACTAGTAGATGTAACTAATGTTTCCATAATTTTTGATGTTTTTTCTGTTGTTATAGAACTAGATACTTGATAAGCACAAAAATATATCGCATAAAATAAAACAATTGACATTAACATCATTACTATTATATTACCACTAGGTTCTTCACTAGTTTGTTCTATACTTAATGAAAAATTAGGCTTAATTTTTGCTAATTCTTCTTGAGAAAGCCCTAATTTTTTAATCTGAATATCAGAATATAAAGAACTAATCGCATCTACAATATTATCTGGTACTTCACTCATCAAAGCATTTTCCACAATATATTTAATATTAATATTATTATTTTCTTTCTCTAAAATTAAAGCTTCATCTATTTCTTTATTATTTATTTTCTCTTTAACCCCATCTAAATCACTTTTAGCAATTTCTATTTTATACCCTAAATCTTCTTCTTTTAAAACACTTAAGTTATCTTCAAAAATATTATCATTATCTACAATTAAAAGTTTAAGAGAATTATCTCCTCCATTAAAATAACTCATAATATTAGGTATATTAAATCCCAAAACTATTAATATTAAAATAATTATCGTAGATATAATAAATGCTTTTCTTTTTATCATATCTTTTATTGTAAATTTCATTACAGTTATTATATCATTCATTTTCACCACCAACTTTCTCTATAAATATATCATTTAAAGTAGGTTTCATAATCTCAAACTTATCTACTTTAATTCCCTTTTTAATTAATTTATTTAAAAGTTCATGAGCTATATTTTCTTCTTTTATTTTAATAATATAATTATTATTAGTAACATTCTCTATTTCTAATTTAAACTCATTTATAAACTCATCTATATTCTCTTTAGTATTTATTTCTACCCTATTAGCTACATACCCATCTTTAATTTCTTTTAAATTACCTTGTAAAACTGTTTTTCCTTTATCTAATATTAAAATATCACTACAAAATTCTTCAATCGTAGCCATTTGATGCGCCGACATTATTACATATTTCCCTTTTCTTACTAAATCAATAATAATATTTTTTAATATTTCTGTATTAACTGGATCAAGTCCACTAAAAGGCTCATCTAAAACTACTAACTCTGGATTATGAATTATCGCCGTCATAAATTGGATTTTTTGCTGATTCCCTTTAGATAATTTCTCTGCTACTACTTCCAAATATTCTTCTACTTTAAGTTCTTTAGCCCATTTATAAATTGATTTTAAAGCTTCTTCTTTATCCATACCCTTAAGTTCTGCAAAATACATTAATTGATCTATTACTTTAGTTTTAGGATATATCCCTCTTTCTTCTGGTAAATAACCAAAATTAACATGCTTTCTATCTACTGGTTTACCCTTCCAAGTAATTTCTCCTTTATCTTTTTTTATTATTCCCAGTAACATTCTTATCGTTGTTGTTTTACCTGCCCCATTAGTTCCAAGTAACCCATAAACTCCTGGTTTATTTACTTCCAATGAAATATTATCAACTACTAATTTTCTTCCAAATGTTTTAGAAACATTTTTTAACACTAAACACATTTTTTTACCTCCTAAATTATTATTTTTGATTAAGAAATTTAACTTATTTCTTCATAATTAACAGTTAAATCTTCATTAACTTTAAATAAATATTTAATATTATCTATAACTTTCTCTTCTGGAAAATTCTCTAATGAATAAATACTAAAAATAACTTCTGTTTGTCCCATCTTTTTAGGATTAATAAAATAATTATTAGTAACACTCTTACTACCCAAAATACTTATATCATGCTCTAACTCTAAAATATCTTTATCCATTACTTCTTCTTTAATACTTATATCTTTACCCTCATAACTAATACTAAACTTAGCTAATTTAGATTCAATTTATATTCCTATATTAGTATTCTTTAATAATGTATATATATCATTTAATTTATATTCATAATTTAAACCATCATTTAAAAAATCTTTTAATAAAAACTTATCATTCCCATTAAACATAATATAAACTGCATCACTTTTATAACAATCAAAATAATAAATATATTTACTATCTTCATAAAATTTTTCTAACCCCTCTTTACAGGTTTTAGCTTCATCTACAAAATCTATTTCATATCCTTTAAATTCTTTACTTTTAAAATAATTCACTCCCCAAACTAATATTACAAATAATATTATTAATCCTATTATAATTAAACCATATGTTAAAATATCTTTCTTATTTATTTTATTTTTAGCTATTCCAAATATATTTTGTACTAATTTTTTAATACTTGGTATTTTAAAAAACATATAACAAATAAATGCACCCAAAGAATTTAAAATTATATCATCAATATCTAAAGTTCCTGATGCTGTAATAAACTGTGTTAATTCAATTCCTAAACTTATTAATATAATTGTTAAAATAAAAACTATTGGTTTATTTTGTTTTTTAAATAATAAAGGTAAAATAACTGCAAAAGGCATCAAACAAACAATATTTCCTAAAACATTATACATAAATATATTAACACTTATTCTAGCCTCTAATAAAAGTCTAATAAAATTAAGTGTTGTTGCCAAAGGTGTAAGTCTAACTGATGTAGCCATATAACTCTTTAAAGCCTCTTTATTAGTCAAAATAAACTCTAAATGAAAGCCTCTTCTAAAATCAAAAATAGTAAGTTCCATTAATAATAATATATATAAAAATAAAATATATATTAAAGTCATTTTTAATGGTTTAATCTTTTCTTGATATTTATTTAAAGCCAAATTACCTAAATAAAAAAATAAAGAAGATAAACATAAAAATATTATACTTTCAATTTCATTTAACATAAAATGAGGATTAAAAAAATCATATAAAAAATAAATCAACAATAATATTGAACAAATAAAACTAACAACCGAACCACCAAGTAATAACTTCTTTTTCATATATACTCCTACTAATCTTAAAAATATTATATTATATTTTAAGTAAAATTAAAAGACCTAAAAAAAATACTTAGTTATTAAAACTAAATATTTTCTATATTATATTTACTTTTAGGATTACATTTCTTCTTTATTATATCATCTTCATTATATTTATTTATTAATGAACTAGCAAAATCATACCCATAATCATTTAACAAACCATATTTTAAATTATCTAACTGATTTTCTTTTCCACTTGTTCCTTTAAAATAAGCATTTATTTCTTTCATTAATATTCACCCATACTTATTATGAGTATAAATTAATTTATTATTCTAATATCACGTCTAAAACTCCATTTAAATCTATAACAGTATTAGGATTAATACTATAAGTTGCTACTTTTCCATATCCTGTAAATTTATATTTAAGCCCTATCAAATTACAAAAATTCATTACTTCACTTGTAGTCCAACCCTTTATATCTGGCATCAAATATTCCGAGGTTTCTGTTAATAAAAACACTTTACTTCCCTGTAATACTTGTGCATTATTTAAAGGAAATTGATTAATAACTACATTCCCATTTCCAATTACAATTGGCTTTAAATTAATATTTTCTAAATTAGTTATTGTACTTTTTATATCACTACTAACATAATTATCTAAATTTACTATTTGAGTTAAATCAAGTTCTGATGGCTTATTACTAATATTAGAATAGCTTGCAATACTTTCAACTGCTTTAGTTACGACCTCAGCAACTGGTACTGCCCCTCCATCAATTTGTTTTGCAGAGGCATAAATAATATATTTAGGATCTTCATATGGGAAAAAGCCCGCAAAACTTCGTACATAATCTTGAGAACCTGTCAAATATCCTCCATTAGGACTAGCAATTTGAGCAGTACCTGTTTTTCCCGCGATAACTACATTGTTTGGTCTCCACATATTAGATAAACCTTTATAAACAACATTATACATTAATTCTTTCATTTTATTAATTGATTCACTAGAAACTTTTTTACCTAATTCTGTTCTTTTTCCTTGATAAGTAACTTCTCCAGACTCATCGACAATTTTATCAACTATATAAGGTTTTAGCATTACTCCATCATTAGTTAAAATAGATAAAGCTTGCAAAGTTTGAATAGGTGTAGTTGTAATACCTTGTCCAAAAGAAGCCGTTGCAATTTCTGATTCATAAGTTAAACGTAATAATCCTGGTTCTTCTCCTGGAAGTTCAATATTTGTTTTAGCTCCAAACCCCATTTTTTCATAAAACTCTCTTAATTTTTTACCCCCCAATTTTTTAGCTAAATATGTTGCTCCAACATTAGAAGAATAAGCAAAACCTGTATCATAATCAATCATTCCCCAACCTACACCACCATTAAAATCTTGAATATTAGCACCACCTACTTTAATACTACCAGATAAAAATTTTTCTCCTCCATCATAAAGACCATTTTCCATCGCTGCTAACCAAGCAAAAATTTTCATTGTTGATCCAGGCTCATACGTATATCCTACTAAAGGATTAACATAATTAGTCAAACCTTCTAAAGTATTAGGATTAAAATTAGGACTTGAAGCACTA
Source organism: uncultured Bacilli bacterium (assembly GCA_947628905.1). Lineage (GTDB taxonomy): Bacteria > Bacillota_I > Bacilli_A > RF39 > UBA660 > Caccenecus. The sequence goes on from CANRBQ010000011.1 coordinate 5,989, forward strand.
CCCACTATAGCACCTGTTTTAGCATCCATAACTGAAAAAGTAAACCAAGCCATATGATATTTTTCTTCTAAAGTATGTACTGCATCTTCTAAAATTAATTGAATATGAGAATCAAGAGTCAAATAGATATCATTTCCACTCACTGGTTCTTTAGTATAGGCTTCTCCCATTTGATATCCTGCTCCATCAATCTGATATTCTGAATAGCCATCTTCACCCTTCAAAACATCATCATAATAACCTTCAACTCCCATTTCTCCAATAATTTCTCCATCTTCATTTTCTTTAGCATAACCCACTATATAAGAAGCCATTTTAGAATTCTTATAATATCTCTTATTTCCTTCTATAAAATCAATTCCTGGTAATCCTAAAGCTTCTATTTCTACTTTTTTATTTTCTGATAACTTTTTTCCTTTAATTCCAAATTCAACTTGATAAGCCCCATTAGTATTAAGTCTATCTAACACATAATCATATTCTAAACCTAAAACTTCTGCTAAAGCTTTAGCCGTTCCTTCTTTATCAATTACATGTTGAGGATTATCCGGATCAGTTGTTCTTGAATCACTTAAATAAGCAATTAAAGTATAAGAATTAGCATTACTAGCAATTATTTCTCCAAAAGAATCATATATATTTCCTCTACTTGCATATAATGTCTTTTTTCTTGTATTTCTATTATTAGCAAACTCTGTTAAATTAAGGCCATCTACTTCTGGACTTAAAGCAACAACCCCCAATTTACCAATTGCAATTAAAAAAGAGCAAACAAAAATCAGGATAAAAAATCTACTAACTTTTACTTTGCTACTTTTCTTTTTCATATAGTTCTCCTTTATTAATCTGTAATTGTTTTAATATTATTATTATTATAAGACAAACCCGAAGAACTTGCAATATCTTGAATATTATCTATACTTGCAAGCTCATCAATCTGCATTCCTAAAGCTTCATTAGCGTCATTCTGAGCATCAATTTTATTTTGAATTCTTTCTAAATCAATATTAGTTTCTGATAAAAGTGCTTTTGTATAAATCCAAGAAGCAGGCATAATTACAAATCCAAACAAAACAACTAAAAAGAACATAAACTTTTCTCCCTTTAATAATTTAATTCTTTTTACTTTTTTTGTTCTCATATAATCATATCCTTTCTACTACCCGCATTTTAGCACTTTTACTTCTACTATTTTCTTTTAATTCCATTTCACTAGCCACATAAGGCTTTTTATTTATTATTTTAATTAAAGGTTTATATTCTTCAGGAATATTTGGCATTCCTTTAAATATCTCATTAACTTCACTATATTTTCTAAATATATTTTTAACAATTCTATCTTCCAACGAATGAAATGTTATTACTACTATTCTTCCACCCTTATTAAGCATTTTAATCGCATCTTCTAAAGCTACTTCTATCGCTTTAAGTTCATTATTAACTTCAATTCTCAAAGCTTGAAATATTTCTCTTTCTGGATGTTTCTTAAAAAAATAATTAGCACCCACCGCGTTCTTAATAATTTCTACTAATTCTAAAGTCCTAGTAATTTCTTTTTTCTTTCTTACTTTTACTATTTCTTCCGCAATAATTCTACTTCTTTTTTCTTCCGCATATTGAAAAAAAATATTACTTAATTTTTCTAAAGAATAATTATTAACAATATATTTAGCATCAATATTAGCAGTTCTATCCATTCGCATATCTAAAAGTGCATCTTGCATAAAACTAAATCCCCGCTCTTTATTATCAATCTCTGGACTAGAAAGTCCTAAATCAAACAAAAAGCCATCAACACATTCACAATCATTATTCTTTAATTCTTCTTTTAAATTAATAAAATTACTATGAATTAACTTAAAATTATTCCCTATTTCCAATAAGGATTGACGCGAATACTGAATTGCTTCAATATCCGCATCAAAGGCGAAAAGAAAGCCCTTTTTTATTCTTTTTAATATTTCCTTACTATGTCCAGCATATCCGAGGGTGGCATCCACATATATACCAACATCTTTCAGGTTTAAATTTTCTATAGCCAAATCTCTCATTACACTATAATGCATTGGCATCACCATTAAATAAATTCTCGGCAACTTCTTCTAAAGCATCACTATATTCTTGATTAAAAGTTATCCAATTTTCTTCTGACCAAATCTCAATTCTCTCATTAACCCCAATAATAACACAATCTTTAATAAGATTAGCATATTGCCATTGATTATTAGTAATACTTATTCTTCCTTGACGATCAAAAGTGCCTTCTGCAGCGGCCGAAAAGAATGATCTTGCAAATATTCGAGCATCTTTTTTAGTAAAAGGTAAACTTGCTAATTTATCTACTATCTTTTGCCATTCTGCTTTTGTATAAATATACAAGCATTTTTCTAAACCACGAGTAATAATAAAACTTTCTCCCAAGCTATTTCTAAAACTAGCAGGTAAAACAAGTCTTTTCTTATCATCAATACTATGATGATATTCGCCCATGAACATTTTGCAATCCCCCACTTTCTACCACAATGTACCACTGCTTACCATAATATTATCAAAACTTAACTTTTTTGTAAAGTTCTAAGTGTTCGCCTTCAATAAAAAAATTATCTATTTTACAAAAAATTTACAAAATAAAAAGAGGCTTACCCTCTTTAAAACAAAAATCCGCCTAAGATTATTGCAAGTAGTATATATAAAACTATAATTAAAAATGCACTATTTTGTAGGCCGTACCCTCCACCACAATTATTGTTGGAAGAGGAATTTCCTTTACTACAACATCCCATGGGACACCTCCTTAGGTTAATAAAAAGACTAAATGAATGCTCCTACGATAATAATTAAAAGGATAAATAGCACTAAGATTATCGCTGCACCTATACCATTTCCATATCCACAATTATTCATAATTCATTCCTCCTTTATTTGTCTTTTCATTATATATTACGTTAAATTAAACTTTTGGTGCTAGGCAAATAAAATAAATAGAAAAAGAAAAGTAAAAGCATCAAAATAATAATATTTTAAACCTATACCTTTCTAACTAAATATATACATATCATCAATAGTACCATGACCTGTTATTCTAACTTTTTTAGAATCTACATTTATAACAGGACGGACACTTGCATCACCAATTAACACATCAATATCTCCTCTGAGAAAACCATTATTTTGCACGTTGAATGCATAAGCATGACCCCCATAAAAGTAATACGGAGTCATCGTCCAATAGGCTATGCCATTATATAAATAATAAGTATAATTATCAGATGTACTTCCTCCCCCATACATTACTTCATCGGCTGTTATTAAACCTACTGGATTATTTAATGCTTGATTCCCTGTACTGGCATGACCCTTCCATGTAAAATAATCATTTTCTTTATTTTTACATTTTAATGTTGGTTGATATTTACCATACTGCCCTATTCTATCATATGCTCCATAATTTGTATCTTCTTTTCCATATCCAACATTTTCATATCCTACGCCTAAACTTCTATCTCCACAAAAACCTGATTGTACATCTAATTTATCTTCTACTGATTTCAAGTTTTCTATATACCATATATCTAACTTTTCCTTTACAATGCTATCATGTTCATTTTTATGTGTATTGTCATATGTTGTTGCTCCTTCATCCCCATACATAAATCCCACATATACATTATCATACTGCCGGTTAAATGGCGTAGTTTTATTTTCATCTGTTAATTTTATTGTTGTGTATTCCCCATTATTATATCCATTTTCTAATATAGTTTCTTTGCCTATAGCATTTATCTCATCTTTTTTACCATTATATAGTAAACGAATTGAGCCATTGCCATTAATTCTTATTATTCGCCAATAAAACCCAGCAAATTCCGCATAATTGTTTTCTACTGCTCCTCGATAATAATAACTTGTTCCATCTTCATCTTTTGTCTCGTATATTCCTGTTTTCCCTGTCACCAACTTCCATTCTGCTTGCTCCTCTAATTTAGTTATCATAGTAAAATATATTTCATCGCTCTCATACACATCTCCACAATTTTTTTCTTCTATTGAATTAAAATTCCAATCGTACACTTCATTTCCGTTATATTCACATGTTAACGTTTCATTATTCCATGTTGCTTTTCCCATATATGTCATATGTTGCTCTAAAGAACTATCATAATATGAAACATCATTATCTTGAGTTTTTACCTCATATACTGTTCCACACGTTTCTTTTGGTACATCTTCATCATAATAAGTACTTATACTTCCTTGACTAAAAATGCATCTACCCAGCCCTTTATCTGCCGCATCACTAGTAAATGCAAAATCAGGATTACTTTCACCACCATATGGATTACTACATATCGTCTTTCCATCATCTAACTTACTACATATCATTTCCATATCGGTCGTATTTACTTTTAAATTTCCTAATGTTGTTGACACAATATTTGTTGTTGCTTCTACTTTTGATTCTAAGGTTACTCCACTATCTTCTATTACTATTTCATTTGTTGGCTCACATATATTATCTTTTGTTTCACAATATGTCAGATTATTTACACTACCTGTTATTATTCCTTTTACTTTTCCATCACTATAAGTAAATTTTATTTCAGGCTTCTCTGTTATTTGATCTCTACTATCAGATACAACATATATCTTTGACTGATATATTTTATTTGCTCCTTCTTCTTTAGTTGTATCATAATCTAACCATTCTTTTAAAGTAAATTCTTTTGTTTCATTAGCTTTTAATATTCCTTCATATAAATTATGAGATTGATATGCATCTTCTAAATAATGCACAGTTATATCTTTAGGATCTAACTTCATAATTAAATTATCCATAGTATTACTAGATAGAGCTACTTTAACATACTCTGAATCTAAAGTATTATTTTGCTTATTTATACTCTCTAAATTAATCTTATATTGAGTTTCTGTATCACAACTATTTTTTATTTGAAATTTATAACTTTCTTCTTGTTCTAACCCTTCAATATCAGTAATAGGAAATGCTCCATTTAATGTTATTGCATCCGTAACATCTGAAAGCGTTATTTTTAAACACCCACTTGTAAAAGTATTTGCTAGTTCTTGTTTTCCATTAATGGATAAAAAAGCCATTGCTCCAAATATTGATATAGCAAGTACTAGCATCACTATTTCTACAATAATTATTATTTTTCTTTTCTTTAACATACCTCTTCCTACCTTCACAATCATAATTAAATATTTCTATTTATTTTTATTTATTATACATCATATTGGACAATCTGTCCATATATAAAATAAGATTTATGCGTAATAATATGGACAGGTGATACATATGAAAACTTTTGAACATAGTGATAATTATTATTTTGATTTAATACGTCATAATATTAAAAAATATCGACAAATATCTCATTTAACCCAACAAGAACTTGCCGATAGAGCTGGTTTATCAATGAATTTTATAGCTAAAATAGAAAGCCAAAAATTACAAAGAGGATTTACAATTGTTTCCTTAGGAAGAATAGCGGATGCTCTAAAAATAGATATTAAAAAATTATTTGACGAAATAGAATAATTATATTTTAAAAAATATCTTAGTAATTTTTAAAATAGCACTCATAACCAACACTAAAACTTAAGGAAAAGCCTTGTATTTTTAAAAACTTGTTGCTATAATTGACTTATTAGGAGGAAAATAAATGAAAAAAAAGATTTTATTAATTGGAGCGTGCACTTTCCTATTATGTGGATGTGGCAAGATTCCAACATTATCAAATGGTGATGAAGCAGTAGTACAATTTAAAGATGGGGATAAAATTAGTGCCAATGAACTATATAACGAAATTAAAAATACATATGGTTTAACTACTCTTACAAATATGATTGATAAATATGTTTATGAAAAAGAATTGTCTGATAAAAAAAGTGATGCCACTGAATATGCTGAAGCTTATTTAAAACAAATAAGAGCTAATTATGACACTGAAGATGAATACCTACAAGCTCTATCTTCAATGTATGGATATCAATCTGAAGATGCTTTTAAAAATGTTTTATATATAAGCTACTTACAAAATGAAGGAATAGAAAAATATGTATCTGATAATATAACTGACGATGAATTAAAAGATTATTATGATAATAATGTTTATCCTTCCATGACAATCTCTCATATTTTAATTGCCCCAGACGTTAAAGATGACGCTACTGACGAAGAAAAAGAAAAAGCTGAAGAAACAGCTAAAAATAAAGTTAAAGATTTAATTAAAGAATTACAAAAAGTAGATAAAGACCAAATAGCTACTAAATTTGCTGAACTAGCCAAAGCTAACTCTGAAGATAGTAGCACTAAAGATCAAGGAGGATCTTTAGGAGAAATCAACATTGGTTCTTTAAATAGCCAATATGACGAACTTGTAAGTGCCGCCGCTAAACTTAAAGATGGCGAATTCTCAACTGATGTTATTACTACAGAATTAGGTTACCATGTTATTTTAAAAACTAAAACAGGTGAAAAGAAAAGTTATGATGACTCTCTAGAAAGTATGAAAGAAAGTATCACTAATGATAAACTTACAAATAATCGTAGTTTAATTCCTGAAGCAATTAAATACTATCGTGATAAATATGAATTAGATATCGTTGATAGTGAGCTAGATAGAGAATATGGTCGCTACATGAATAATTTAATAAATTCTTATAGTAATACTGAAAGTTAAAAAAATCACTTCCTACTAAGGAAGTTTTTTAATTATCTAAATATTTATCTATATCTATATTATTATAACCTTTCTGATATAAATAATTTTTAATTTTTAATTTTGTTGTATAACTATCATATTTAATTATATATTTTTTATATAGTTTATTAACTAATCTATTTATTATCTCTTCGTTATCTTGAATTTCTATATTATCTAAACAACTTAAAATATCCCCTTTCTTAAATCCTTTATTAATTAATTCATTTAAAGTTTTTCTTTTAAATTCTTTCGCACTATTTTTATTTCCCTTTAATTTTTTATTAATATATTTATTAATTTTATCTATATAAATATCCTTATTTATTTTTTCTAAAAAAGGAGTTATTTCTTTATCTTTAAAACCTAAATCTATTAAATCATGATATATTTTATCTTCTCCCACTATATAAAGATTTAACATATCATGAATATACGCTTCAATATAAACTTTATGATTTAAATAACCCCCTTTATTTAATCTATCTATCGCATAATTAATTTCTTTCCCATTAAAACCTTTCTTTTTTAATATTGAAGTTAATTCTTTTTCTGTTCTAAGTTTTACACTTATTGCTCTAAGTCCTATATCATATGCCAAAAAATAATTATTTTCTCCTAAAATTTTATTTAATTCATCTTCTGTGATATCTTTCTTTAATAATAATCCATATTTAATAATTATATCATCAAACAATTTATATTCTGCTTTATCTGTAATAATTTTATATAAATTACCTCTAAGTTTCTTATACTTTAATATTTTCATATTATTCCCCCATTATTCGAGCATATTCTCTTAATAAATAATCATCAGTCATTCCTGCCATATAATCCAAAACAATTCTTTCATTCGTATTATTTTCTTTATATTCTCCAATCATCTTATCTAAATAAGATTTTACTATTGGTGACTTTTTATTATTAGTTTTAATATCTTCTAAGTAAGTTTCAAATAATATCTTAAATTTATTTTTTAAATCCTTTGCTTCATCATCACTCATTGCTTTACTATAAATATATTGATAATTAAATTTCTTTAAATTTAGAATAGCTTTAAATACATCATCACTTAATCTTATATATTTCTTTTTATAACTATTATTAATAATATCCATAATACATGTATTAACAATATCTTTAGTTGTTACTCCAAGAACATTAGCAATATCCTTGGGAATATCTTTTCTTTTAATTATCCCTAATCTTATAGCGTCGTCAATATCTCTACCTAAATACCCAATTAAATCACTAATTCTAACAATACACCCTTCTAAAGTCATAGGCTTTAAATGAACTAAAACATCTTTATCATGATAACTTCTTTCATATTCTAAGAAAAAATCTTCTACTGTTTTTTCTTTTGGTTCATATAATCCTAAAAGAAATTCTCCATTATGACACATAATTGCATCTAATACTTGAATACTTAAATTTAAACCTTTTCCATAATTCTCAATATTCATTAAAAGTCTCACACTTTCAATATTATGATTAAAATATCCTTCATTATGTTCTAAACTAATTTCATTTAAAATTTGTTCTCCTTGATGTCCAAATGGTGTATGTCCCAAATCATGACCTAAAGCCGCCGCTTCAATTAAATCTTCATTCAAACCCAAAGCTCTTCCCATAGTTCTGGCAATCTTACTTACAAGTTGAACATGAATCATTCTTTTAGACACATGATCATTTTCCGTTTTTGGAAACACTTGAGTCTTATCTTGATATCTAATAAAAGCTAAAGAATAAAGAATTCTATCTATATCTCTAAAAAAATTAGTTCTTAAATCTTCATCTCTTTCTTCTAAATATATAGCATCCTCATCTTTACATGCATATTCACTTAAAAAACTATTATGTTTTACCATTTGTTCTTTTAACTCTTCTTTAATCATATTAACACCTCAAAATCTATCATACAGATGTATGCTTATATCTTAATTATAAACTAATACCTAACACCTGTCAACAAAAACAATAGAAAAAGCAACCTTTAAGGTTACTATATATCTAATAAATCAGTTAAGTTAAGTTTATCAAAAACTTTCTTTAAATTATTAATAATTTCTAACATTTGATTTTGATTTAAATCTTCATAATATACTGTATCTTCATCTTCATCAATATTTACCTTATTATTATCTATACTAATACTACCAGTTAAACCAATATCATAATCTTTATTATCTATCGTAGTCTCAATCTTAAAATCAAAATTACCAGCATATTTAGATTTACTATATTTCTGATCATTAAGTTTTAAATATCCTTTTGCTTTAAATTTCCCAGTATTTATATCAAAATCTACACCCTGCTCATCTTCTTTTCCAAATTTTAATTTTAAGTTATCTCCTTCTCCATCATCAAACTCAACTTGAATACCATCTTTTTCTTCATTAACTATAATCTTGGCAGCATCACTACCATCAGATTCCATACTAAACTTAAATAAACCATCTACTACTTCATATTTTGCTATTTCAAAATCATCTTCAATTAAAGAAGCCGCGATAACATTATTTAAAACATCAACATAAAGAACTATATTTAAATTATAATATTCTGCATTATCTAAATTAGTATCTAAATCATCCTTTATTTCTTCTTTAGTAATTCCTAATAATTTTTCTAAAGCCTCAAGTAATTCATCATCCTTTTTCATTTCCTCAATTACATATTTTGTTGTTCTTTCCATATTTTCTTCATCTAACATATATGTAACTTTTTTTAATTTCTTTTCTTTATCTCCAAGTTTTATCTTTTCATTTGTCATTTTAAACTTATCTCTATCTAAAGAATTAATAACAATTGTTTTCATTTTTGTAAGTATTATATCTAAAGTCTCTCTATCATAACTTACCTTACTTAATTCATCTAAATTAATATCTTTAAAAGCATCTTCTTCTCCAAAATCTATTCCTTTAGAAAACAACTCATCACTTTTAAAAACTATTTTTTTATTAAACAATAATAAAGCTAACTTAATAATAGGATCATTATCATCTTCTATCCCTAAATTAAGAGCCCCTTTATTACTTTTATAATCCATCCCTAAAGAAAACTCATAATTAAGATCATTAAAAGCTTTTAATTCTTCCATATCAGTATTTAATTTAGCTTGTACTCTAATATTAATTGGTTCATTTAATATATCTATATCTAAAGCTTTTTTCTCACTTTCTTTTAAAGCATTACTAACTTTTTTATAAATATTATTAATTGTATCTTTATAAATAGTATAAGGGCTAGCATTTAATTTATTATATCCAATAAATAAACCAATTGCTAAAGCAATAACAAAAAGTAATCCCCCAACTAAAAACTTCCACTTTCTTTTCTTATTTAAATTTTGATTAACACTTGTAGATTCTTCTTTTTTCTCATCCATAACTACACACCTCTTTTAAATTATATTTCTATTTTAACAAAATAATCTTCTTTTGCCTACATTTTTTTTATCTATTTTGCTAATTTTTGACATAATTTTTCTACATTAACTTTTTTAAAAAATTCTTAGATTTTAAATATAAACCTGTATATCTATCATAATAAATATTTAAAAATTGATTAATTTCATCTCTTACTTTATTACTTATCCTTAATTTAGTAATACTTTTAATATCTACATAATAATACATTCTAAGTAATTCTATAGTCTTAACATCAACAATAAATTCATTTTGATAACAATTACTACAAATATATCCTCCTCTATCTCCATCAATCGTAAGAATATTAACTTTTGACCCACAAGAAACACAACTATCTAAATTAAGTCCAACACCCAAATAATCCAAATATTTAATTTCAATTATATTACAAATAATTAAAGGATCTAAACCTTCTTCAATCTTTAAAATAGCCCTAATATAATCATCATATAAAGAATCTGTAGTCTGTTTAACTATTTGTTCTGTAAGTTCTGTAAGATAATTAATATAACTCAACAAAACAATATCATTTTTAATATTACTTAAAGAATTAATTACATCTACACTTATTAAATTAGATAACTTATTTTCTTTATAATATACATTAAACTTCCCATAAGTAAACTTTAAAGTTGTAGCTCTAAAAGCACTTTTAAGAGATTTAGCTCCCTTACAAATAATTCCAATTATCCCATCTTTAGTAAATAAATGAATAATCTTTGATGTTTCTCCATATGGTATTTCTCTAACTATTACACCTTCAAACTCTCTAATCATTTATATCCCTCACTATTTAAATTATAACAAATAGAATTTATTTTAAAAAGATATAAATTGACAAAAGTATTTTAAAATCATATAATATTAATACCCAAAAAGGAGAAAAGAAAATGCCTATAACTTTTAAAGATATAACCTTAATTGATTATATAAAAAAATATAACTTATCTAAAAATAAGTCTTATAATCTACTTATTAATATGAATTTAACTAATGTTCAAGAATTAATTGATTATTTAACTATTCATCCTGAAGATTACACGCGAGAATTTATTAAAATTATTGATTATGCAAATAATACTCTAGAAAAAATAAATAATGGTGAAAATACTTCTAAAATTTATGAAATACCATCTAAATTAACTACTAAAGAATTTATTAACTTTAATAATACCTGTGATAAATCAACTTCTGCTGATAATTTAATCATGTTTAATTTAACATCTAACGATTATTTAAAAACTATTTTAAATGATTATAATATTTATTATATTAAGTATTTATTAAACCATTATAATTATAAAGGTGAAAATGCTTTAGTTGTAAGTCTTGATAGTTTTGGCCCTAAAAAAATTCCTAAAATTATTCAAGCCTTAGAATTCTATAATGACCAAGTTTTAAGATTATATCAAGAAAATAATCAGATATCTAATGATATTTTTAATCGTAACTATAATCAAAAATTAGCTATTATTAAATCTGAACTAAAAACTATCATAGACTATTTATTTAATGCTAGTAATGATTTTATCTGGGGTACTCTTACTCCTCGTCAAAAAAATGATATTTATTTAGCTCTATTAAAAAATCGTCTTGATAAAGAAAAAACTTTAATTAATCTAATTAAAATTTTAACAAATTATACAACTTTAAACGAATTAGAAAATAACATTACTAAAACTAAAGTCTTAAATCGTTTTCTAAAATAAAAAAGCCTATTTCTCGGCTCTTTCAATTTCTTTATAAAGGAGGTAATCTTCAGGTTTACCACTTTTTTTAAATTTATCCCATGCTTCCTTTTTATTCATTTTTATCAACCTTTCTATTTTAATTATGTGTTCTAAAAAAGGTTTTTATTCAAAAAATATTAAAAATCTAAAAATCCTAACTCTTTAATATACTTTTCTTTATCTTTCCAATTCTTAACAGTCTTTACATATAATTCCAAATATACTTTCTTATTATACATTTTTTGTAATTCTAAACGTGAAGCTATTCCTACTTGTTTTAAAGTATCTCCCTTTTTTCCAATAATAATTTTTTTAATAGAATCTCTATCTACAATAATATCTACACATATATTAATAATATCTTTCTTTTCTTCAAAAGAAACTGTATAACAAGTAAGACTATGAGGTATTTCTTCAGTCATAACTTGAAAAAGTTTTTCTCTTACTATTTCACTTATCATAAAATAAGGACTATTACTTGTTTTAATATTTGGATCAAAATAACGAATTTCATCTTTTAAATATTGTTTTATTACTTCTATTAAATGATGAACATTATCTTTAGTTAAAGCTGAAACAGGAACAATTTCCGTAAAAGGAAATAAATCTTTATATTCATTTATACTATACATAATATCAGCATTAGTAAGTTTATCTATTTTATTTAAAACCAAAATAACTGGAGCATTAGTTTTTCTTAAAACTTCCATAATGAATTTATCACCTTTACCAATACCCGCTGATGCATCAACAATAAAAAGTAAACAATCAATATCTTTAACAAGTGATATGGCTTGTTTATTAGTTATTTTACCTAATTTATTAATTGGTCTTATTATTCCTGGTGTATCCATAAAAACTATTTGATAGTCTTCTTCATTATATATACCTTGAATTATATTCCTAGTTGTTCCTGCCACTTTTGAAGTTATAGCTACTTTAGAATTAATAATTGTATTTAAAAGTGTTGATTTTCCAACATTTGGTCTTCCAATTAAACTTACAAAACCACTTCTCATATTCCAATTCCTTTCTTTAAAATAATGCTAATATATCTCTCAAATAAGGTCCAAATACAAATAAACAAATAACTATTGATACTATAGACATCACAAACGAAGCTGCGGAACCACAATCTTTAGCAATCTTTGCTAAAGGATGTATTTCACTTGTTGTTAAATCTACTGCCGCCTCTATTGCCGTATTAATAAGTTCTAAAGCTAAAATACTACCTAAAGCAATAAATATAATAGCCCATTCTGATAATTTAATATGAAAAATAATCCCCATAATAACAGATAATATTGTTGCTAAACCATGAATCCATAAACTTTGTTCATAACGATATGCATAATATAAACCATCTAAAGAATATTTAATACTCTTTAAAAATCTTCTATAACCATATACTTTAACACTATCACGATTAAATTTTAATCTTTCTTCTTTATTTAATACTTTATCTTGTGATTCCTTCTTCATTCAATATCAACTCCTGCAAAGCAAACATTACTTCTTCATCTTCTTTTTTCATGTGATCATATCCCAACAAATGTAACAATCCATGTACAGTTAAAAATGCTAACTCTCGCATCTTTGAATGCCCATATTCTTCTGCTTGACTAATCATTCTTGGAATACAAATATAAATATCACCCAAAACTCTAACATTATTATACACTAAATCTTGATTATCTTCAAATGCAAATGAAATAACATCTGTAACTTTATCTATCCCTCGATACTCTTTATTTATCTTTTGTATTTCTTCTTCTCCTACAAATATTAACGAAAAGTAAGCATTTAAAGCATTTTCTTTCTTAAGTGTTCTTTTAATAACTTTATCTAAATACTTATATTTAAAACCTACGGGATATAACTCATTTATTTGATAAGTTTTCCTCATCCAATTCTAACCCCCATTCGTCCTAATAAAAATAATATCATAAATATTAAAATAATAAAACATAAAATATTATAAATTAAATCTTTTCCAAATATACTAGGTAAATATTTTTTTATAGCATTAAGAGATACATATATTAAAAAACCACATATAGCTCCCAAAGCATTTAATAAAATATCATCTACATCAAAACTTCTTCCAATACACAATTGAACGAATTCTACGGTTGCACTAGATATTATACTTACAATTAAAATAGGAAGTATTCTATTAGGTTTAATATAAGTTGATATAAAATAACCAAAAGGAATAAATAACGCAATATTTCCTACTACATTAAAATAAAAAGCCTCAGTCCCAATCTTATATCTAAATATTTCTGTAAATGGTACTAAATTATAACCACTTACAGATGTATTTAATTCATTTCTAGTAAGAAGTTCATATAACAAAAAAATATATATTATAAATAACAAATTAGAAAACTCTCTATAAAAAACAAAACGTTCATTATTTGATCTAATCGCTGCAATCCTAACCGCGGCAATTACTACTAAAAATATTGTAAGCATAGGCCACATTTTATCAACTGACTGGGTTATTATTGTAATTATTCGTTCTATCACTAGTATCACTATCCATTTCTTTAGTGTAAGGCTCTACTACCCCAATTTGTTCTTCAACTGCGATAAATATTTCTATATCTAAAGTATCATTATTTACACTTTTTTTCAAGACTTTTTCTTTAATTATTTTAGGAGTTTGCGATTCTTTAACTAATAATTTCTCATGAACTAAACTAATAGCTTTATTAATGGCCTCATCTAAAGTATATCTTTTATTTTTTTTAATAACTTCATATTCTTTTTGCATATAAAATTCATAACCAAATATTTTCCCTAAAAATTTATTTTTAACTTGATGTTCTTTAACTCTTGATTTAAAAATAACATACTCTTTATCTTTTTTTACCATCAAATTATAGCGCATTTTCCCTGTTTTCTCTTCTAATTCATATTCCATTGGTAAACTAGTTTTAACATTATACCATACCTCAGCATATACTTCTCCCTTAGCACATACATCATTCTTAACTTCTTCATATAATTTAACTTCCCCACTTATTAAAATATCCCCTTTTTTAACAAAATCATTTACTCCAACCTGAGCAACTCCTCTTTCAGTATAAACATGAGTAATAATCCCTGAATTACTAGCAACCACATGACAAAAACCACTTTCTTCTTTCTCTTTATTTAATATTCTTTCTTCAACTCTAACATTAATAATCATTCCATCTACATCTATTTCTATCCACTCTATTACATCTTTATGCTTTTCTTTAATTTTAGTAATAATCTCTTCATATTCATCATAACTTTTCTTAAATCTCATAGGAGTTACTCCATATTCTTTTAAATCTTCATTTATTAATTCTCTTAAATCTTTATCTTGATGAATAATATTAACTTTAATAATCACATTAGATAAAATCATAAAAACAACAACCGCAAAAATAACACTTACAATAAAAAGCATATTCTTCCTTAATTCTCTTTTTAATTTATAAATCCCAATCTCATCTATAATATCTAATTTATAACTAACTAAATATTTCTTTACTCTTTTAATATCTTTATTTAATATATCAAAATATATATAATCTTTTTCATACTTAATATTTTTAATATCAACACTTATTTTATTTAACTTTAAAAGTATATTACTTTTTTTATCTGTTTTAATTCTAACTCTAACATAATGTTTCATCTTACAAACCTCAAACTATCAAGAACCCCTTTAATTAATATCTCTTTATTATCCATATTAGAAATACTAAGTTCTTTACCTTCAATAATTAATTTAAACTCTTTTAATTTTAACTCAATTAATTTATCAGTTAATGTAATTAATTCTTGATAATCATAAACATGGATAAAATTATTAAAGATATCTATATAATAATCTTGATCTAACAAAAAATTTTGGATGTTTTTAATAATATGCATAATCTTCACCCATATAATTTTATGTTATAAACCCCAATTTAAGAGCACAAAAAAAGTGAGGAGAATCCCCACATGGAATTTAATCTTGCCCAAGAATAAAAAGTTAGAGCAACTTAGGCAAGAATTTTATTATTTATATTTAAATCCATACTTCATCAAGAGACTTCATATGGAGTATCTTTTGTTCCATCTCCTGTAAACGTTGTATCAGCCTTCAGATTTATTACTGGGCGCACACCATCCGAGTAGTACACGGCGTTGTAGTCGAGGGAGCCAGCCGAATCCACACGGAACACGAAAGCACAGCCGTTACTGCCGAGATAATACGGAGACATGGTCCAATAATTTTGACCTGTATATAGCCAATAACCATAGTTGCTTTTATAACCTAATCCACCTGCCATGATTACTTCATCCATGGTTATTAAGCCTACCGGAGTTTTTAACTTATTATTTCCACTTATTTCATTTCCTTCACTATCTGTTGTTCCTTTCGCACCAGGTCCTGTGAATAAATCTCTTTTTCTTGCTTCTTCATTTGTCGTACCTGTATCTACATCATATCCACACTTCAATGTTGGTTCTTGTGTTGAATCATAATTTGTTCCTGTATCATGTGTCCTATGATATGCTGCATATGCTGTTTGTGTTTTGGCATATCCTGCTGCTGATTCTTTTGCACCAAGATAACTTCCATGATTTTCTGGTGATAACTGCCTATCACTACAAAATCCTGTTTCTACATCTATTTTATCTCTATATTGTTCTTTTATTCCTGAACTTCCTTCATACCATTTATCTATTTCTTCTTTTATTGTACTATCATAATTATTCTCATGTGCTTCTTTATAACTTTTTGTTGGAGTGTCTTCGCTACTAACACTACCTGGCTCTGGTGTTCCAAACCTGTATCCTACATACTTATTATCATTATAGAAATCATTAAATTGTTGATAGTTTGTATTACTATAAGATGTTGCTATCGCTGCACCATTTCCACTATTTTGATTTGCCCATCTTCCATCTTCTGGTAATGTTGTTCCTGAATATATCATTCTTATTGTTCCATTGCCATTGATTCTAATGATTCGCCAATACATGTCTGCAAAGTGTACCCAGTTATTATCTACTGTTCCTCTAAATATATAACTTTTTCCATAATCATCAACAGTTTCATATACTCCTTTATCTGTAGATGTACAAGTTCCAGTCGTATGTGTATCGTTATTTGTTCCATTATCACATGCATATTTATCTATTGCAGAGGGCAATACTCCTTGAGAATGTAAGTTTAATGCTGCTAATGTTTTTTCTGATGGAGTTTTTATTTTACTAAAATACAAATAACATTTATCATTAGTATGCAATTTAGATATTGTATGATATCCATCTATGGTTTTTAATACTCCTGTTATTTTAGAGTTTCCTCTCATGCAATAGCTTCTTTCTTCATCTATTGCATATCCACTTTCAGGCATTTCTTCTATCTTTGTATCTTTTCCATTTTCTTCTTTATACATTGCCATAATTTTAAAATCATATGGACTATAACTTATCTTCCCTTTAACTATTTGGATATTACTTGTAACCTGATATTTAGCTTTACTATTTGTTATATATATTATTCCTATTAACAATACTAATATTGTTATTGTTAATATTGTTTTCTTTCTTCCTTTACTTAACTTCTCTATCCTCATACCTTTCTCTTCTTTCTAATTGATT
>CANRBQ010000012.1 GCA_947628905.1 uncultured Bacilli bacterium
GACTCATCCTTGGAAACTTGCTTCTTTTAAAAAACAAGTTCAAAAATCACATTATAAACATCAATATGCTTAAATTTTTTGTAAACAAAAACGAGATTTTTTCCCGTTTATGTTTTAAAATTTTTGAGACATTTTCAAAAACTATTGACATATTTTTATGCATAAAATTTCAAAAAATTGTTACTTTGTAGATTATTATTGAAAGTTATAAAATAAAAAAATTCCATAATGGAATTTCAATTATTCTGCAGCTGTTACAGCATTATTACATGCTTCGTCTTTAGGATGGATTATACAATTTTTGCATATGTCATATTCTTCTTTATAATCATCAGATCCAAATTCTGCTACTAAACTAAATATAGCTCCGACTATTGTTGGAATAAAGAATATAATAATACCTGCGATTGCTCTCATTACTAAAGATTTTACAGATTTTTTTATTTCATCATCTTTACTTGCAACTACAGCTTTTCCTAAATCAATCATACCAAAAACGATTATAACGATTGGTATGGCTATTTTAAATATCCATAATACCCATCCAATTATTTGCCATATTGGAGCTAATTTTGAACATATTGATGGTACCATTAATAACATATTTATTTCCTCGCTTTCTTATTTATATATTTATTTTATCTTAACTTATCATGGTTGTCAAGTTTTTCAATTATTTTATGTCAAGTTTTGTCTATACATTCATCATAGTTATAACTGCTAAAACTAATAGAACCATTACACCTAAACCAGTTGTGATAAGCATACTCATAGTTTTACCTTCCATTTTATCAAGACGATTCTTATATTTGGTTTCTCTTGCTTTTTGTTGTAAATTAGATATTGTTTTAGAGAATGCTAGTAATTGCTCTTGCTTTCTTTCTTGACGTCCTAAACTTAAACGATATAGTAAACGCATCATACGCATAGAATCACGTACTGGATATTGTCTTGCAAATTCCATATATGGTTCAATAGTATCATTACCAGCATTTATTTCATTAATAAGTTCTTTTAAACCGTCTTTAAATATTTCTGGGGCATCATCTAATGATTTACCTATTGCTACGGGAACAGTATAGTGTTGAATTAAAATTTCTAATCCTTTTAAATAGTATGGAAGCATAGTATCTATTTCATGTAAATGTCTTTTGTAGTAATTCTTTAAGTTAATATAATCTAGTTTAAAGAACGCAAAACCGGCGACTAAACACACTATTAAATAAACGTAAGACATGTTTTTTAATAAGAGACAAAATACTAATAATATTATAATTAAAGCATTCTGAAGTCTTTTACTGAATAAAATATCTGGGTTAACTGAGTCTCCGTATTTTGCTTTGACATAAAAATCATAGTCACTTTCTTTTAGTTTTCTTAAATATATTTCATTATCTGCGATAAGTTTACTAATACTTATTTTACCACTTTTGGTTAATATATAAAATATTATTATAGCTACAAGCGCGATTTCTATTTGCATTATTCTACCCCCACATCATCATTGTAATATTTTTCACCGGTAAGTAAAAAATAACAATTTATAATAATAATTCCATGGAGAATAATATGAACATACCATAAATCTAGTAATTCTAGATAACTATTTTTGCCTAATAATAATTGCATAACTAAAACTAATAAAAACAAGACTAAGGCAAATGTTAAGAATTTAGTATGGAATTGTTTTCTATCCATTTGATCACGATATACTCCTTCAACTAATGCGTCAATATCCATACTCATGTTTTCTAATGCTTCTCCTGAATCTTTGGCACCTTCTTTGGTAATTTGAAGGAATAATTGATGCATATTTTTTACCATATAATATGGGTATCTTTGATTAAAATATTCAATTGATTCGTCTATAGTTCCATTTTGATATGACATATTAATCATTGTTTTAACATCTTCTAAAACAGGATCTTCTAAGATTCCAGAGTCGCGAACACCTTCTAAAGATTTAACAAAACTTTGGGTAGTGTTAAATTCCATTATAACATTAGTAGTATATATTTGAATTTGTTCAAATAAGTATTCACTATATATTCTTTTACTTCTTAAATAAGCTAAATAAGGAATAAACGCGATAGCTATACCAGCATAAACAATTACTAAGATAAGACTATAAAAATAAAGATAAGCTATACCACCTGCTAGGCCACCTAATACGATTATTTGAATTGTATAGTCTTTTATAGTATATTCTTGTTTTAATTCCTTCATTTTAGCACTGATAGTTTGAAAACTATAAGGAGCATATTTTTGATATACAACATTAAATTGTTTTTTAAAGAAATTATAAAAGGATTCTGTACCATCATTTTGACGATATATAATAATAAATATGGCTATTAATACAACTAATATATATTCCATAGTTCCTCCTTTTATAGTGCTTCAATTACTTCTTCTTTGGAAGTATTTTTATCTTTTAAATGGAATAAATCATCATCTAAAATAACTCCTTGAATAGCTAAATAACTTTTTAAATATTTAGTAGGATTATTAAGAGTGAAATTGCCATCTAAAGTCTTTTGATAAATTGTATTTACTTGGGGTTTATTATTATCATCAACATAAAATTCACATATTTCCATGATTTCTCTTTGAAATCTACCTAATTTTTCACTCATATACCCTTTTACATATATTCCTATTTGTACATATCGGTGGATAGTAGTTAAAAATTGATCAACATCAATATTTGATTCTATTAAGCTGTACATACGCATTGGAATAAGGGCTGCTTTATCAGAGTGAATTGTGGATATGATGTGGTGCCCAGAAGATATAGAGTTACGAACGGCCATGACAGCTTCGGCACTACGAACTTCGGATAATAATATCCAAATTGGATTTTGTCTCATACATGTAACTAATACATCGGAATATGAGGCAATATTATTAGTTTTCATAGCAACTATATCTCGATGGGGAAAAATTCGATCTAAATGTAATTCTAGAGTGTCTTCAATGGTAATAATTTTTTCATTTTCTTTGGTTGTACTGGCTAAGTATTTTACTAGTTCGGTTTTTCCTGAACCAGTTTCACCACTTACTATAATATTGGCATGTCCTTGAACACAATTTAAGAGAAAATCTAATAAATCCGCACTAACGTATTCTTCATTTAATAATTTATCACGATTTAATCTTATTTTGGCAGGAGTTTTCCGAATAACAAGAGCTACACCATTTGTAGCTATTGAATCATGAACGAAATTTAAACGTAACTCTGTACTTTCAGCATCTAAAAAAGGATGTGCCATATTGAATGTTTTTCCCATGACGTTTGAACATTGAAATGCTAATTTTTCAATTAAAGCATTATTTATTTCTGGTCTTTCAACTCGATATACTCCTTTGGTCAATGATTTAAGCCATACTTGACCACCATTTGTATAGGAAATATCAGTGATGTCATCAATGTCGATGAACTCTTTTAAGGGTCCAAAGTCAATTTGAGAAAATATTGCATCATTCATTATAACACCTCCTTTACTTATTCTTTTTATTAATTATTCTTCAGTTGTAGTATTTGATAATACTCCAGGCATTAGATAATATTCTATTCGGTTTCTAATCCATTCATTAGTTACTTGAGTTTCGCCTTTCTCACTTGTATAGGCTGCATTACCAGGGACAGGGATTAATTCAATTTTATTATTTCCTAGTAATACTGCACTACTTAATAAAATATATAAATCTGGAGGACAAGCGAATAATAATACTGCTGGAGTGGCATTTTGAGTGCCACCATAGAATACACTACGGCCATTACTATCACGTACATCCAAAATTGGTAATTTGGTTATAAATTCACCATAATATAATTTACCATCTTCTTCTATTTTAGCATATAAATCTATATAATCATCTGGACGCATAGAATTACCATAAGTTGATTGTAAATCTACAGGAAGACTAACAGATCTAAATCCATCTGGCATTCTTTTTATAGCGTTATTTGATACTTCTTTACAACGTACTACTTGCTCTTTATAAAAGAAGCTACCAGTTGGGATATTAGTACGATCGGAAGCACAATAACTATCGCTTGTATTTAGTACTTCATTAATATTAGCAATAATAGAAGTGTTATCTTTAATAGTAGATTTTAAAACTTCCATTGTGCTTACAGCATCTTTAGTTATTTCTAATGATGCGGATATTGTTTTAGTAGCATAAGGAATTTCTTGTGTTTCAACAGCGTTGTTAACACGATAGTTGTATCCTACAAAAAGTATCACTAAGCCTAATAGCACACCTAAAATTGTTATTGTATTTTTATTTGCCAAAAACCTTTTAAGGGTTGTTATTATATTTCCCATTTTATCCTCCTATTCTCCTTCTGGTGAATGAACTTGAAGTATTGCACTATATCTAGTAGGAATATCATAACTATCAGATGTTCCTGTTGATATTCCACTAGTGCTTACTATTTCAACGCTTACTTTTGGTGGAGCTTCATATATACCATAGAAGTTAATTTCGTATTCATCTTGTAATTGCATTGTTTGGGCAAATCTTCTAATAAATACTTCCATAAATTTTTCTTTATTAATTCTTACTTCGTTATAATCACGATAATAAGCATAATCTACTGCTTCTAACATAGAAGCATCGGTTATTTCTTTAATACTTAAATAATCTTGGGTAGTGGTTGTTGTTATACCATTAGCAACAGTGATAAGTCCAACTATTGCAACGCCCATAACAATCAACCAGTAACCCCAATAAGAACTTGACATAATAATCTATTACTCCCTTCTACTTCCATGCTGGGCCGATCATTTCTTTTTCTGATACGGCTCCAGACCATTTTTCAAAGTATTCGCCTTCGGCACCAGTTACATCACTATGAGTACGATATTTCTCATTAGCAATTAAACTATTTTTATTAACAATAGATCCATATTTGCCATCTAAAACATCATCTATAAATGAACTATAACAAGCTACTTCTTGATATTCACTTAAAGCATAGCAATCTAGAGTTTTATTAGAATATCCACCTAAAGTTTCTAAATCTAAATCCCAAGTATTTCCTTCAGCATCGCTGCTTGGAATATTTGCTTCATTATAAGCTTTAATCTTTCGAGCATCACTGCCACTTAATTTAATACTTAAAATTGGTGTTTCTTCAAAAACTGTCATGTCTTTGCCTTCTATTTCATTTATTGTAGTATCAGCTTTGGTATTATCTCTATTCCAGTTTGGAGATAATGTATCATTAGGGAATAATACTGATAAAGATACTGTTCTTTCTGTAAATGTTGAGCCAGCTTCAACATCATATATACATCCTAAACCTACGCAGTCGGCAACACAGTTTACTCCCTTACATGCTTCTTCACAGTTTGGCCCTATACAATCAGTAATACAATCATCTGTACATTCTTGTCTAAAGTCACATACATAACCTTCAGTATTTTTCATATTTACTAAGTATGAACATGAATATACTGCTACAGAAGTTTCTTTTTCTACAAACTTACCAAATTCTTCACTTTCGGAATTCATTACGGCATTATCTTTATCACCAATTAAACGTCCTAATTTACAATCACCCTTTTTACATGTTTCATCATAGAATTCACCTAAATTAGTAAAATTGATTGTGTATTTATAAATTCCTCGTTCAGTGTTTCGAGATACCGGTAATCCTCCTGTACCTTCTTTATCTGTTACTGGAGTTACATCATCTCGACCTTCAGCTTGTTTTACTCCTAAAATTTCAGCACTATCATGGATTTGATAGAATAGAACTTTTGGTTTGTAATTAGCTGTAATTGTAGATGATTCACTAACGTATTGGATTGCAGGTAACACTTTTTGATCTGTTTTACACATATCACTTCCTATTTTTTGATCGTCAGTTAAATTACAAAGTAATCTATTTATTGATGCTGTATTTCTATCTTCTGTATTTGATTTACAGTTAGATTTATCATAACTGCCTGTTAATTGATCTTTACCACAATACCATCTATTAGTTTCTTCTTCACCTTTGGTACTATCTAAAATTCTATCTTTATCGTCATTATAGTATTTTTCTACATAACTTTCTTCATAATTGTAATACAATATTGGATCATAATGTAAATGACTTGACCATGAATCATTAGAACAATTATCAAAATCTTGTTGTAGTTTTTCTAAAAGTTCTCGTAATCTTTCATATTCTTTTTGCCAGTATTCTTCGTATAGTTCTAGATGCTTAGTAACTACGTCTTTTTTTCCAGGTTCTCCATGAGTGGCATATGTTGACGATGTTCCACCACCAGGTGGAGGTAAGGTACATTGAGTACAAGTTCCATCTACTCCTCCATCAACTATTCCGTCTCCAGTTTTACCATTTTCAACTATATCTTTAACATCGTCAACTGAAGATACTTGGTAATCTTTCATAAACTGATAGATGTATGGGGTGCTACCATCTTCATTTTTATAATTTCCAGCATTTTTCTCGCTTATATAATTAATATTTTTAATTGTAACTAAACCATTGCTTGATTTTTCAGTGCTTATTTCAAAATGTGGAACACTAATATTTCTTTGGACACCAAGCCATGGGTCAGTTGAACCGCATCCTGGACATCCACCAGTACTTATTCTATGAGTATATGTTGGTACCATTCCATCATCTGAATTAATGTATTCTATTGCAAATCTATATTTAATATATTGATTTACGGCTCTTTCCATATCATCAACTAATCTTTCCATGTCATCATTGAACTGATCAATATCAATACTATTTGAATAACATGATTTTGTTCCAGTTACTTGAGCTTTGAATGTAAAGTATCTTCCAGCATTTACTTGTTTTGCTGTTGGAAGTGACATTGCATAATCTTCTTTACATGATATTACACAATATTTATTTTTAGTTAAAGTATAAGTATTTTTTTCTGTATCATCTTTGGTACCTTCGGCAGTACTATAACCTGGTGCTTCATAACTTGGATCATCTTCTGATACTGTTCCTTTTTTTTGTTTATCTATACCTTTAACAAAACAGCCATATGGATTATCTGGTCCATTTAAATTAACTGGAATATTATCTCCTTCAACTATTAATGTTGGCTTATCTCCAGTATAATCACAACAATCAAATTCTAATGGTTGAGTGTAACATGTAACATCACAATATTCATACATTTCTTCACATGCTTCTGAATCTTTATCAATATCACATTGTATTTTTAATTTACTACATTCTCCACAGTTTGATTCATTTAATTCTTGACATGCTGGTCCATCAAAGCTATCTGTTTCTTTAGCTTCTTTTTCACAAGCTTTTTCTAAGTCATTACAATCACATGGTGGAATTAATTGAACTTCTGGTACATTTTCAAATGATCCTTTTCCACCTGTAGTAGTACTTTCTCCTTCAGCAAGTACTCTATTTTCAATACCAACATAACGTTGAGATCTTTGAGATCCAGAATACCAAATTGTTCCTAGTTTACCACTCAATGTTCTTTCTACTTTTGCATCATAATCTATCTTTAAATGGTATTTAATTGGTTGTTGACCACATTTCATTGTTTCAACGCCAACACCCATTTCATCACTTTTTTGACCTTTTATATTTACTGTTACTTCAATTGTTACTTCATTTTCAAAACTTATTCCTGATAAAGGAATTATGTTTTGGCCAACAGCACTTGGGCCTATTTCTTTACCATTTACTTTAATTGAAGTAATCATTGGAGCAGTTACACCGGTATGTTTTTGCTCGGCATCAAGTGTTGGTTGGTTTACTATTATAGAAGCACCAGATTTTTCGAAGCCTTTTACTTTAAATGTATGGACAATATTCTTTTCTACTGCTACTCCAGCATCATTAGTAGTTTCTTTTTCTGTTTCTGTAGCATAATTACCAGTTACAGATACTTCAGTTCCACTATTTTGTAAATAATTTATGGCAGCTTGTAAAGCACCATTATATAATTCGTGGCCTGTGTTAATTGTACCACCTGTAAAATAGTAACCGGCGGAAGAATTACGAATTGTATTAACTGGATTTAAATGTCCACCTTTTTTACCTAATAATTCGTTAACTTGGTTATATAAAGTTAATGTATAGCTGTTGCTTAAAAAATTTGCAGTTGTTCCATAAACAGCCCATAAATCTTTTCTATATGTATAATTATATCCATCGTTACCAAAAAATCCCCATGTAGCTGTAATGGCACGAATAGCTATTAATTTAGAAAAATATTCAGCATTGCTTACAAACGCTTGGTTGCCTTGAGATAGAATATATAATAAAGCTTGGTCATAAGATTCAACGCCACTACCTTGATCTCCAGCACCTAAAAAACGCCAAGCACTTAAAGTGGAATTTCCATCTTTATGGGCATCTAAACAATACAAGGCAGATGCCATATCATAAAAAACGTTAAATTGTGCATCACCTGTGCAGCTTCCACCAACACATCTGCTTACACCTGCGTATTTATATGCTCTTAGACCTGGAGCAATTTTATAGGTCTTTTTTGTTCCGTTAAAAGATGAGACATCATAAACATCACTATTACCATGAACAGTTATTAGTCCGTGTTTATCACCTGTTGCACATCTTATACCATCGCACGCTTCTGCATTTGAAGAATTTATGAAGCAAAACATAAATGCAATGGCGATAATAAATAAACTAGCAATTTTTAGATTTTTTTTCATATTCTCTTACTCCTTTGCTTTTTTACTATTATCACTGTTACTAATCCCCCTATTGCTACAACACATACAGTTACAGCAATTATTACACTTTTATTCTCTTTTAGAAACGTTCCAAAGCCTTTATCTTTTTCTTTTTCAGGCTCGGTTATTTCTTCACCATCATTATTTAATTTACCCTCTTTATATCTTTCTATTTTACCGAATATATCATTTATTCCCTTTAATGATACTGATAAATACTTTTGGCAAATATAAAAATCTTCAGCTCCATTGCAAGCAGGATCTTCATTATAGAAGTTATACATTGGTGTTGTTAAATATGTTGTATATAATTTTTGATCTTGGCAATTAGTATTTATGGAACTATAAACAGTTATAACATAATTTCTAATATCATAAATTTCATAATAATCTACATCGAATGAAATAGTTCCATCTTTAGAATCACTATAGGAAAATGTTCTTGTTTCGTTAGTAATATTATCATAGACCGTAACATATAAATTCTCAGTTAGGTTTGTTATATAGATACGGAAATAATCTTGCATTGAAACATATTCTGCTGCTTCTTCAGGAGTTAAACCATCAGGTACATTAAAATTTGGTTCTTTAGAAATATCTTTTTGCAATATTTCATAGCTCGCTTTAACATTACCCGCTTCTTTACTTAGTTTCACACTTTCTTCTGTACTACAAGCTGCTTTTACTACTGGGTCACTAATAAAAAATAAGGTCAATATTAAGGCTAACACTTTAAATTTTTTCATAGTATACACCAACCTCTGCATACAATTATAGCATGAAGCAAACATTTTTTCAAGTCCCTTTAATGCATGAAAAAAAGAGACTTTCTAAGTCCCTTATTATAGTAAAGTTATTAAGATAAAAATTACTAATAAACAGATTAACATACCTACTAAGAATTTCCAAATATGTTTTAACCAGTCTGTATATTTAACATTTAGAGATGTTAAACCAATTCCTAATATAATACTTGTTGGAATAAAGAATTGAACATATCCATATAATGAAATAAATATTGTATATATTGGACTAATATAATCAACATATTCAGTTGTTAAATAAGAACCGATTACATATCCTGTATAACCTAAATCAGTATGAAGAATATTGGTCAATAATGCAGTTAAACTCATTGTTGCTAAATTAAAGCCATCAGATAAGCTTAATAATTTATTAAATATTGTTGCAGGATATGGTGACATATAGACTACAACTAATAAGGTAAAAGCACCGATTACACAGGCTATAGGTTTAGCCATTTTTTTGATACCATTTACATAATTAGTTATAAAATCATTAAATTTTACACGATAGCATAAAGCAACTATACAAGTAAAGATTAGAACAACACCAGTAATTGAGAATAAATCCCATGAGCCTAAAGCTTTCATGTTAGCTCCTAATAAATCTTTGAAAATATAGAAATCTTTGCCTATTTTTATTTCTGTTACACTATTATGGAAATTTTCAAATAAATCTAAACCAAAGTTATTATACCAGCCAAGAAAAGCTAAAATTACTATTATAAATGTGATTATACCTAGAATAACAATTGGGATTCTACTAGCTTTTTTAGTATCTTCATCTTCAATAATATCAAACATTTCTGTGCTTTCTTCATTATTTTTTACTTTATCCATATGAACTATAGTGAAGAAGTTGAATAAAATTAAACCAATTGCTAAAATTCCAGCTCGTACTAATATTCCTGATTTTATTACATCTCCAATAAGTTGATCACCAGTAATCATGTATTCACTAAAATATTGAATTCCTTCAGTTCCATATGTAGCTCCTAAAACACCTACCATAATAGAACCAAATGTTGTTGCTAAAATAGTTAATTTGTCTAAATCCATTCTCTTTAGAATCGCTACAATAAATGGAATAAATATTATTACCGTAAAGGTTTGAGTTAAAACACTTGTTAAAGCCGCGATTAAAATTGAGAATAAAATTACTACTATTTTTTTATGTTTTTTTAACTTATTAGCAATACTAGTAACTAACTTATTATATCCTTTTATTTTACCAAGGACACCATATAATCCTCCAATAACTATTAATAGAATAATTTTATCAATACTAAAATATATTCCATAGTAAATAATCCAGCCTAAATCATTTAATCCTATTCTAGTTGGAATATTTTCAGTTGTAAATCCAGTTGCTTCAAAACCACCACTTGGAATTATCCAGGAAAGTACTAAAGCAATAAGAATTAATAAAATTACTCCTTTAAGTAATCCATACTTTTTTTCTTTTTTCTTCATAATTTTTTCCTCCTTGTCCCATTATATCACAAAATTTTCTAAAAAAAAGAGTTATTTTCTTATTTTATACGAAATTTATGCTAAAAATCGCAATTTATAATTAATCACGAGGTTTCATAGTTGGGAATAAGATAACTTCTCTTATTGTTTCACTGTTTGTTAAAAGCATTACTAAACGGTCAATTCCCATGCCCATACCACCAGCAGGAGGCATACCATATTCTAAAGCTTCAATAAAATCAATATCCATATCATTGGCTTCTTCATTGCCTAATTCTTTTTCTTTTAATTGATTTTCAAAACGAGTATATTGATCAATAGGATCATTTAGTTCACTAAAAGCATTGGCATATTCAGAACTAATTATAAATAATTCAAAACGTTCAGTAAATCTTGGATCTTCTTGATTTTTTTTAGCTAAAGGACTTATTTCAACAGGATGACCATAGACAAATGTTGGTTCAATTATAGTTTCTTCAACATATTTTTCAAAAAAAGCATTGACAATATGGCCATATTTAAAGTGTTCTTCAATTTCAATATGATGTTCTTTAGCTAATTTAAATGCTTCTTCTTCATTTACTTTAAAGAAATCAATACCAGTTTTTTCTTTAATTAAATCTACCATATGGCATCTTTTAAAACCTGGAGCTAAGCTAATATGATGACCTAAAAAATCAACTTCATAGGTACCATTTAGTTCCATTGCAGCATTAGATATTATTCCTTCAGTAATATCCATCATACCTTCTAAATCACTAAAAGATTTATATAACTCTATACTTGTAAATTCAGGATTATGTTTACGATCCATTCCTTCATTTCTGAATATTCGGCCTATTTCATAAACTGCGTCCATTCCTCCAACTAATAATCTTTTTAAATTAAGTTCTGTTGCTATTCTTAAATACATATCAATATTTTGACTATTATGATGAGTAATAAAAGGTTTAGCCGCGGCTCCTCCTAAAACAGTACCTAAAATAGGAGTTTCAACTTCAACATAACCTAAATTGTCTAAATAATGTTGAATTGATCTAATTATCTTAGGACGTGCAAAAGCAACTTTTCTTGCTTCATCATTCATTATTAAATCAACATAACGCCTACGGTATCTTTCTTCAATATCACTTAAGCCATGAAATTTTTCTGGTAAAGGTTTTAAAGCTTTTACTAAATGAGTATATTTCAAACATTTAATAGTAATTTCTCCCGTTCCAGTTTTCATTACTGTTCCTTCAACACCCACGATATCTCCTAAATCTGCAGTTTTAAATAAACTATATGATTCTTCTTTAACATCATTAATAGAAATATATACTTGGATATTTCCTAGTTTATCTTTTAGAGAAAAGAAACTTGCTTTACCCATTTTACGAATAAACATTATTCTTCCGGCAATTTTTACTGTTTTATTTAATTTTTCTAATTCATCGTGAGATAAATCTTGGTAAGCATTCTTGATGTCTTGAGAAAAAGCTGTTACTTCATAACTATGGCCAAATGGATCTATACCCATTTCTTTTATTTTTTCTAATTTTTCTCTTCGTACTAGTTCTTGTTCTGTAAATTCACGCATAATATCACTCCATTCATAATATAACATAAAATACGGAACTAATCAAATAAAATTTTTGCTTATATTAATGATTTTGTAGTTTTAGCTTTTTAAACATTTAAAAAAGGCTATTTGTTAGCCCTAATTTAAGTTCTTAAATATTAATATGTGGATAGTTTGCCTCTTTTTCTTAGTTTCTCTAATTCGCTTTTTGCTAATTCTTCTGGGGTCATATTAGTTATCCTTATTTTGTGACTTTAAAATATTTTTATATTCAATTAAACTAATAATTTCTTTTTTGTCCTTTTCGCTTAATTCATTAAAACCCCGTGCAAAAGCAATATTACTATTGCTTATAGTATGTTCTTCAGCTGTTAATTCATCCATGCTTATATTATATAATTTTGAAAAACTCATTAATTCTTGTAAATCAATTTTGCGATCTCCTTTTTCAATTCTTAATATTGCATCTCTACCTACATTCAAAATTTCGGCAACTTGTTCTTGAGTTAATCCCATATATTTTCTAAGTTTTCTTAATCTTTCTCCTATTTTTTTATAATTTAACTCTTTCATATAAATCACCCCAACGTATAAATTTATTTATATTATATGCAGAAATGTTGAAAAAGTCAACATTTTAGTATTAAAATATTTATTATTTAAAGTTCCTTAAAAACTTTAGATGATAATTTATTTTAAAAAATATATAAATTTTTTATTTAATAATATTGTAAAACATGAAACTTAATTACAAAGTAAATTATAATTAGTATTAAAATTGGTAATTTTTCTATTTTTTTGCATTAAAAAAGCGATGAAAAAATTCATCACTCCTTAATGTTTAAGAATCTTAATTTATTAAATCTTGTAAACTTTGTTAGATTTTTTACTATATAAGTATACTCCGGCGACAGCAATAAGCCCTCCTCCGACTGCAATGTATGGGATAGCAATTCCAGTATCAGCATTTTGAACATCTTCATCCTTTGGTGGTGTTACACCAGAACATAATTGAGAATATTGTTCTGCTGTAATCATATCTCCTTCATCATTGAAATAATAGTTTTCAATTTTTGTTGAACAGTTTAAAGCAAGTGGACTATATGAAAGATTACAACCATCACTAACAATATCAGAACTTCCTGTTCCTACTGCAGTTAATAATTCAGTTTTAGTACCATTTACTCCAGTACCATTTTTAGCTTTTAAAATAACTGTTACAGAACCATCAGTACCTTTGGTAGGATTCCCTACTATTTCGAATTCTGATGAGGCTTTAACTTCAATATTTGAAATATTTCTGAATGGTATAATAGTCATACCTACATATGGTCCTGATTTTGTAATTGAATAAACTTGAGTAGTTGTTCCTGTCTCAGCAGTCCATGGTGTTTCATTTACTGTTATTGTACCATAAATTGTACCACTTTTTGATGTTTCAGCAGCATCAACATTTAATGGTATAATCCCTAACATTAATGCTATTAAACTTAATAATCCCATAATTTTTTTCATAACTAAACCTCTTTCTACTATTTATTATGTTTCAATTATAGCATAAAAATGTAAAAAATAAATATTTTTTTTGCAACTTATTTAAAAAATTGTAAAGATATGTTATTATATGGGTGGTGGCTAATGTGAAAAAAGTATTGATTAATATTAAAAATAATGAAATAAATTTTTCTTATAAGACTAATAAAAGTAATATAAGTAATGAACTTATTAATACAAATATTATTTGTGATAATGAGCTTATTTTTAGTGATATATATATTAAAGAAAACTATAAGATTATTTCTTCTTTTATTAAAGAATTATCAATACAATATAATATTAATAAAGTTTCAATTACGAAAATTGCATTAGCAGAATTAATTATTCCCCTTTTAGATAAGGCGGAAAAAATTGAAGAGCTTTATTTAAAAGATGATGAAGCTTTAACTTATGGTATTTGTGAAGCTTTAATAAATGTTTTACATATAAAAAGAATTAATTGTTATACTTTACAACCTTTTATGATTGAGCTTTTAGATAAAAATAATATTATTTGTGAAACAAGATCAGAAATTTTATATATAAGTAATTTTATGGAAAGTAATAATTTAATTCGTTATTCTAATATTTATTATAAGACTAATGTTAGAATAACTTTCCCTTTAACTTTAGATGATTTAAAAGATTTTATAGATTTTTGTAAAATTAATAAATATTTGAAAGTTATTCATATTAATAAATTAATGACTAGTGAATTAGAAAATTTAGTAAATACTTTAATTAGTCTTAATAAAAGAAATATTAAAATTGTTATTCATGAAAATATTACTGATGAAAAATTGGCTAATTATTTGAAAGATTTAAATAAAGGTTATAAAAGAAAATATCATATTTATTTAGCTTTAGAATATACTAAAGAATATTTAGATAAAAATATACTTGCCCAGACTATTACTAATACATTAAAAGTTTGTGGTTTAATTATATGTAGTTTAGTTATATTAGTAGTAACATATTTTGGAGTGTCTAATTATTTAGCTTTAAAAGATGTTAATTCAATTAAAGAAGATTTAGCACATGTAATTAAAGTTACTGATGAAGATGAAGTTAATGATATTATTGAAAAGAAACAAGATGAAGATAAAGAGAAAGCTTCAAATGAAGATGTTCCTCAAGATAATATTAAATTAATTACTAATGCTAATTTAGCTAGTTTGCTTTCTGTTAATGAAGATATAGTTGGAGAACTTAAAGTTAATAATACTAATGTTGATTATCCAGTTGTTCAAACTAAAGATAATGATTATTATTTGGAATATGATTTAAATAGAAAGAAAACTATTAATGGTTGGATTTTTATGGATTATCGAAATAATTCTATGAATTTGGATAGAAATACAATTATTTATGGACATAATGTTTATTATAGTGGAGTTATGTTTGGTACTTTATATAAAGTAGCAAATAGAAGTTGGTATACTAATCCTGATAATCAGATTATTACTTTTAATACTTTATATGAAAATATGCAATTTAAAATATTTTCTATATATAGAGTTCCTAAAACAAATGATTATTTACAAGTTAAATTTTCTAGTGATGAAGAATTTTTAGAATTTATAGATAAAATGACTAAAAGAAGTATTTATGATTTTAAAGTTCCTGTAAATGCTCAAGATAAAATAATTACTCTTTCTACTTGTTCAGATAATGGAACTAAAAGATTAGTAGTACATGCAGTATTATTAAAAGACCAAGATACTCAAAATATAATTGAGTAACTTGATCTTTTATTTTTTAATAGCAATTAAATAGTTTATTTTTAAGCCTTGAGCCATGAATTTAGTTTCGTATTCCGTTAATATATTATCAATATCACTGTTAGCTAAATCTAAGTTTACGTCTTCAAAAATATAACCATATTTACTTAAACTAACTAAAGAGCTAGCAAATAAGTTTAAATTATCTGTTTTCATAATTATTTTTTTAGAAGCTTTAAAAATATTATCATATATAGCTAAAAATACTTCACTAGTAAGTCTTCTTTTGGCTTGCCTTTTTTTAGGCCATGGATCAGAAAAATTTAAATAAATTGTAGATATTTCTTTAGCAAAAATATTTTCTAAATTTAAAGCATCACTATTTATTATTCTTAAGTTAGGTAGTTCTTGAGGATATTTTTTAATTGCTCTTCCTATTACACCAGTATATTTTTCTAAACCTATAAAATTAATATGGGGATATTTTAGAGCCATGTGATAAATAAAATCTCCCTTCCCCATACCTATTTCTAAATGAATTTCATTATTATTGCCAAATATTTTAGACCATTTATTTTTATTATTTTGGGGATTCTTTTCTAAATAAGTACAATTTTCTATTAAAATATCTTTGTCTTTTATGTTTCTTAAACGCATTAATATCACTACTTTCTAATTATTACATATAATAGAATTGAAAGGAAAATCAATATGAAAAAAGATCGAAATGCTTTTTTTCAAGAAGCTAGTTATATGAATAGCATGGGTGTTCCTAATCAAAACTTTAATATGGTAGGTCAACCTTTTGCAACTTCTAGTTATGCTAATCAAGGTTTTTATGCAGGACCTATTGGAAATGTTCCTATTAATTATAACACAGGGATTCCTCAAAATCAAAATAATAATTATAGTGTAAATGGGGATTTTTCGGATATTGAAGCAAGATTATCTAAAATCGAAAGACAGCTTAATAGGCTTGACTTAAGATTAAATAAACTAGAAAATAATAGTTTTTATACAACTGATGATATTGATACAACTACAAATGTATATATGGTTTAGGCTTTAGGCCTCTTTTTTTGATGGGATGATTTTATTTTTTATTTTAGTTAAAAAGTCATGACCTAATACATCATCTATTAGACCCATTTGATAAGATATAATAAAATATACTCCTGCGCCGATTAAAGATATAACGGCAATATAAATAACGGAAGATAATCTACTATCGTAATTTATAGGAATAAATAATTTTAATAATACTACAACTATGATCATCGTTATAAGTGGTACTAAACTCTTTTTAAAAACAGTTAGTATTTCGTGATATTTAAACTTATATTCTTTTTTTAGAACATACATGGCGATAAAAACAGTTGAAGATAAACCTAAGGCAGTAGCTAATGTTGCTCCCCAATAGGCTGGTAAGCCAAGATAATCAAGAAGTAACATAAATGGAGCATCTAAAATTGTATTTAAGAAAATACCTAGAGTTGAGGCAATATAAACAACTTTAAATTTATTCATACTTTGGAGGGTATAATTAGCAACTGAAAATAAATTAGTAAATAATGGGGCAAAAATACCAACTGCTAAAAGACTTGTTCCTAAAATATTATAACCATAGAAAACATTCCAAATAGAAGCACTTAATAATGAAATTCCTACACACATAGGAAGTGATACAAATAATATTATTTCCATAGCTTTATTAAATTTATGATTTACATCTTTATAATTTTTTAAAGTAAAAGCTTCTACCATATTTGGTATTAAACTAGCAGACATTCCTAAACCAACAGAAGAAATAATTATAAATATTTTAGCAGCCCAAGTACTTAGACCTGTAGCTATAAATTCAGCTTCCGCGGCATTATAACCTAGAAAATCCATGACACGCAGTAATAATATCATATCAACATTATTATAAATAGTAAAAGCAATACTAATAATAACAGTTGGAATAGCATATTTAATTATTTTTTTAATAATTTCTTTATTAGTTACTAAATCTTTTTTAGGAAATTCTTTATCTAAGCTTAATTCATGTTTATTTTGATGAAGTTTATTTAAAACATAAAATAAAGCAAATAAGCCTCCTATAAAAGCACCAAAGACCGCAATGCCTATAGCATCTTTAGTTCCTAAATGAAGCCAGTTAAGAGCTATATAACTGCCTCCAATAATGACTGCTACACGGGCTAATTGTTCAATTACTTGGGAAATACTAGAAACAGAAATTATATTATGGCCTAAAAAGAAACCACGTGAAACACTTAAAAAGGGAAAAACTAAAATAGCAAAAGATACTGCTCTAATAACAAAAGTAATATCAGCGATGGTACTACCACCTTCAATATGGATTAACATGGCAATTTCTTTAGCAAAAACAAACATAATTATAAAAGCAACTATAGCAATAAAACTTAAAATGCGTTTACCAATCCTATATGTTCGTATTTTGGCTTCCTGTTTATTTAGAGTGTTAAATTCATTTATTAATTTACTTACAGCATTTGGTATTCCAGCAGTTGATATTTCTAAAAATAAACCATATATATTGTAAGCATAAGCATATAAAGTGGCACCTTCTACTCCAACTGTAGCATAAAAAGGTATAACATATAACATACCTATAATTTTAATAAAGACTATTGCAACAGTGGCTATTATTGTACCTTCAATAAAAGAATTTTTTTTCATACTTCCCTTATAATCTATCTTTTCTTAAGATTTAAGATTATATCTCCTTTCTTTTTATGTGTATATAATCATGGCAGTAAAACAATATATTTGTTCTTCACCAAACATAGCTATACTGGTTTGTAGTTTTATGTCAATTATTTCCCCTTCTAAATTATTTAAAAAACTATTTATTTTGTCTTCTAAATCTTTTTCATGAGATTCATCAAATAATTTTACTTTCATAAATAATCACCAGTAGAATATTATCATATTTATTTTAAATTATATGTCGAATTAAATAGATTTTTAAATATTTCAATGACTTCTAATTTATTTTCGGTTCTTTTTTCTTTTAATAAAGTTTTATATACATGATAATATTTATTAGTTTTAGTATCATAAATGCATAAATCGACACTTTTTTCTTCTTTAATATTGCTTGTTAGACGACCAGTTATGCCAACTCCAATGGAACTATTAGCATATTTAGCAATATTAAAAGCCATTTCTTCTGATACTTCTTTACTATATACTGTATATTTTTCGATTGTATCTTTATTTACGCCCATTTTAATTTTATATTCACTGCTATATGTTACGGCACTAAATTTAAGAATATCACTGGCTCCAGGAATATCGGTTATTAAACTGGCTAACAAACCTCCTGTACAAGATTCCATAGTAGCAATAGTTAAATTGTTTTTTTGTAAATATTTTACAATGTTTTCTAAATTCATAAATATAACCTCTTTATAAATTTTATCATAAATTTTAAATAAAGTATACAAAAAGATGCTTAACGCACCCTCTACTTTAAACTTAGAATTTGTTTTTTAGATAGACCTGTAAGATCCATAATATCTTTTATCTTCATATTTTTATGAAGCATATTTTTAGCTATATCAATTTTTTCTTTATTACGTCCTTGATCTTCAGCTTCATAGCTCTTATCTTCTATTAGCCTTTCTAAGCCATTCTTTGATGATTCTAAATTCCATTCAAATACATAATCTATTATATCTTGCATTATCTCATCTCCATTCGCATATCTCTTCATATCTTTGATGTCTTTACTATTTATCATTCTTAAGCATGTTATAAATTTGTGCTCATTTAAATTATAGGATATTTTTTCTACTAAGTCAAATCTTATTAAATACATTATAGTATTATCTTTTATTACTACATTTAATACTTCATTCTTAAATCTATAACAATTTACTATTTTATTATTTATTTTATTAAAGTTTCCTTTTATTAAATTTACACTTATTACTTGTTTCATATCTTTATAATCTATTTTATTTTTCTTTACTTTCTTTAATTGATTGGCATATATTCTACATTTATATGCAAAACTTTTTATATAATCATTTATAGTAAAAGTATTTTTATACATTTCTAAAGATATTATATCCCCATTAGATAAATTAGCTACTATATCTCCATAATAAAGGGTTGTTTCTTTATTATTAGGCATTATATAAGTTTGGGGTGTAACGTTAGTTATATTAAATGTTAAATCAGATTTAATATAATCTAAAAATAAATTTATAAAATACTCTAAGATATAAGCATGAGAAAAAACATATTTAAATGTTAAATCATCATTTAGATATTTAAAGTTTTCGATTATGATTGCCTCCTTTCAAAGACGCTATATTAACACCTTAAAAAGAGTATCACAAGTGGTCCCTACAAAACATTACAAAACTTATCAATTTTCGACATTAAAATTGTTATAGTAATTTAAAAACTAGGATAATTACCTAGCAAATAATTTTATTAATAGTGAGGATAAGGAACATAATAGCTATAAGAATTATTATAGAATGGAGCATTAGGAGCATATGGTGGGCGTGGTCCTGGACCTGGGCCTCCTGGATTTGGAGCAACATTATAAATTGGGCGTGGTCTTGTTAAGCCTACAGCGGCGCCACCAACTAGTGCTCCAGTTAAGAATGGAAAAAAGAATTGTCTTTCTCCTCCTTGTATACCAATTGGTCTGTTATTATATGGATACATATTTTGATAATTCATTTGTTTCACCTCTTAATTTAAGATATGCGAATAACTATAAGGGATATGGACTTATACCTAAATTTTTATATTTATTAAAAAAAGAATAGAGAATTAACTCTATTCAAGTATTAAGATAGATCTAAGAAGATCTACTTGCCCATATATGATAGTTAAGCAATATGAGCAAGATTGTTTTAATTTATTGTTTATTATTCTGTGTTTGCAATAGTATATGGATCATTATATAAACCTGAACCTGATAATTTTACATTAGCAGAAAGATTTATTACAGGTCGGACACCATTCGTGTTGCTCACGTATGAGTTGCTGAGGTCACCCCTCGAACTCACAAAAAATATGTAAGTATAACCATCGCTGGTGAAGTTATGCGGAGACATGGTCCAATAACTAGCACCTGTATATAAATA
Organism: uncultured Bacilli bacterium; assembly: GCA_947628905.1. Lineage (GTDB taxonomy): Bacteria > Bacillota_I > Bacilli_A > RF39 > UBA660 > Caccenecus. The sequence continues at coordinate 20,945 of CANRBQ010000012.1, forward strand.
AAATTGATTATTATCAGATTGACTATTTAATCTATTATGATACCCTCCGGCATAAACTGCTTCATCTATGGTTATTAATCCTATTGGACTATTTTCTCCTGCTCCATTATTAGCTTTTAATTTATGATTTCCATAGTCGCTTCCGTCTGACTTTTGTGCTCTTGGAAGTGTGAACATATCTTCTTTTCGAGTACATTTGAATGTAGGTGTATGTCTTTCATTAGCATTACCGCTTGGAGTTTTTAATCTACTAACTGGGGCATAGTATGTAACATTTTTTCCATATCCCATTGCTGTATCATAAGTCGACCATTGTTTTGCCTGATTATTTATTTGTCTATCATTACAAAATCCAGCATTTGAATCTATATAGTTTCCATAATTTGTTTTTAAGTTAGTACTATACCAATTATCTAATATTTTTTTAATATCACTATCATAATTATTCTCATGAGCTTGATTATAACTAGTCGTTGGTGTAGATTCCTTACCTGCACTGCCGGTTTTATCTGTTCCATACATATATCCGACATATTTATTATCATTAAAATATGTATTATATGCACTCGTTTGTATTTGACTACTTTCTCCATTATTATTTAAATATCCATCATCTGTTGGTGCATTATCTCCTGTTCCAGTATATATCATTCTTATGGAACCATTACCATTTATTCGAATGATTCGCCACCATATGTCTTCAGTTCCTACTTTTCCAAATTTTACCCAATTATCTTTTACCTTTCCCCTAAAATAATATGTTGTTCCTAAATCATCTTCATCACTATATAATACTGTTTTTTCATTATTTGTATGTTCTGTTTGATCAATGGCTGTAAAACCATCTTGTCCTTTTTCTATTGTTTTATCAGCAAGTATTTTATTTCCACCTTTTAATAAGTCATAATATAAATAACATTCTGTTCCATTTTTAGTTAGATTACTTACTATTACTCCTTTATTGATACTATCCCATATTGGTGTTGCTCCATTACTACATGCACTCTTATTTTTATTAATGGTATATCCACTCGTGGGTATTCCATCTGTTATTTTTTGATATGTTCCATCTTCTTGTTCTATATAAGCCGCGATAACATTTATTTTAGCTTTAGAATCATAAATACTTGGTATAACATATTTATTATTTAATATATTATTACTTACTTTATAAGTAATAAAGAAAGAACTAATTAATACAAATATTACAATTATTATTAATAATTTCTTTTTCATAATTATTCAGCTCCTTCTATTATATATGGATCATCATATAAACCACTTCCTGTTATTGATACATCTGCCTTCAGATTTATTACTGGACGCACACCATTACTAATAGTTACTCCTCCTCCGCCTCCTTGATTTGTTAAAAAACCATTAGATGTTATTTGAAAAATATTAGCAGTTCCATTATAGAAAAATGGTGTCATGGTCCAATAACCTTCATTTTGATTATTCAAATAGTATCCTTTATTATTTTTTGAAAATAATCCTCCCGCATATGTTACTTCATCCGCGGTTATTAAGCCTACTGGATATTGTAAACTCTTTGTCCCTGAAGTTTGTTTTTGGTCAATTGTTGTTTTTTGTTCTGCTCCAGTATATGTGAAATAATCATTATCTATATCTTTACATTTAAATGTTGGCATTGATTTATTACTTGTATCTGGATTTTTATCACTTGGTCTTAATCTTAAATATGCTCCATAATATGTTACTCTTCCTCCTATGCCTCCATCATCAGTTTCACTTTCCCATGTTGTTGATGCACTGCTTGAATTTCGTCTATCATTACAAAATCCTGCATTTAAATCTATTTTTTCACTTTCACTTGCAAATTCATCTGCTAAATTATTTTCAAACCATGTATTTAATTCTGCTAAAACATTGCTTTTTGTTACATTATCTCCAGGCCCATGACCATGAATATTTTCAATTTGAAATTCAAATCCCACATACTCTGCTCTATCAGAATTACCATAATATTTTATATTACTATTTTTATTTATTAATGCATCTATTCCGTTTGTTGTATATCCTTCATCATTTGTGGCTGCTTCTCCTTCTCCTGCATATATTAATCTTATTGTTCCATCACCATTTATTCGAATAATTCGCCAATATAAATCATTACCTGTTTCAGTGCTATTACCAGACTTACCGAATTTTACCCAATTATCTTTTACCTTTCCTCTAAAATAATATGTTGTTCCTAAATCATCTTTATCGCTGTATAAAGTGTTATGCTCTTCTTCATCGGTTGCTCCAAAACCATCTGTTTCTCCTGGTTCACTTGTTTTACCTAATTGGGCTAATGTATCTTCTGGAGTTGGTATTTTATTAAATATTAAATTACATGTTGTTCCACTTTTGGTTAGATTTGTTACTAATAAGCCATTGTTTGATATATCCCATGATGGTGTAACATTGTTGGTACATTTACTGTTTGTTGTATCTATTGTGTAGCCTTTTGGTATTTCTTCACTATCTTTATATGTTCCATCTTCTTGTTCTATTTGGATTGAGGCTATTTGGAT
>CANRBQ010000013.1 GCA_947628905.1 uncultured Bacilli bacterium
ATAGACATAAACAACTCCTTTTATTGTTTTTCCAAATATAATTGTAACAGGATATAGTTGTTATGTCTATTTTTTTTTGCATTAAAAAGAAGCGATGAAAATTAATTCATCACTCCTTAATGTTTAAGAACCTTTTAAACTCTCTAAAATAGCTTTTTCTAATCCTCTAAATGGTAGAGTAGCGCATGTTTTGCGGTTTCCTTGTTTATATATATCATTATAGGCATTTCCTTCTTTTAATAGTTCTTCATTATAAATATCACCATTGGTCATATGATAAAAATTATGAATATATTCTAGAGCTTCTTCTTTAGTTTTGCCAATTAGATTATTAATCATAACTGAAGTTGCGGAAATAGAAATAGCACAGGCTTCCCCTTCAAAAGCAATATCTTCAATAATATCTCCATTAAATTTAATATATATATCAATATTATCAATACAACTAGCATTATTAGTATTTATTTTTAGATAAGCATCATCATTTATTCTTTTACGATTTAAAGGGTTTTGATAATTTTCCATGATAATTGCTCTTTTTGTTTCTTGATCCATTTATATCATCTCTTTTACTATACGATCATAATCACTTAATAATTCAACTAAATTATCAATTTCTTCATAAGTATTATAAAAATATAAACTTATTCTTACAGTATTAGTTACACCAACACTAGATTTTAAGATTTTAGCACAATGATTACCTGCTCGAACACATATATTATATTTATTTAAATAATAAGCAACATCTTGACTAAATACTTTATTAACATTAAAAGCAACAATACCTGAATCACTTTCAATATTTATAATATCAATGTGTTTTAAAGGTAATAATTTATCAATTAAATACTGGCGAAGTTTATGTTCTTGTTTTTCGATGTTAGCCATACCAATTTTATTTAAATATTTAATAGCTTCTCCCAGACCAATTACTCCAGCGATATTTTGAGTTCCTGCTTCAAGTCTAGTAGGAAGTGGTTTTAAATAAACTTCATCAGGACTATCAAAGCTTTCATTCATTCCGCCACCTAGATTAATTGGTTCTAAATGTTCTAGTAATTCTTTTTTGCCATATAATACGCCTATACCTGTTGGTCCACACATTTTATGACCTGAAAAAGCTAAAAAATCAATATCTAAATCTTGCACATCTACTTTAATATGAGGAACCATTTGAGCCCCATCAACAACCATGAAAATATTATTATCATGAGCAATTTTAGCTATTTCTTTTATAGGTCTAGCATCCCCGATAACATTAGTAATACCAGCGATGCTAATTACTTTAGTATTAGGAGTAATAGCTTTTTTAACATTATCTATAGTTACATAATAATTATTATCTAAAGGAATATAATTTACTTTAATACCTAATTTATTTACTAATTTAAACCAAGGAAGAACATTTGATGCGTGTTCACTTGTAGTAATTAAGACTTCATCCCCAGCTTCAAGTAAATTAGCAAAAAAGCCATTTACAATCATATTTAAACTTTCAGTTGCACCACTGGTAAAAACTATTTCTTCTAAATATTCAGCATTAATAAAATCTTTTACTAGTTCTCTTGCTTCTTCGTATTCTTTATCAACTCTAAATGATAAATCATAGTCTCCACGATGAGCATTAGCAGAATAATTAGTATAGTAATCATTCATTTTATCTATGACTGATTGGGGTTTTAAACTAGTTGCACTATTATCTAAATAAATAATATCTTCTTTTAAAAGTGGAAAATCTTCTCTATTCATTTATTTTCACCTCCGTTTTTATTTTTTCATGATATATCTCATTTATAAAACTAGTAATAAAGCTTGATAAAATAAGTTTTTTAGCTAGTTTTAGACTTAAACCTTTACTTGTTAAATAAAATAATTCTGTAGGATTATAAGAACTAATAGTTACTTTATGATTAGCAAGAACTTCATTAGTATTTATAAGCATATTGGGACTTATTTTGATTGTATCATTGTTAGTTATTAGACCTTTTAAATCTTGTAATAATTCATTATCATGAGTATTTTCTTTAATAATGCCATCACATATAATATCTGCATTACTATCTTTAGTTTTATTTATTACTCTTACTATAATATTTATATAACTAGAATTACCTGTGATATTTAGAGTAATATTAATTTTATTTTGACCTTCATTAATTATTAAATAATTTAATAAAACTTGATTATTATTATTAATATTTAATGTTAAATTAAAATCTTTTTGAGCAATACTTACAAAATCCCCTTTTAATATAGTATTATCTAATAAATTGATATTTAAATTATAATTTTTAGTATCATAATTAAATAAAGAAATATCTCCATTAAGTTCAATATTAGAATCTTTATTATATTCTAATTCATAAGTTCCTGTACTAATTTTATTAATATTCTCTACCAATAGTAATTTATTCATTTTCTTCAGTCCCATTAATTGCAGGTGTCCTAAATCCTTCAATTTCTATTTTTTTAATTAAACTTTCATCGCCATTTTCAATAATTGTTCCATGATGCATAATATGAACTTGATAATTAGTAAAGTATTTTAAGATATCAGCATGATGAGTAACAATTAAGATTGATGGTTTATATTTTTCATAATATTTATTTAAAGCTAAACCTACAGTTTTTAGAGCATCGATATCTAGGCCTGAATCTATTTCGTCTAAAATTATAAATTTAGGTTCTAAAATAAATAAGTGAAGAAGTTCATTTTTCTTTTTTTCACCACCACTCATATTAAAATTAAGATCACGATGAACAAATGATTTGGGAATATTTATTATTTCACATACTTCATTTAATTTTTTATTAAAAGAAAATATATCAATATGAGAATTAGTTCTTTCTGATAAAGCATTACGAAGCATTTCAGCATTGGTAATTCCTTCTACTTCAATGGGATTTTGATTTAAAAGAAATATTCCTTTGCGACTTATACTAGTTGGGTCTAAGTTTTTAATTGATTCATTATCAAAGATAATATCTCCATTTGTAATGGTATAATCAGGATGAGATAATAATACCTTACAGATAGTACTTTTGCCTGTCCCATTAGGTCCCATTAAAACATGAATTTCTCCATCTCCAATTGATAGATTAAAATTATTTATAATTGTTTTATCTTCGGCTTTTACCTCTAGATTTGTAATTTTTAACATTTAAACCACCAGATATATTTTACCACACTTAATAGGCTTTTTCTACTTAAAATTATTTAAAGATAATACTTTAGATCTTTGGGATGATTTATTAATTTCTAATATCTCATATAGTTTATTTATTTCTTCATTTAAATTTAAATTATCATGAGGATTATAACCTTTTATTAAGATAATAGGTTCATTATTTTCATTTAAAGTAATATTAAGGTTTAAATTATTTGTATTAGTATTTGCTTCTTTATATATTTCTTTTCCAGCACGATATTTTTTTATAATACTCTTTTTTTCATGCTCATTTGTTTTATATATACCTATAATTGTATCCATTTTATAAAAATTATAATTTACTTTTTCTTGAATCTTTTTTAGATAGTTATCATAGATTTTTTTAAGATCTTTTAAAGTACTATTATAATTAATACTTTTAAAGATATTTTTATCTATTACATAATCAATATCTAAAGGTACTTCAAGTAAAAAGTGTTTATCTTTAATATTAAGTTCAAACTTAATAAGATGAGGTAAAAAACTTTCAATAAATTTTATTTCTTCAGCGAACACTATATCTTGTAAATTTAAAATTATACCATTGTTATTTATATTATGGCTAAAAGTATAACGACAATTATTTATTTTAACAATTACTAAAGAAGAAGTAATTATCATGTTAAGTTTTTTTCTTTCTTTAGTATTTACTATTATTAAAGTTTTATTATTCAAATTTTTAGTTATTATGCCTAATTTATTAGTTTTTAAAAAAAGAGCACTTAAATTACAAATAATACTTTTATAATATTTATTATTTAATATTTCAGGATTATTTTCTAAAATAATTTTAAATTCTTTTAGATCATAATTAAAATTATAACTTAATTGCATTTTTACCTCCCTTTTAAAAAATATGTTACTTGTTTCCTTGTAACATATTTAATAAATCAATTTTAAATTTATCTTTAGAAGCATTAGCTTTTGATATCATTATACCTTTATAAGTAGTAAGTTCACTCATATGTCCTTCAAGTAAAATTTCTGTTGGTGTAATAGTTTCTAACATTATTGTACCTTCTTTTAAATATACAGTATAGTATAATTTAATTTCACCATGAACTGCAGCGAACATTTTATCACTCGGTAATTTAAGCTCATATTTTTCAGTGTGTTCACTCTTATTAGTACTTACTAATTCTCCTACAAATTCACCATTACGTAAAGCTGGATAATAATTAAAGTTTAATTTTTTAAAAGCTAACATATTGTATTTTTTTAAAGCTCTTTCTAGTTTTTTAAATTCATTTTCATTAACATAATCTAATACATAACTTTTCATATAATTTAACCCCCTATTTCAATTACGCTTTAATTATAGCATATTTTATTCTTTTTGTCAAATTTGCGTCAATTATCAGAGTTTTAGTTACTTTTTTATTGACTATATTTATCTCTGATAATTTAATTATACTACTTTTGGAGATTTTTGTCAAATTATGGGGAGTTATGAGTTATTCCTATTGCTTAAGTTTTATTTAAATGATATAATACAACAAAAAGTGAGGTAAAAAAATGGAAAAAAATGCAAAAATTAAAAGGATATTTAAAAAATATAAAATACCTATTATAATTGGGATAGTAATATTAGTTACTTTTATTATTACTTTGATAGTGATTTTGGTTACTAAAAAAGAGGAGCCTAAAAAAGTAGAAGATGATAATAATACTACTCAAGTGATAGATTATGAGGAAGGTACAGAAGATTATTTTATGGATAATGTTGTAGAGCCTGAAGAAACACCAAATACTGGTAATGATTATTATGATTATATTGATATGCCTTTAGCTAATGTAGATTTTAAAGAGCTTAAAAATAAGAATAGTCAAACTGTAGGATTTTTAAAAGTTAATAATACTAATGTTAATTATCCAGTAGTTCAAGCTTCTAATAATGATTATTATTTAACACATGCTTTTAATAAGTCTTATAATAGTGCAGGTTGGGTTTTTATGGATTATAGAAATGATATTAATGATTTAGATGCTAATACTATTATTTATGCGCATGGTAGTCTTAAAACTACGATGTTTGGTACTTTAAAGAATGTTGTTAAAAAGGATTGGTATACAAATTCTAAAAATATGACTATTACTTTATTAACAGAGAATGCTACTTTATATTGGAAAATATTTTCTATCTTTACTGTTCCTTATGAAGTATATTATTTAACTTCTAATTTTGGGACTGATGAATCTCATCAAAGATTTATAAATACGATGAAGAGTAGAAGTATATATGATTTTGGGGAAAGTGTTGGGTTACAAGATAAAATGTTAACTTTGTCTACTTGTTATAATAATGAACTTAGATTAGTAGTTCAAGCTAAATTAGTTAAAAGAGTAGCTAGGTAATTAAATATTAAATTATAGTATTTAAAAAGTGATGTAACAATCACTTTTTAATTTTTAATTTAACTATGGTTAATCCAGGATTAAAAATATCTACTTTAAAACTATCTACTTTATTATTTCTTTTTAGAATTTCATGGACTTTATTTCTTAATATTGTACTACTGTAACCATGGATTATTCCTATATATTCATTTTTTAATTTATAATTATCATTTATAAAATCATTTACTAAAAATGGAACAGTATCTCTAGTTTCACCATGGAGATTAATAGTTGGAGATTTACTACTGAACATTATTTGGATTAACCCTTACTTGGTTTACTGGTTGTGTGGCATTAGGTGTAGGATTATTTACAGGAACTGTAGTAGTTTCGGGAGTTGCAACGTTACTTGCCGCGCTGCCAAAGAAAGATGCCCCAATATCATTAATACTGCTATCGCTTGTTGGAGGAGTTATAGTAAAATTAGCAGCATCTGGTATTTCTGGTAAAGTATCCCCGACTGGTTTTACTTCTTCTTTAGGTTTTTCTTCTACAACAGGAGTTTTAATATTAAATTTTTGATTATAGTAATTTATTACTTCTTTAATTGTAGGAATTGATGTTTGGCCACCCATCTTAGTAACTGATAAACCCGCGGCGATATTAGAATAAGTTACAGCTTTTTCTATATCAAAATTATTTGCTAAGCAGTAGGCAAAAGCCCCATGGAAAACATCTCCTGAACAACTTGGATCAACTTGAGTTACTTTAATACTAGGCATTACTTTTATTTCATTATTAAAAGTATACATAGCTCCCATATTTTCTAAAGTAACTATAATTTCATTATTAGGATATTTATCTTTTAATTTTTTATATACATTAACTAAGCTCATAGAATTGTTATAATCAATTTTTAAGCCACTTACTTTTTCTGCGAAGCCTTTAGAACAAACTATATATTTAACATATTTACATAGCTCTAATAAATCTCTATTTACTCTTCCAGCATCAACAATACTAATAGCATTAGGATATTTATTTAAAGCATTAATCGTGGCACTATATTCTTTGCCATCAGAGAAAATTACATCCGGAGTAATATTGTATTCATATTTTTTTAAGTTAGGTTGAGTAGCCCCGACAACATCAAAACGCGTACGTGAACCATTCTTTTTATTTACTAAAATAATAGATAAAGGAGTTCCTACTTCATAAGAGGTTTCCATAAATTCGGTTTTAACTAAAGCTTGTTCTAATTCTTTTTTTATTTTAGAGCCATAGTCATCTGAGCCAATTACTCCCGCGAAATAAGAAGTTTCTCCCCATTTACCTAGTAAATAAGCAACATTGGCTGCATTTCCTCCTCCAGATTCAATTTTTTCATTTAATAAATATTTAGTCCCTTCGATTGGGTATTCTTCAACAGGACAAGTAATATCATAACTAGTTCTTCCAATACTTAAGATAGTCATATGGACACACCTCTTCTATTCTATAATATAATATCATATTTTCATTTAAAAATAAATATTAATATGGCAATCTCTTAAATAACAGAATTATTTTACTATTAAAATAATATTTTATCAAGTACTTTTAAAAAGAAAAAGACTACTCTAAAATAGCCTTTATTCTTCTTACTCCAGCACTGCTTGCTTCTTCTTTAATAATTTTAAATTTACCTAATTCTCCAGTGTGTTTAACATGAGGTCCGCCACATATTTCTTTAGAAACATCACCAATAGTATAAACATTAACTATATCAGCATATTTTTCTAAGAACATAGCTTCAGCACCACTGGCAACAGCGTCTTTTTTATCCATAGTTGTCATGGTTACTGGTAAATCATCCATAATCCATTTATTTACTAAAGCTTCAACTTCTCTTTTTTCTTCATCAGTTAATTTGTGATCACAAGAAAAATCAAAACGCATTCTTTCACTAGTGATATTACTACCTTTTTGGTGAACATCTTTATTAATTATTTGTTTTAAAGCAGCATTTAATAAGTGAGTAGCAGTATGATATTTGGTTTCCATTTCTCCCCCACTTGCAAGACCACCTTTAAATTTTCCTTGAGATGCTGTTCGGGATAACTCTTGATGAGCTTTAAATTTTTCTTTAAATCCTTGAGTATCAACTGTTAAACCATTTTCAGAAGCCATTTCTTCAGTTAATTCTATAGGAAAACCATAAGTATCATATAATTTAAAAGCATTATCTTTATCAATTACTTTACCATTTAAATTCTTTATAAGTTTAGCAAATTCTTTTAAACCTTTTTCTAAAGTACGATTAAATTTTATTCCTTCATTTTTTAAAACACTTAAAACTACTTCTTTGTTTGCTTTTATTTCAGAATAATAATCTTCATATTTTTTTATAACTTCAAGAGCTATTTGTTCCATGAAATCACTGGTGGTATCGATTCCTAATTTTTTAGCATGTCTTATTGCTCTTCTAATTAATCTTCTTAAAATATAACCTTGATCAGTATTACTTGGTTTAATTCCGGCATTATCGGCACTAATAAATACTGCGGTTCTAATATGATCGGCGATAATACGCATACTTGTTTCATTACCTTGATATGGTTTGCCACTTATTTCGACAATTTTAGATATTATATCTTGCCAAATAGAAGTTTCATAATTATCTGTTACGCCTTCTAAGACCGCGACAACTCTTTCAAGGCCCATACCAGTATCAACATTTTTTTGAGGTAATTCAGTGATTTTTCCGTCTTTATCTTTGTTGAATTCCATGAATACATTATTCCAAATTTCAACCCAACGTTCATCATGAGGATCAAATTGGGTAGGAATAGGATCATCACTGCGAAAATAAAAAATTTCAGTGTCGCCTCCACATGGACCAGCATCACCGGCGATCCAAAAGTTATCATCTACGCCTAGATAAGCAATACGTTCATCTTTGATGCCTAAAGAACGCCAGATATTAGCAGATACTTCATCACGAGGGATATCTTTATTTCCTGCAAATACGGTAACTGCAAGTCTTTCAAGAGGAATATTTAATACTTTTGTTAAAAATTCAAAACTATATTCAATACTCTCTTGTTTAAAATAATCGCCAAGACTCCAATTTCCTAACATTTCAAAGAAAGTATGATGAGTTTTATCCCCAATACTATCAAGATCAGTTAGACGGACACATTTTTGGTAATCACAAAGCCTTTTACCTTCAGGATGTTTTTTACCCATTAAATAAGGTATTAATGGTTGCATTCCTGCAGTATTAAATAAAACTGAAGGATCATTTTCAGGAATTAAAGGAGCACTAGGTATTTGAACGTGACCTTTACTTTTAAAAAATTCTATAAATTCATTTTTAAGATTCATTTTTACTTCTCACTTTCTAAATAGTTAATTATTTTATCACTTAAAGTATCTTTATTATCATTAGTGATAGTTAAATCAAAATTTGGGTAATCTTCTAAGGCTGTCTCAGTAATATGCATTTGTTCTTTAACAGTTAATTTACTTGGTTCAAACTGATTAATAACATAAATAGAAGTACAATCAGAATATTTCTTTTTAAACTCTTCAATTTCGTCTGGAAGTCTTACATCACTAATAATTACAATATCATAATATAATTCATAAATTCTAATATCTTCCATGAGACGATTAATTAACATTAAAGGCATTTCCATATTATCACGAATAGTTACACCAATATCTTGTAAAAAACGACGAGGTTTTGGTTCTTCCCCATTCCAATTTAATACTTCTTTAGCATACATTTTTAAATATTTACTAAATTCAGTTACTATAACACGTTTTCCAAATGATGTATAATAATTCTTAATAATACTTGCAATTTCACCTTTACCACTTCCAGATTTACCGGCAATTAAAAAAATCTTCATACTCTTCACCTAAGAAGAATTATAACATTATTTTTAAGAAAATAGAAGACTTTGCAATTAAAAAAGACTATTTTTCATAGCCTATTTTAAATTTGCAAGTAATTCGTCTTTTTTCATTGAAGAATAACCTTTAATGCCTTTTTCTTTAGCAATATTTTTAAGTTCGGCAAGAGTCATAGCACTATAATCAGTTTTAGACTCTTTTTTATCTGTTGTTTGTTTTTCTTCTTTTTCTACTTTAGTTTCATTTTTCTTGGGACTTTTGCCATTTAAAGCATTAGTACTTATTTCAACTAATTTAGCAAAAGCTTTTTCATCATTAATAGCCATTTCACTTAAAACTTTACGGTTAATTTCAATGCCGGCTTTAGATAGACCATTCATGAATTTAGAATAACTAATATTATTTTCTCTACATGCTGCATTTATTCTTGTTATCCATAATTTACGGAAGTTTCTTTTATTTGCTTTACGATCTCTATAAGCATAAGCTCCACTATGGAAAACTTGTTCTTGAGCTGTTTTATATAATCTATGTTTACTACCAAAATAGCCTTTGGCTTCTTTTAAAACTTTTCTTCTTCTTGTTTTAGAAACAGTTCCACCTTTAACTCTTGTCATATTCTAACCTCCTAGATAACAGATTTTAATCTGCTAGCTTCTCCTTTGCCTAATATTCCCTTATTTCTTCTTTGACGAACTTGTTTTGCAGAATCTTTATTTGTTTTATGATTACCATTACTCTTTTTATAAGTTAAGGTACCATTTTTTTTCTTCTTTAAAACTTTACTACTTGCTTTATGAGTTTTTTGTTTGCTCTTTGCCATGTTTTTACAATCCTCCTATTATTTTTTAGGTGCTAATAGCATAAATATTTGACGTCCTTCAAGTTTAGGTTCAGCCTCAATTATTGAAACATCTTCTAAAGCAGCAGCGAATTTAAGTAATACTTCTTTACCTAATTCAGGTCGCGCCATTTGACGTCCTTTAAAACGGATAAATGCCTTGATTTTATGTCCTTTTATTAAATAATCTTTAGCATTTCGAACTCTAGTTTCAAAATCATGAACATCGATTGTAACTGATAAACGATATTCTTTCATTTCTTTATTAGTTTCTCTTTGCTTTTTTTGGGCTTCTTTTAGTTTCTTTTGTCTTTCATAACGATATTTGTTGTAATCCATGATTTTAGCTACAGCCATTTTACCATTATCATTCATTAAAACTAAATCTAAACCAGCATATCTGGCTAAAGTTAAAGCATCTTCCAATTTTTTTTGACCCATTTGTTCTCCATTAGGACCAATTACCATCATTTCGCTTACTTTAATTTGTTCATTAATTAAAAGCTCTTTGCTCACACTTGCTATTTTAAATGCACCTCCATACAATTAAAAAGGTGGAATTTATATTCCACCTAAAAAACCTGTTTATTTACTATTTGGGCTTTTTACCTATGAACTTTAGCTCATCAGGTGGAATTTAATTCGCTTTCCTTTTTTTATTTCTCAATTATTATAAAATATTATATGCTTATTGTCAAGAAGTTTTTACTAAACGGTTATAATTAACTATTAATTAATTCTTTCTTTTACTAATTTACTTACTAAAGACATGTCAGCATTAGTTATTTTAGTATTTAATTCCTTCATAACTTTGCCCATATCTTTCATGCTGGTTGGTTTTATGATATCAAATACTTCATCAATAACTTTATTTATTTCTTCTTCAGACATTTCTTCTGGTAAATATTCATTTAAGATAGCTATTTCTTGTTCAAGTTTTTCTACTTCTTCACTTTTATTATATTTTTTAAACTCTTCCATGGAATCTTTGCGGATTTTAACTTGTTTTTTAATAACCGCCATAATCTTATCATCTGTTAAGTCTTCTCTTTGATTTATTTTTTCTAATTGAAGAGCACTTTTAAGCATTCTTAAAACTGATAACTTAAATTTGTCACCACTTTTCATGGCTTCTTTTAGTTCATTTGCTATTCTTTCATTCATAATTTTCTTCCTTAATAATTATTTCTATGTTTTTTAGCGTTTCTTAATTGTTCTTTTTTTTCATTTCTTCTACGAACGCCTGGTTTTTCGTAATGTTTCCTTTTTTTAAGTTCAGAAGGGACACCGCTTCGGGCAACTTTGGATTTAAATTTTTTTAATGCTCCATCAACGTCTCCATTTTTTACTACTACTTTAGTCATTTACAAAATCCCTCCCTTCATTTACTAATGTATAGTATATCACCTTTATTTTTTAATATCAAGTAATTTAAGTCTTTATTCGGACATTTTTAAGCTTTTTTGAGTGATATCTTCCCTTTTTGCAAGATGATAACTTGTTAATTCTTCTTTAATATCGTTTTTTAAAGTATTTAAAAAAGTTTTTTTATAATTATTTATCATTAAGACTGATAACATCATTATAATAAAGATTAAGAAAAATGAATAAACCATATACATGGAAGCAAAACCTTTTTTCATTATATCACCTATTTAATTGTATCAAAAAAAGGGTTAAATTTAAACCCTTTTCTTTAGTTTGGATAACAATAGTTTTTAGTTTTAGCACGTCTAATAGAAGAACCGATTCCTTTTCCAAAATCAATAATGGTTGTAAAAACACGAATTACCGCGGTTATGAAAGCAGCATTTACTCCACCTTCAATAGCCACTAAATCTTTATTGTTTAGCTTCATTATTAATTACATTTATTGGGATGAATATACCCATATATTACAGAAGCTATAAAAACTCCCGCGGCACTTATCCCAAATAATCCTATCTTTAAAACTGTACTAAGAGCTCCTCCATTAATGCTAACTAAGTTTTTACTTTCTAATATATCCATTATTTAGCCACCTTTCTAAAAACTATTTTTAAACTAATAACACTAATTAAAATATGAGTTAGAATATTTAATATTGTTCCACCTTCATATTCTAACAATTCATTATTTTTTATCTTTTCCATGATACTTCCTTTCTAAAAAATTTTGTTTTTTAATTTAGTTATTATTCTTTGTTTATTATAATAAAAAGTTATATTAATAATTTCATTTTCTTTAAAATTATGAGAACATTTAAATGTTATTTCTTTATAACTATTTATAGTCTCTTTATCTACTTTCACTATTTCTTCAATTATTTCATAATTAACTTTTTTATTATTTAAATAAATTTCTTCAAAGTTAAGAGAGCTAGGAATAATACTGGTAATTAAACCATTTTCTACATAACCTTTAGATTGGTAATTGTCATAAATTTTAATACTTATTAATAGATAGCTTATAAGGAGTAATAATAAAGTCAAAATAATGAATATAATCCGAATAAATGATTGAGGTTTTTGTTGTGTTAAACTGTTTTTATTTTCATAAGTATTATCCATAGCATTCGACCTCGATTACTTTAGTAAATAAATCACGCATATCTTTATGAGAAACATATATTAAAGTTTTGTCTGGAAACGAAGAAATTAAATCTCTTATTATTTCTCTTTCAAGTGATTCATTTACTTCACTTAAAGCTTCATCTAAAATTATAATATCACTCTTTTTAAGTAATGCTCGAGCTAAAATTATTCTTTGCCTTTCTCCACCACTTAAATTATTTAAAGAAGCATTAATAATTGTTTCATAACGATTAGCACGTTTATTAATAACTTCATCTAAATGGCATATTTTTATAACTTGTTCTAAACATTCGGAAGGAATATTTCGGTAACATAAAATATTTTCTTTAATAGTACCTGTAAACAAGTTTTCTTCTTGACCGACATATAATATTTTATCTCTTATGGAATCTAGGGAACAATCTAATTCATTGTAGCCTCCTAAATAAATATTACCCGTGTAACCCTCATATATCCGGTATAAAAGTTTACAAATGGTACTTTTACCACTTCCACTTTTCCCATGTAAAAATATTTTTTCACCAGATTTGATATCAAATGTGATATTTTCAAGAGCATTTTGATATTTATTATATGAGTAAGTTACATTTTTAAGGGAAATACTACTATCTTTTAGATTAAAACCATCATTATGAATTTCTTCTTTAATATTTAAAAATTCTCCTAGTTTAGTAAATGATGCTTTTAAATAATTATATTTAGGTAATAATTCCATTAAATCTTTAATAGGATCAAACATGTAGATAATAATGCTATTAAAAGTAATTAGATTTAGTAATTCTAGTTTATTTTGGAATATTAAATAAATACCAAATGTTAAAATTAGAAATAAGCCAACTTCATAGATAAAATCTCGAATTAAATTTATATTATTTAATATTTTATTTAAATTAAAATTACTTTTTAATAATCTTACGAGTTTACTTTCTAAACGTTGTAAAAATTTCTCCTCCAAATTTAAATTTTTAATACTGTTATTAAGTTCAACATTCTCTACTAAAATAGCATTAAATTCTGTTGATTTTTCGATATTATCTTTAAAATGATGATATATAATCTTATTAAAAATTAGACTACTTATAATATAAATACTTATTATTAAACAAAGAAGAAAAAATAATTTAGCATTTATAAAATATAAGACTATACCAGAAGACATGACTAAAATCAGATTTAAAATAAAATTAGTAAAAATATCAGAGAGTAAAGATTTAATTTGACTTAATTCTTCAACTCGTGATATTACTTCTCCAGTGGTCCGATTTTGCATGAAACTTAAAGGAAGGTTAAAAATATGTTTCAGAAAACTACTAAATATAGTAACATCAAGATTTTTATTAAGATAATTTAAATAATAATTTTTAAGAAAATTTAAGAAGATTTTAATGATAATTAAAGTACTAAATAATATTATAATAAATTTTAAAAATTTGATATCACTTCCCTGTTCTATTTGGGAAATAGCTATTTGAAAGTAAAAATTATTAAATATGGCAAGACATATAACTAGGAAATTAGTAATGCATATATTTAAAAATAAGCCTTTGTTTTTAAGTAATAGTTTTATGAAAATACTAAAAATGGTATTTTCTTTTTCAAATTTAATGATATTGGAAATAGGCATTGCAAGTATAAGTATATTGTCCCATATATCATTAAAAGCTGTAATTTGCATTTTTACTTTACCTTTCGCGGGATCCATAAGATAAACATGTTTTTTATTTACTTTATAAACAACTACAAAATGCTGCAATCCATTTTTTAAAACAACATGAGCAATCGCGGGAAAATATAAGTTACTATCTAAGATGTCATTTACTTTAACTCCCATAGATTCGAAGCCATACATTTTTAAAGCACTAACTAAATGGAAGGCAGTTGTTCCATTCATGGTTGTTCTAGTATCTTCTCTTATTTTTTCTATAGGGACATAACCACCATAGTATTTTAGAAGACAAGCAATACAACATGAACCACAGTCTTTTAGATCTCGCTGCTTTACTTCTTCAATTTTCATAGATATTTTTCCTCCCTTCACCAATATATATTACCTTTAAACTGGCTATTTCCTTTTTTTTCAAGAAATTTAGACCCAAAAATAAATATACCTGACAGGGTTCGACAATTTTTTTATTTTTTTTGGTTATAATAGCTTACTTAAGAAAGGAGGAATTAGAATGCAAAATAGTAATTTACTAATTAATTTGAGAATTAAAGATAAATTAACTCAATTAGAAATGGCTAATATTTTAAATGTATCTTTAAAAACATATCAAAATTATGAAAATGGATTAAGACCTATGAAATTAGAAGAAATCAATTTAATTAGTAATCGTTATAAGATATCATTTAATGCTCTTTTGGATATTACTAAAGATTTAAAATATTTTAATACAGAAGAAAATATAGATTATAAATATTTAAAATTTAGTTTAAGATATGTTAGAAGAATGGCTAGAGTAACTATTAAAGATTTAGCAAAGATTATGCATATATCTGCTTCTTCAATTATGAAATATGAAAAGAATCCTATGAGTGTTAATATTATTTATTTATATAATTTTGCTAAATATTTTAATGTTTCAGTAGATTATATATGTGGTAAAACATTAAAAAAAGAAGTGTTTTAAGCTTCTTAATTATCTTTTAATACTTCTTGTAATAAAACTTCATCATCTTTAAATAAATCATATTTTTTAACAATAAATTTAAAGATTACTTTTAATAAAGCAATACATGGAGTAGCTATAATCATACCAACGATACCAAAATAATGACCAAATACTAATAAGCCCACTATAATAGTAACAGGATGTAATTGAGTTGTTTTGCTCATTATTACAGGTTGTAAGATATAGTTTTCTACAAGTTGAACAATAACACAGATTATTAATACGGCAATACCTGTTATAGAACCTTGACTAAAACCTACAATTACCGCGGCAGCGCCCCCAATATAAGGGCCTATATAAGGAATTAAATCGGTTAAACCACAGAACATTCCAAATAATAAAGGAGCTTTTAAACCAATAATAGCAAAACCAATAGTATCACATATAAATACCATTAAAGCTACAAGTAAGGTGCCACTTATTGTTTTACGTACTTCTTTTCCAATATCTAATAAAAGAATCTCTATTTCATAACGATTTTTAGCAGGAACTAAACGAAGAAAATGTTTAGATATAGCATCAAAATCAAATAACATATATAAGCCTACTACTAAACTAATTAAAATAGTTCCTAATCCAGAGACAAGATTACCAAGAATACTCATAAGAAAAGTTGGTAAAGAATTAGTGAAACTTACTAAATAATCCCCTATACTATTAAATAAATTATCTTTAATAGTATTTAAATCTAAACCACTTATTGATACTTGAGTAACAAAATCATCAGCAAAAGTACGGAATTTATCAAGAATTGATGGTAAAGTGCCTATTAATTCATTTATTTGAGTATATAGTGATGGAATAAATATTCTTAAAAATATATAAATAAATATAAGAAAAATAGCATAAACTAAGAGACTACCAATAATACGGGGAATACCATTTTTATGCATTTTCTTTACAATGGGATCTAATAACCAAGCAATTATAAAACCTATAAATAATGGTGATAAAACTTTAAGGAAGGTAAATAAAAGATGCCATACATTTAAGTTTTTTAAAATAATTGTACCACATAAAACTATAGCAACAACCATGACTACATAAAGTAATTTTAATATTTTTTTAGTGAGTGACACTACTTCATTAACTTCGTTATTATTTATTTCCTTAAATTTATTTTTCATTTTAAACCCTCATTAATTCTGTTTCTTTTTCTTTAAATATTTCATCAACTTTTTTATTATATTCATTGATAAGTTTTTGGATTTCTTCTAAAGAAGCTTTTTCTTCATCTTCTGGTAATTCACTTTTTTTAATATCTTCATTAGCCTCTTGTCTAATATTACGTAGAGCTACTTTAGCTTCTTCACAAATAGCTTTAGCTTGTTTGACATAATCTCTTCTTTTTTCTTCAGTAAGTTCGGGAACAGTTAGAATGATTACTTCCCCATTATTGACTGGAGTAATACCAATATTAGCTTCATTAATAGCCCTTTCTATTTCTTTTAAAGCACTTTTATCAAAAGGTTTAACCATTAAACTACGAGCTTCTGGAACAGTAATATTAGCTAAACTTTGAATTGGAGTTGGAGTTCCATAATAATTGGCATTAATACCATTTAACATTGAGGGATTAGCTCTGCCCGCTCTAATATTAGTTAATCTTCCTTCTAAATTTTCAATTGCTTTCATAAATTTTACTTCTGTATCCATATTATTCCTCCCTAATTAATAATTATAACATCATTATAATCTTTTTCAACAGATTTGACAAGATAACTTATATTTAAAAAACCACCTTTATCAATAAATACTGCATAATTTTCTATATTATCTAAATTATTTAGAGTGGCATTAATATCTATTACCTCTACTTCTTTTTCTTCTTCGTTATCTTCATTAGTTTCTTTAATAGTAATAGTAGATTGTTTATTTTCTAATTTTTGTTTAATTTGTTCTTTTATTTTATCAAGATTTAAATCATATAAAGCAAATAATTCTTCATTAGTAATTATTTCACCAGTTTTAGTATCAAATACATAACTATTACTATTAAGATATTGTTCTCCATCAAAGCAATTAAAACTATAGTTATCTTTTAATAAAGAAGCATAATTTTGATAAAAATAACGGGTATATTTAGCATATTTAGCTTCATAAATACCACTTTCTTTATATATAATTTCTTTTAAAGTATCTTCCTCTAAATCAATATCTTTTATTTCTTTATATGTTTCTTTTAATAATTCCATTTCTTCATTTAATTTTATTTCAGTAGCACGAGCACTAGAACTATCTAGATTTATTTTGACATTCTGATAATTTATACCATATAATTCAGATTTTATTAAAGGATCTTCAAAATAAATATAATCTTCTTTTTTATTATTTTTTAAGTCTTCTTCAAGAGCTACTTCTTTAGGTGGTTCTTTTACTTGTTTTTTGGGAGAACTAGTAAAAAATTCCATTAAAAAGAAACCTCCGACGATTAAGCATACTATAAAGAACAAAAATAACATGCCATATACTTTTCCATTTCTTATATCATTCATAATTAACACTTCCTATTTTAAATAATCTTGTAACATCATTTTTAAATTGTTCTTTTTTAAACCAGTTTTTAGGCTATCCCAATATTCTTCAGGAGTAGTATTACCATTTTTAATGGCAGTTTCATTATCAAAACTCATAATTTTACCATTTTTTACAACAAGTAAAGTTGGTGCATATATATCTTGATTTTTTTCATCTAAAACAGGAAGAAAATTACTTAATTTTACAACAATACTTTGATAAGTAGCATTTTTCATTTTTCGATCTTCATAAAAATCATAATATAATATTTTATCTACTCCTACTTCTTTACCTACATCATTAAGCATTTTGGCATAATATCCTGTCCATGCATTGGTAGGAAATCCCATAAAAATAACAGCAGTGCCAGTTTTTAGGGTAGCATATATTTCATTTGCATTAGCATAAGTAAAAATGTTATCTTTATTTACTAAAGGATAATCATGATCAAATTTTTCATTATCTATTTCGGTATTACTACTAAAATCTCTTGTTCCTACATAGATAAAAGCTATTATTATTAGAACAAATAAAATTCCTTGACATATTTTTTTGACATTTTTTTGCATTTTATTCACCACTTAGTAATATTATAACACGTATAATACCGATTAGTAAATTAATATTAGATGGGACATTTAAAGTATTTGTTAAGTAAGTGTCTATTATCTTTATTATAAGCAAGAAAAAAACTAATCATACGACTAGTTTCCTTTTACTTGATTCATTACTTCTTCAGCAAAGTTTTCATTTCTTTTTTCCATACCTTCGCCAACTTCATAACGAACCATTTTTTTCATTTCACCATTATTTTTCTTGATATAATCATTAACTGTTAAATCACCATCTTTAATAAATGGTTGCTCTACTAAGCATATTTCTTTAAAATATTTTTTGATACGACCTGCGACCATTTTTTCAGCAATATCAGCAGGTTTTCCTTCAGACATGGCAAGTTCTTTTTGAACTGCTTTTTCTTTTTCGACAACTTCTTCAGGAACATCACTTTCAAATACATATTCAGGACGCATAGCAGCAGCTTGCATAGCTACATCTTTAGCAACATCAGAGTTGGCTCCTTTAACAACTGTTAAAACGGCAATACGGCCTCCCATATGAAGATAAGCACCAAAGTTTTCATCATCTGCTTTTTCAACAACTTCAATTCTTCTTAATGATAATTTTTCACCTATTTTAGCGGTTTTAGCAATAATTAAATCTTTAATAGTTCCTTCTTCACATGATAATTCTAAAGCTTCTTCTAAAGTTTTAGCATCACTTTTTAAAATTGTGTTTCCTATTTCATCAATCATACTAGTAAATTCAGCATTTTTACTAACAAAATCTGTTTCACTATTGACTTCTAAAATAACAGCACGATTATCTTTAATATAAATGTTGGCTAGACCTTCAGCAGCGATACGAGATTCTTTTTTAGCACTTTTGGCAATTCCTTTTTCTCTTAACCAATCTATAGCAGCAGACATATCACCATTTGTTTCGGCTAGAGCTTTTTTACAATCCATCATGCCAGCACCAGTTTTTTCTCTTAGGTCTTTTACCATACTAGCAGTAACTTCCATTTTAATCCTCCTTTACTCTTTCTATTTTAAATTGGAAATAATTTCTTCTTTTTTCATAGTAGAATATCCTTTAACTCCTTGTTCTTTAGCAAGAGCTTTAAGTTCTGTTAAAGTCATTTCATTATAATCTACTTTATTATTTTTTTCTTTTTTTACTTCCTTTTTTTCTTCTTTTTTAGATTCCTTTTCAGGTATTTCTTCTAAGCTGGTTTTTTCTTCTTTAATTAATTCATCCATAGTTTTATGTTCTTTAGTTTTTTTGTCTTCTTCAGTAACATAATCAACCATTTCAAGATTACGTACTTCACATATAGCATTAGTTAATACACCTAAAAGAACTTTAACACTTCTTACAGCATCATCATTACCTGGTATTACATAATCAACATCATCAGGATCACAGTTAGTGTCTACAATACCAAATACAGGTATTCTAAGTTTACGAGCTTCTCTTATTGCATTTATTTCTTTTTTAGGATCGACAATAATTAAAGCACTTGGTAATTTAGACATTTCTCTAATACCACATAATATTTTGTTTAATTTTTCATATTCCTTTTTTAGGCCAATAACTTCTTTTTTAGGTAGAACTTCGAAACGACCATTTTTTTCCATTTCTTCAATTTCTTCAAGTCTTTTAACTCTTCTTCTGATAGTTCTAAAGTTAGTTAATGTTCCACCTAACCATCTTTCAGTTACAT
Organism: uncultured Bacilli bacterium; assembly: GCA_947628905.1. Taxonomy (GTDB): domain Bacteria; phylum Bacillota_I; class Bacilli_A; order RF39; family UBA660; genus Caccenecus. The sequence continues at coordinate 20,337 of CANRBQ010000013.1, forward strand.
AATAAGAATTACTTCTTATTGCTTCTTCTTTAGATGCATCTCCAGCTTGTTTTTTAGTACCTACGAATAAGAATGTTCCTCCATTAGCGGCGATATCCTTAACAGCTTCGTAAGCTTCTTCTAATTTTTGAGTAGTTTTTTCAAGATCAATGATATAAATATCCTCTCTTGTTCCAAAAATATACTCTTTCATTTTAGGATTCCATCTTTTTGTTTGATGTCCAAAATGAACTCCTGCTTCTAATAAATAACTCATAGAAACAACGGCCATAAATTATCCCTTCCTTTCGTTTTTACCTCTTAATGGTTCAACATATTAAGCCACTTTTTTTAAAGCACTCGGTTTAACACTCCCCATTAATGTGTATTTGCAATTTATTTGCCGAGATTATTTTACTATATATTATTTAAAAATACAAGGAGTAATTACAAGAAATTGGTTATAAATGGAAGATAAACTAAAAGAATAGAACAAAAATGCTCTATTCTAGTATTATGTTGGGTAAAGGTAAACCCATATCTTGTCTATGTATAAAAAGGTAAGCAACATAGACAAGATTTTTTATTAATTATATTATATTCATACTACATTAAGATATTTCATATGGGGAATCTATTGTTCCATTTCCTGTTATTGATACATCAGACCTCAGATTTATTACTGGACGTATACCCCACGCGTTGGCCACGACATCGTTGTTGAGGAAGCCGTTTGAATCCACACGAAATACGCGATTATTAGCACCGTCAAAGTGATATGGAGACATGGTCCAATAATATCGTTCTGTATATAACCAATAACCATAGTTGGGTTTACCACCTAATCCTCCTGCCATGATTACTTCATCCATTGTTATTAAGCCTACTGGATATGTTAATGCATTATTTCCATTTATCTTATTTCCTTCACTATCTGTTGTTCCTTCAGCATTAGGTCCTGTAAACAAATCTCTTTTTTGAGCCATCTTATCTGTAGTACCTTTTGTTACATCATATCCACACTTTAGTGTTGGTTCCTGTGTTGAATCCCAACTTGTACTACTATTCATAACTCTGTGATATCCTGCATATGCTGTTTCAGTTTTTCCATAACCAGCTCCTGGATTTTCTGGTGATAATTGTCTATCACTACAAAATCCTGTTTCTACATCTATTTTATCTCTATATTGCTCTTTTATTCCTGTATCTCCTATATACCATTTATCTATCTCTTCTTTTATTGTACTATCTGTTTCATTTTTATGTGCTTCTGTATAATTTTGTGATGCAACTCCCTCTTCTCCTCCATACATATACCCTACATATTTATTATCACCTTGTATTTTATTATATTTCTGAACACTTTGATCATTACTATATGTCGTTGTTATCGCCGCTCCATTTCCACTATTTTGATTTGCCCATCTTCCATCTGAAGGTAATTCTATGCCAGAATATATTAATCTTATTGTGCCATTGCCATTTATTCTTATGATTCTCCAATACATGTCTGCAAAATGTACCCAATTATTATCTACTGTTCCTCGGAATACATATGTCTTTCCAAAATCATCTTCTGTTTCATATACTCCTTTATCTTGCGATGTACAATTACTACCACTTCTATTATGACTTGCATCATTAGTGCCATTATCACATGATGTTGTACTTATACCAGTAGAAGATAAATCTCCAGCTTTTGATAAACGCAAGGCTGCTAGTGTTTCACTAGAACTTCTAGCTTTTCTAATATCAAAATATAAATAACATGATGTACCACTTTTATTTACATTTGATAATATTATTTCTTTATTTTCTATTTTTACACTTACCCCATTATTACATTCTGTATGTTCTTGATTTAATGTATACCCATCTTTAGGCATTTCTTCTACTTCTTCATATTTACCAGAGCCTTTTTCTGTTTCTTTGTAAAATGCTACTAAATTGATATCTGCTTTACTATCACTTATCTTGGCATGTACTTTTCCTTTAAATCCTTCTCCTATATCTTCGTTTTGTTCTTCTAATTCTTTATCTGTTAAATTTGGATATTCTATTATAATATAGTAATATACTTTCTCTCCTGTTTGACTTGATGTTATATATTCATTATCTGTTAGTTCTGTTGTACTTTCTATTTCACTATGTTCTATTACTCCTTCTTTTATTAACTCTAATTCACTTATATTTGTTTCACATTCTTCATTTAAATATTGGATTCCATTTGTTACTTTCTTTTTCTTATTACATGTAAGTATTATATCTTTTCTATCTTCTTTTGTTTTATATACTTTATATCTTAATTCTGTATTTAAACTATTTATTCCATTCCATATTAAGTTATATG
>CANRBQ010000014.1 GCA_947628905.1 uncultured Bacilli bacterium
TAATAATTACAAATCTTTTTAGGAAACCTAAAAAAGCGATGAAAATTAATTCATCACTCCTTAATGTTTAAGAACCAAAATAGTACCAACTGTATAGATTGGTACTAACCCAAAATTCGGAATAGTACCTAACTCATCAAAATTAGGTATTCCTTTTTTATTTTATGCAAGTTTCCTTGACATATTCATCATAACATAAAAACGACTTTTTTACAAGTCGTTTTCCCTATTTCTATTTAACTCGAATTTCCCGAGTTTTTATCAATCTGGTGGAGAATAAGGGATTCGAACCCTTGACCCCCACGTTGCAAGCGTGGTGCTCTAGCCAACTGAGCTAATTCCCCAGAGAACATAACTATCTTAACATATACGATAGCTAAAATCAAGAGTTTTTTATAAAATTATACTTTTTTTACTAAACCCTTTTCAATTTCTTCTAATGCTCTTCCAAGTTCTTTTTTATTCACATAGTCCTTTTCTCTCATTTGAAAATGCCTATTTTCCAACATTTGCTTGCTTCTCTTAGATGCTACATGAACTAAAATATACTTAGAATCTACTACATTTAATAACTTATCTATTGATGGATATAACATGTTCCACACTCCCTTTACAATATTATAATACTAAATATTTCTTAAAGATAGAAGAACAAGCTTAACTTTTTTACATTTTTTTACACTAAAAAAGTTTTAATTGTCTTTCTTGATTATCCTTCTTCTTCATTCTATCCTGCCATTCTTCTAATTTAAACCTCTGTCCTTCATTTAAATTATCCAAATTTACTCCTAAATTTACATCATTTTTCTTTTCTAAAACTTCTTTACTATCTGCTTTAGCCATAAACATTGAAACATCATAAAACTTTCTAAAATTAAGCTTGCCCTTTCTATCAGTACATCTAGCACTAATAAAAGCTCTAACACTATCATATAAAACATTCTCACTCATATGCCCAACTTCAAAATCTCGAAGTTCATAAAATTCTTCTGTTTTATAAATATCATTTTCAAAGTATCTTACAAACACATTTAAAAATTCTGGTGAATTCCAAATTCTATTTTTAATAATCATAGCTAGATTTTCAAACTTAAAATATTTTTCATCATTTTTATATGGTATATCTAAAGATTTAATAATTATCTTTTCTCCATATTTATATTTATAAACTATTTTTAAATTCCAGTGTTTATATTCTTTTAATAATACCCCTTTTTTTATTAAAAAATTTTTTAACTGTATCTCATCTAAAAATGTTCTAGTAAATATACATAACTCCTTTAAATTATTATTATGATTTAAAGATCTATCAATACTATCATTTAAATTCAAATTTAATAACAAATATCTTTTATCATATTTTTCAAATAATCCTTTATCTACTGCTAAAAAATATTTCATAATTTACCTCTACAATATTATTATAACCATATTTTTAAATATAATCAATAAGTAAAGTTGAAAGCTTAGCTCTTTCTTTATTATCATCAAGTAAATATATCAAATGAAATAACCAATCTTTATCTATATTATCATATTTTAAATGTAACATAATAATAAATCTAACAAAATCTTCTAATTCAAATACTTCTTTAGCAATATCAGCCCTATTATCCAAAATATTATTAACTAATTTCTTTTCTTCTAAAAATTTCTTTTCCATCACCATATATTCTAATACATCTTTAATCGCCGAATCTTTATAAACATTTAATACACTATTATCAATAATTTTCTTTTTATCTTCCTTAATGCTACCTCTTATCCGCCAAAAGTTATCCCCAAGTCCCCTTTTAAACATTTCCTTTGGAATATCATATAATATTCCCTTAAAATCAATATCATTCTTCAAACTTTTAAAATCATAATTATTAAGTAAATATATCCACCATTCAATTGCTCTATTTTCATCTATATCCAACATTTTATTTATAATTAAATAAAGAGCTTTAATATCACTATCATATTCCACTCTATCTTTTAATTCATTAAAAAGTTGTTCTATATATTTACTCTTCATCTATTAATCACCTAGCACAATTTTATCATATAATTGTCCAATTGTAAAATATTATACATATAAACTCCAAAATATAAATAATTGCATATTTTTTGAGAAAATTAGTAAAGGTGATGGGATAAGTATGCAGTTTCCAAGAATGAAAGAAATAAGAGAAGAAAAAGGTTATAAACAAAAAGATATTGCTAAAATATTAGGCGTTACTAAAGGTTCATATAGTATGTGGGAATGTGGAACAGATACAATACCTTTAAGACGTCTTAATGACTTTTGCAATTATTTTGATGTGTCAATTGATTATATTGTTGGTTTTAATAATAAAAAGAAATATAAAAATTCTAAACCAGATATCAAAATTAAAATAACTGGTGAAAATCTAAAAAAGATTAGATTAAAAAAATCTTTAACTCAAGCTAAAATAGCCGATGAACTAAATATCAATCAACCAACATGGAATCGTTATGAAAATAGTAAATCATTAATTTTAACAGTTGTAATTGTTGAATTAGCCAAAAAATATCATTATTCTATTGATAAAATACTAGGCAAAAACAAAGATTAACAATTTTTAAGCTGTTTCAACTTGAAATTATAAAAAACTTCTTGATTTTTACATATAATTATAATATAATAAATATGCATTTTATTGAAGTGCACTAACGGATGCGCCCTTAGCTCAATTGGATAGAGCGTTAGACTACGGATCTAAAGGTTAGGGGTTCGACTCCCTTAGGGCGCACCATAAAATCGAGAAGTAGCACAATTTGGTAGTGCACTAGGTTTGGGACCTAGGGGTTGCAGGTTCAAATCCTGTCTTCTCGACCAGATTGAAATTAAAGTCATCAATTGATGGCTTTTTATTATACCTAAAATTATCCCACTCCCATAAATTATTAATAAATTCTTTCAAAAAGTAACTCTAAATTTTTTTCATCAATTTGAAAAGTTGTCCTCTTATCTTTTTCATATCCCATCCATTCTCCACTTATATAACTAATCTTAAAAGTAATCTTAATAACTCCCCTTTCTAACAATTTAAGAAATGTTTCAAAATCCCGTAATTTAAATATCATCATTCTATAATAATGAAAATAAACATCACCATTAATTACTCTAGGCCAAACCTTAACTAAAGCCAAATAAGCTAATTTTGTTTCTAACTTCTCTTTAAAATCTTCAAAATCCCAATAACAATAATCTTCTATAACTTCATACATATGATTTAAAATAACTAAATAAACCTTTTTATCATTATAACTAACTTTAGCTTTAAACAAATATTTATTAGCTATTAAAGTATAACAATCACCATAAAAACTACAATATAAAGCTTTATGATTATTCTTATCAGAATAACCATAAACATCTCGTAATCTTTTTATTTTAAACTGAGAAGGCCCTTTTATATTTAAAGAAAAAAGGGTAATTAAAGTTTTAGTATAACCTCTCTTAGTTCTTATTTGAATTCCATAATAATCCAAGCTATTTCCTAATAAATCTTCAAATGTTTTCCCAATACCAATTCCCTCTCCAGTAGTTTTAATATAACCCCTTTTTTTAATCTTCTCAAACTCATATTTTAATTTTTCAACACTATTCTCCTGCATAATTACTTACTATATAACCTTTCTAACTCTAACTCTTGTATTTCAAAACTAACACACCTATCAAATATTTCCCCCTCTTTAGGTCCTTTTCGATAAACATCTATTTTAAAAGTAACTCTTATTGTCCCATCTTCTATCAATTTCAAAAATTCTTCAAAACTCTTTAAATGCCAAACATAATAATCATAATACTTATAATGTTTAACTTTCTTTATTGTCTGTTCCCAAGATTTTATTAATACTAAATACTTACACTTTTTAGCATATATCTCTCTAAGTAAACTAAAAGCCCAACCTACTTTACACTCTAATAATTGAAAATTTCTATCATAAATTGCTAAAAAAACTTTTTCTTGTTCATAGTCTACTTTTAATTTAAATAAAAATCTATTACTTACTAAAGTAGAATAATTTGCTTGAACTGAAGCTTTTAAAACTCTTCTTCTTTTCCCATTATTTTCAAAATACCCATATTTATCTTTTAATCTTACAACATCACTCTTTCCCTTATATTCAGGATTAACACTAAAAATTGTTATGTAATTATTTGTAAAATCTCTTTTCAATTTTAAATCTATTTTACAACATAGACTACTATCATTTAAATTTTTAAAAAATGTTGCTAATTCTCCTCCTTTCCCATTTTTAACACCTTTTATATACCCTAAATTTTTTATTCTTTTTAATTCTTGTTCTAATTTTTCTAATTCTTCTTGCATAAATAAAACATCCTTTCTAAAACCAAGAATGCTTTCTATAATAACATATTAAAACTCCAAAATTTGTCGAACCATGACTGAAATAATCGTTTTTGTTCCTCTAAAAAAAATTAAACAAAAAAAAGAGTAGATTATCTCTACTCCCAAGTCTTAATTAAGAAATTATTGATATTTTTGAACTAATTCTTTAAATGAATCTACACCTTTATAGCCAATAAATCCATCTACAGCTTTACCATCTTTAATGATAACTATTGTTGGTGTATAACCACCTTCATAGAATAAATCTCCTATTTTTCCTTCATTACCATTCGCTGTTCCTTTAACTGTAATTAAATCTGTTAAAGGTTTAATATCTTTTTGTACTCCAGACCAATCTAATTCAGTCTTTTCTGTTTCTTTATTATAAACATAGTTCTCAGTCATTAATTTACCTAAATCTAAATATTGAGTAGTATAATTTAATTCCTTTTGAACTTCATTTAAAACTGGTACTGTTTCAACACAATGAGCACAATTCTTACGACCAATATATAGTACACTTAAGCCATCTTTATCAAATAAATCAACTGCTTCTTCAACAGAGACTTCATTCATTTTACTTACATCATATTCTTCAGTTGTCTCACTAGTATTATTAGTATTATCAGTATCAGCATCTCTTGTAGATTTACCATCTTTAACATACAAACCTATAATTAAAGCAAATGTAATTACAAACCCAAGTATCACAATAAAAGTTAAATTTCTTAATTTTACTTCTATAATTTCACTATTTTTCATAGTGCACCTCCTTAAAACACGAGTATTATACTACTACTTTAAAAAAAAATCAAGTTTTATTGATTTTAACCTATAAAAGTTGCTTTAACTTCATTCTTATCTTTATTATATTCTAACTTAATTTTCCCATCATTATAAGTTTTATTATTATCAACAGGATCTAATACTAAACCTTTATCATTCCCAATCATATAGCCATTTTCTACTAAATCATCAACTATAATATAATTAGTATCACTCTCTTCAAATAAGCTTAAATTATCCATCGCATAATCTTCTGCTTGTATTTCAATTAAATTTTTAACTTCTTCTTGAGAATCAGTATTATCAATTGCAAAAGCATAAGAAGTCTTATTAATTGTAATAAAAGCAACAATTCCTACTAAAACTACTACTATCATTAATTCTACTTTTGTATATCCAAATTTATTTAAATTCTTAATCATTTTCTCCACCCTATAAACCAGTATAACACGAAATAAATAAAGTTTAAAGATTAAATTTAATAATTTATAAAAAATTTACATTAACTATCCAAATATGTTTTAATAACTTGATATTCTCTAACTAAATCATCTAATCTAAATTTAGCATTTGCCGGACTAGTACTAGGTAAAGATACCGCATCCATCCCAATTTTATCTTTAATTAATTTATTATATAAATTATAAGCTAATTTTCCATTAATAAAAATTTTCTTTATTTGACTATTTTTAAGTATAAATCCAATATCACTAGGAACAACTTTTTTAATACTAGCATCACTAGACCCTTTAATCTCACACTGAAAACACACATCATAAAGAGCAATTTTATGTTTTTTTAAAAAAGCTTTTTTAGAAAGAGTATCATTATCTATCTTTGTATCAAACACTTTTGCTAAAGTTGGCCAAAAACGATTTTGAGGATGGGCATAAAAGAAACCAGCATCTCTAGAAGTTTTACTTGGAAATGAACCTAAAATAAGTACTTCTGAATCACTATTATAATATGGTTCTATTGGTTGTTCTATCATCAAAAATCAAAAAGATAAGTTATTTCTTATCTTTTATAGCCTCCGCGAGTGTTGTTCCAAATGTTGCTACATCTTGTAAATTAGCCGGTACTATTAATTTTGTTGCTTGACCATCTGCCACTTTTCCTAAAGCTTCAAAACTTTTTAAAGTAAGAACCGCACTATCTGCTTTTGCATTCTTTAATAATTCAATTCCTTTGGCTTCTGCTTCTTTAAGTTTTAAAATTGCTTCTGCTTCTCCTTCCGCAATTCTAATTTGACTTTCTTTTTGAGCTTCAGCTCTAAGAATAGCACTTTCTTTTTCTCCTTCTGCAATTAAAATACTTGATTTTTTCTCTCCTTCAGCTTGTAATATCTTTTCTCTTCGCTCTCTTTCAGCTCGCATTTGCTTTTCCATTGCTTCTTGAATATCTCTAGGTGGTAAAATATTCTTAACTTCTACTCTATTTACTTTAATTCCCCAAGGATCTGTTGCTTCATCAAGTATTGCACGCATTTTCCCATTAATAATATCTCTACTAGTTAGTGTTTGATCAAGCTCTAATTCTCCAATAATATTTCTTAATGTTGTTGCTGTTAAATTTTCAATCGCTGAAACTGGAGCATCTACTCCATAAGTATATAACTTAGGATCTGTAATTTGATAATAAACAACTGTATCAATCTGCATTGTAACATTATCTTTTGTAATTACAGGTTGAGGAGCAAAATCTTTTACTGTCTCTTTTAAAGAAACTATTTTAGCTACTCTATCTACAAAAGGAATCTTAAAATGTAACCCATTTTGCCAAGTAGTATAATAACTACCTAATCTTTCTATAACATATGCCCTAGCTTGAGGCACTATCTTTATATTAGGAACTACAATTATTGCAACTAATATTAAAATTACTAAAAATACTTCCATTAAACTTCACCTTTCTTAACAACTAATTTCACACCATCTATAGCTTCAATTACTACATGTTCCCCTTCTTTAATCTTTTCATCACTAATTGCACTCCATCTTTTACCATCAACTTTTACTTCCCCAATCTTAAATCTTGTAATTTCTCCCGTAACTATACCATCCATTCCAATTACTCGATCTAAATTAGTTTTTACTTCTTGATGTCCAAACTTTTTCACTAAAATTGGTCTTGTAAGTAACATTAAAACTACTCCCAATCCTACAAATACTGCAAACTGTAAATAAAAAGATTCCACAACAAATGACATAAATAAACTAACAAGTGCACTAACAATAAACCAAACACTTACTAAGTTTATAGTCATTGCTTCAATAATCGTCAGTAAAACCACCACGACCAGCCATAATAACCACATACTTATCTAATCACCTCTTACCACAATTATACGAAAAAAACCTAAAAAATACAATCCATTTTCCAATAAATAAGAAGCAATTTTCATGCTTCTATAAAAAGTCTCAATAATATTTTATTACTTATAATTTTATATCTAACTTACAAAAAAATTAAAATATTTCTACCCTAATATATTTTATTTAAATATCAATAATTTTATTATTAAAGATACCTAAAAAATATTATTTTCTAATTCTAATAATCTAACTTTAATATCTAATCTTAAACCAAAACCACCTAAACCATTACTAGCTACTACTCTATGACATGGTACTATTATTAATATTTTATTATTATGACATACATTACCTACTGCTCTTGCCGACTTAGGACTACCACTTAAAATAGCAAGTTCTTTATAACTAACAACTTCTCCATAAGGAATTTCTTGCATTTTCATCCATACTCTTTTCTGAAAAGAAGTTCCTTCCAATTTAATAGGAATATCAAAACTTTTTCTTTCATGATTAAAGTATTCTTCTAATTCATTTTTAGTCTTTATTATTAATGCTGTTTCTTCTCTAATATAATCATCTGGTAGTTTATTACAACTAATATAAGTAATATATCCATTATCTTCCCCAATATATAATGTTAATCCAAATAAATTATAATTATAATATTTCATATCTTATTCCTCTAAATAATGGTTTAATCTCTCTTTTTTTAACCTGTGGTAAATCTAAATTTGGAATATCATCTTTTTTAATATTTAAAAACTTATCTACCATTTCTTTAACTTCTATATCTTCTAAACTAAGCTTTTTAATCATTTCCATTGCATTTTCTTCATCTATTATATATAAATCATCATAACTTATTTTACTTCCTATTAATTTCCTTGTTATATCTGCTAATAACATCATCATATAAGTATCTTCTACAGAATGACAATAAATATCTATAACATCATTTAATTTTAATACTTTTCTTAAAATATTCTCATCATTAAAACCAATTTCATCTTGAAAGTATTCATTTATATATATTTCTATACTATCTAAAATACTCTTTATATCTTTAATATTTAATTTTTTAGTCCAAAAAAGACTTGTAAGTATTATTCCATCTAATCTATCCATACACAATTTAGGTCTATTATTATCTACAATCGAATATTTCTTAAAATCCAAATCTTCAATTTTCAAACCATCTTTCTTTAATAATAAAGCTAAATCTTCATTATTAATTAATATTTCCATTGTTTTTTCTTCTGTTGATTCTTGTTTTAAATAGTCTTTATTCATATAATCAATTACATGCGAAAATACTGGTGTTGCAACATCATGAAATAAAGATGCGATAGTAATTTTTTTATTATTTGTATATCGCCATGAAAGAAGTGCCGTCGTTAAAGAGTGATCATACCTACTAATATAACAAGGAAAATCATAAATATCTTTTGAAGCAAAATCCATTCCACAAAAATATCCTACTTTCTTAAGTCTTTTAATAATATCTAATTCTAAATATTTATTTAAAAACTCTGGTATATCACTAATAATATTTATATATTCTTGAATCATTTTAAATCCCTAAAGTAAAAAGAACTTATAAAGCCCTTTTTACAATTATATTAACCGCATGACCATTAATATCTACCACATTTTTAAGTTCTTCTTTAAAATTAATATCTACTGCCAAAGTCTCTGTTTTAATATATTCTAAGAAAGTATCTACTGCTTCTTTAATTTCATCTTCTCCATTATAATCAATAATAATTCTATCACTAACATTATAATCTTCATTTTTACGCATATTCTGAACTTTAGATACTATTTCTCTTGCTAAACCTTCTAACACTAATTCATGACTTAATTCTGTATTTAAAATAATAAAATTATTATTTTCCATTCCCACATTAAATCCCTCTTTAGATGTTATTCTAATATCTACCATTTCTCTTGTTACTTCAAATTCTTCTCCACTTAAATCTATTTTAATAGTAAGATCATTATTTAATTTACTAATCTCTTCTTTAGTTAAAGACTCTAATACCATTCCAAAATCTTTAATTTTAGCCCCTAAAATCTTTCCTACAACTTTAAAATTAGGCTTAACTACAAAGTTCATATATTCTTCAAGATTACTTACAAATAATACATCTTTAACATTTAACTCTTCTTTAATTAAAGGTATTAAATCTTTTAATAATTTCTCATTTTTACCATCAATTAAAGCTTCTTTAAGTGGTTGACGAACCTTTATCTTAGCTTCTTCTCTAACCATTCTTCCAATACTAATTAATGAACGAACTAAATCCATTTTTTCTTCTAATTCTTCATTTATTAATGTTTCATTAACTTCAGGATAATCTTCTAAATGAACAGACTCTCCTCCTGTTAAATTTCGATACATCTCTTCACTTAAGAAAGGACATATTGGTGCCATTAATTTAGCTAATCCTACTAAAACTTCATAAGTAGTTATATAAACAGCTTTTTTAGAATCATCAAGTTCACTTCCCCAGAATCTATTTCTATTACGTCTAATATACCAATTAGAAAAATCTTCTGATACAAAACTTGTTAAATGTCTAACAACTTTATTTAAATCATATTCTTCAAAATCATTTGTTACGTCTCTAACTAAACTATTATATTTAGATACTAACCATTTATCTATTTCTTCTCTATCTTCTACTTTAATATTACACATATCTGTATCAATATTATCAACATTAGCATACATAACAAAGAAACTATAAGCATTACGAAGAGGATTAAAGAACTTCGAATATACTTCTTTTAAACCTTCTAAATCAAACTTTAAAGGCGTCCAAACTGGAGATACATAAGGAAGATAAAATCTTACTGTATCAGCCCCATATTCTTTAATCGTAGTAAATGGTTCAACAATATTGCCCCGACTTTTACTCATTTTTTTGCCCTCAGCATCTAAAAGTAAATCATTAACTAAAACATTTTTAAATGGACTACAACCCTTAACAAAAGTTGATATAACCATTAAAGTATAGAACCACCCTCTAGTTTGATCAATTCCTTCACAAATAAAGTCTGCCGGAAATTGAGTCTCCCAAAATTCTTGATTTTCAAATGGATAATGATATTGCGCAAAAGGCATAGAACCTGAATCAAACCAACAATCTAAAACATCAGGAATACGTTTCATATCTTTGCCACATTTAGGACATTTTAAATATACTTCATCAATATATGGTTTATGTAAATCTAAATTATCATCTAACGCAGTTGTCGCCATTTCTTTTAACTCGGCAATTGAGCCTACCATATGATTATATCCACATTCACACTTAAAATAAGGAATTGGACTACCCCAATAACGACTACGAGAAACATTCCAATCTTTAGCTCCACTAATCCAATTAGCAAATCTTTTTTCTCCAACATATGCTGGATACCAATTAACTTTTTTATTAGCTTCTACCATTTTATCTCTAAAGGCACTAACTTTAATGTAATAACTAGGCATAGAGTAATATATTAATGGCGTATGACATCTCCAACAATGTGGATAATCATGCATTATTTTTTGTTTCCTAAATAATTTATCATTTTCTTTTAAATAATTAACGACATCTAGATTCGCATCAAAAACAAATTTTCCTTTCCATGGTCCCTCAGTATAACAACCATCTTTTCCTACAGGATTAAGTCCTTTAATCCCATATTTTTCACAAACTTTAGCATCATCTTCTCCAAATGCTGGTGCAATATGAACAACACCCGTTCCATCATCCATCGTAACATATTCATCACAAGTAACAATAAATGCTTTACCTTCTGTTTTAAGTTCTGGAATTAATTGTTCATATTCTGTTCCTTCTAATGTTTTACCTTTAAATGTTTCTAAAACTTGAGCTTCTTCCCCTAAAACTGTTTTAACTAAAGCTTCCGCCATAATAAACTTAACACCTTTAGATTCTACTAAAGCATAATTTTCCTTTGGATTAACACATAATGCTACATTTGCTACTAAAGTCCAAGGTGTCGTTGTCCAAGCCAGAAAATAAACATCTTCATCTTTCTTCTTAAAAGGCACATAAACGGTAATAGCTTGTTCGTTAACATACTCTTGAGCTACTTCATGAGTTGCAAGTCCTGTACCACAATGAGGACAATAAGGTACTACTCTTGTTCCTTCATAAAACAAATTTTCTTCCCAAAACTTTTTTAAAATCCACCATTCTGTTTCAATATATTCATTCTTATAAGTTAAATAAGGATTTTCTACATCAATAAATTGTCCCATTTTATTAGTTAAATCTGTAAAAGCATCTTCATTTTCTCTAACACTTTTCCGACATTCTTCATTAAATTTATCTACTCCTAAAGCTTCAATCTCTTTTTTACTTGAAATACCAAGCTTCTTTTCCACATGATTTTCAATTGGAAGTCCATGCGTATCCCAACCTACTTTTCTAATAACTTTATAACCCTTCATCACTTTATATTTACATATTGCATCCTTTAAATTCTTAGCTACCATATGATGTAATCCTGGAAATCCATTAGCAAATGCTGGTCCATCATAAAAAACAAAAGTATCTTTATCCCATCTATTTTCTATTTGTCTTTTATTTATTTCATTAACCCCACCCCAAGAAGCAAGAATATCTTTTTCTACTTCTGGATAACTTCTTTTATCTAATTCTTTAAAATTTTTCATTATAATCCTTCTTTCTAACCATATAATTTTTTTAAATATATTTCTTTATTATCTTTTATTAATATCACTAAATCTTTATCTTTTTTATTCTCAATATTTCTTCCATAATAATCATCCATTAATCCCAAATTAAGTATACCTTTTTCCTTTAATAATTCTTTATTTATTATCAAACAATCATTAACTTTAGGTAACTCTATATCATAAAACATTATTGTTATTTTATAATCATTTTTTTCTTTATCTTTTAAATAATAATTATAATCTTCTATATTCTCAATTATAACTTGCTTCATATAGCTCTCCTACTTTCTAGTATCTCATCTCTATGGGGATGATAATCTAAAAACGACATTCCTATATCCACATTTTGAGGAATATTAAGTTCTTCCAATGATTCATTACAAAATAACACAAAGTCTCCAATACTTTCTAAATTAGGGGCATTAAACACTTTTAAAACTGTATTATATTTAAGAGCCATAAATCCAATAGCTCTAAGCTTCGGAGTATCTAATACTTCTAAAGCACTATTAAGAGCACAAAAAGCATAAGGATATAAAATATCTAACATAGGAGCTCTAAAAACTTTTAAAGCCGTCTCTTCTCCTGCCATAAAATTTTTCCCAATTATTTTTACTTTAGGTAATTCTAATTCTTTTAAAGCTGTATTATCATATAAAGCATCATCCCCCAAAATTTCTAAATTAGGTAATTCCAAATGTTCTATATTCCTACAATAAGTTAAAAAATAATTTTCTCCTCTAATTATATTCGTATCTTTTATACTTATAATTTGATTATCTTTATTTAACTTTATTATTATTTCATCTCCTTTATCAGGAGTAATAATAATCTTTTTATCTAAATTTTCATTTACTACCATAATATTCTTAATATTTATATTATTAATATTATAAGCAAAACCATCTTCCATCTCATCCAGTAACATAATTTTTTTATTTTGTAAATCTAATATAAAATAATCCATTACTATATATTTCTCTTTTGGATATTTTATTATCTCTTCATTTTTAATAATTATATTATTAGGACAATAATAAATATTTCCAATTTCATTATTATATTTATAATACTTTCCCTTAATATTAACATAATTTGGAATATCAAATTCTCTATCTTTTATTGTTTGAACTATCCCATAATACTTTTCAAAACTTTTAGTAAGACCTGGAATAATATTATCTAAATTACTAGAAAATGTTGCATCAGGATTTCTTACTCTATGATTATATCTATTTGTTATAGTTAAGAAATTAGTACCATCTTTTTTAAATTGAATACTTATAACACTAGTTCCATAAAGATCTTGTCTAGAAGGCTTTATAAAATCTTCTCTTTTAATTTGATTAACATCTTTCTTAATTGCAAAAAAGACTCTACTAACATCTAATCTATGTGTCTTAAAAGTACATATTTCTTCTTCTTTTTTATAATATCTTTTAAAACTTTGAATTTCACTTTCTGAATGACACTCATAAAGAATATATCCTGCTTCATCTAATAATTCTTCAGGCGTTTTATCTGTATCAATATATAAAAAAGGTTCAATATTAACTTGTTTATACATAAAATTTCTAAATTCATCCAACAATTCATTATCTTTTAAATCATCATATAAATCATGATTAAATTCAAAATTTTTAAACATTAAACTAGGTAACAATCCTTCTGTTTCTAAAATAGTTGGTAACATTTTACGACATAAATGCATCATTTTTTCCCCATAATGTTTTTTAATTAATTTTAAATCTTGATTCATTTAGTCCTCCTTCCCAAATAAAAAAGGCATACCTAAAGGGCGAAAATAACCGCGGTACCACCTTAATTTATAACTTTTAACTTGTAACGTAAGTCTCCCGTAATATCCTACTTCATTCAAATATTAAACTCCCAAGTGATTCTTTAAAATTTAACTTATTAACTTTCCATCAATCGTTAACTCTCTATAAAGTCTCCATTTTAAACGTCTTGTTCTTTGTTTATTCTTACTAAGCCTTTACTAGGCATAATATTACTAAATTCTAAAACCCGCTCCTGAATTCTCTTTTGAGCTAATTCATTATTCGCGTTTTCTTGCTCTATTTTATCATTTTCTCTAATTATTTGCAACTCTTTTTGACTAGCTTCATAACCAGAAACATATTTTGGTTCTAATTTAACTCCATCATATAAAACTAAATTATCACTTGCTTGAGCACTAACTAAATAACAATACTCTTTATTTAATAAATCATATTCTTTTTTATCATTCGCTAAAACTAAACCTAAAGCATTATTATCTTTAGCTCTTTTAATTAATTTCCCTAATCTATCTTTAATTTCTTTTATTTTAATTTCATTTTCAGGAATCTTAGGCACCATATTAGCAAAATACTTAGTACCATTAACATATTTCTTAAAACTAGCTACTAAATCTTTTTTTACTGAAGCAATATCCCAAACTTTAATTGTATCTTCCCTAGATACTTTAAGAATCTTTAATATTTCAATTATTAAATTACATTCTTCTACATCACTAGCTAAAACAACCCATTTCTTATCATCAACTTGTTTAGTCTCTTTAATAGGAAGTCCAGCCATACCTTCATAATCACTTATCTTTTTTGCCAAGCTATCTAAATATTCTTCTAATTCTTTTACTAACTTAACATTACCCACTAGCTCTTCTTCCATTATTACTTCTTTATTATTTTCATCTTTAACAACCATATTTAATTTTTCAAGTAACCCTAAAACTTCTTCTTTTTTAGCTTTATTAGTAGCAATATCCCCAATAACTTCTATATCATAAATAGGTTCTTTAAGTAATTTTTCTAATAAAACTAAACTATCATATCTTTCTTTATCTTCAACCTTTATTGGATTACCATCTATTCCAAAAGCAATCTTTATTCCTTTACTAGATTCTCTATATTCTCTTCTTATTTTTCTTTTTTCATCCATAATTTTATTTAAAAAATTACTATTTAAATTTATACTAAGAACTTTTATTTCTTCATTCATAATAGTTTCATTATTTAAAACATTATTTAATTCTTTATTAAGATTATTCATTTCTTCTTGTCTATTAGCAATTTCTTTTTTAGTTAATATTTGAAATAAATCTTTAACTAATTTTTCATAACTACTATTTAAAGATTTTAAACTAATTTTTAAAGCATTTATTCTTTTAACTAAACTTTCTTTATCTTGGAGTTTTTGTTCTTCCATTTTGAACCCCTACCTTTACTTAAAAATTCTATAGTACTATATAATTGTATCATATTTAATTTTTATTTACAATTTAAAATCACTATTTTTCAAAAATAATCTACTAAAAAATAATAAAATATGATATTATATAAGAATAGAAAGAGGTCATAAAATTGAATCCAAATATATTTAGAGAATATGATATTCGTGGTACTTATCCTGAAACAATCAATGAAACAGTCGCATATACTATAGGTAGAAGCTATGGTAGTTACATAAAAGAAAAATTAAACCAAGAAACATGTATTGTTTCTCATGATAATAGATTATCTAGTCCTGCCCTCGCAGCTTACTTAACTAAAGGCATTACAGATTCAGGAGTTAATGTTTACAACTATGGACTTACCACCACTCCTATGCATTATTATGCTAGATATATTCATAATTTATTAGGCGTCATGGTAACAGCAAGCCATAATCCCAAAGATGACAATGGTTTCAAATTTTCCTTTGATAATTTAGCCAATGCTCGTGGTGAAATGATTGAAGATTTTAAAAATTATACTTATGAAGGAAAATTTACAAGTGGCAATGGTACAGTCTCAAGTGGTAGTATCCTAGATAAATATGAAGAATTTATTCGCTATGGACTAGATTTTGGTCATAGAAAAAGAAAAGTTGTTATCGACTGTGGTAATGGTGCTACTACTATTATAGCTCGTCGTATCTTTAGTAAAGTAAATATCGATTTTGAAATTCTATTTGAAGAAAACGATGGTCATTTTCCTAATCATCATCCTGATCCTATCGTGGAAGAAAATCTTGCATCTCTAAAAAAAGAAGTACTAAAAGTTAAAGCAGACTGTGGTATTGCTTTTGATGGTGATGGTGATCGCATTGGTATAATAGACGAATTAGGTAATGTTGTACCAACAGATCATTTCATGATTTTAATAATTAGAAACATTATCAACAGTGTTAAAAATAAAACTTTTCTTTACGATGTTAAATGTACAAAAGCTTTAGAAGATGAAATTAAACGTCTTGGAGGTACTCCAATATGTTATAGAACTGGAGCTAGTTATACCCAAGCTAAAGTTAAAGAAGACAATTTACCTTTTGGAGGCGAATATTCTGGTCATGTCTATTTTAGAGATAAAATCGCTGATGTTGGAAGTGGAATATATGCTGGTTTAAGACTCTTAGAAATTCTAAGTAAAACTAATGAACCATTAAGTAAATTATTAAGTGATATTCCCAAATATTATAGTACTCCAGAAATTAAATTTCCTTCCCAAGATGAAAAAAAATTTAATGTCATTAAAAACATCAAACAATTTTGCGAACAACAAAAATGGTCCTTAAATACTATTGATGGTGTACGAGTTAATTTTGCAACTGGTTGGGCATTAGTCCGAGCAAGTAACACTGGTCCTAATATCATAATGCGCTGTGAAGCAACAACTGAGGAAGGCTTAAAAAATCTTCAGACTATATTCACTAATTTAATAAATACTTATAATAAATAAAAGAGGATTAAATTCTTCTTTTTTTCAATTTCTTAAATATTTATTAGTTTAAAATTTAATTATTTTTACATAATAATATCAAGGAGGATAAATATATGACCCAAAAAGATTTACTTTATATGGAAGATGCCATTAAACATGAAGAAAATTTAGTTACTATCTGTGATTATTATGCTGAAATAATTGAAGATAATAATTTAAAATCTTTCATTAAAAGCCATTCTAAAAAACATGCCAAACTAAAACAAAAACTACTTAATGTAATGGAGGATATTGCTAATGAATGATAAATTAATCATGGAATCTATTCTTCTTTTATTAAAAAGCACTGTTGAAGTATATGTTCATGGCACTTTAGAAGCATCTAATAAAACTATTCATAGTACTTTAAAAAGCGGTTTAGATGACATCATGAAAATGCAATTTGAAGTATTTAATAAAATGAATGAATGTGGCTGGTATAAACTAACTAATCTTGATTCCAAAAAAATCAATGAAACTTTAAACAAACTAATAAATAATTAAGTGTTAAAAAGCACTTTTTTTATTTTGTTTTAAAAAAACTTATCAATTTTAGGCATTAAAGTCTCCCATTCTTTAGGTATTTTAGCATCAAAACATAACTTTTGATTATGAATTAATACTTCTAGTCTATAAGCATGTAAACCTAATCTTTTAAAACCATCTTTAATTCCATATTTTTTATCCCCAATAATTGGATAACCTAAATTACTAAAACCTACTCTAATTTGATTCTTTTTCCCTGTTATAATTTTAACTTTAACAATAGTTTTATTCTTACTATAACCCATAACTTCATATAAAGTTTTAGCATATTCTCCCCTTTTATCTTTTGAAGCATAAACAAAATGATTTTTATCTTCTTTTAAATATTCTTCAATTTCCCCCTTTTTATTTTCTAATCTTCCATTTAATATTGCTATATAATATCTATTAGTAATCTTTTGCCAATTATTTTGTAAATATTCTTTCATCTTTTCATTTTTAGCAAATAATACTACCCCTGACGTATCTTTATCTAATCTATGTACAATAAATATTTTATTACCCTTATGTTGTTTTTTAACATATTCTCTAACTTTACTATATAAAGTATTTAAACTCTTACCATCACTTATTGTAAGTAATCCACCCACTTTATTTACTACTAATATTTCTTTATCTTCATATATAATATCTAATTTTTTCATTTTACCTCTTATATTTTAAAATATATTCTTTAACATCTTTACTAACTCTAAAACTATCTCTTATCTTACTAATAGCTTTATTAATAGTAAATTTATCTAAATTATTATTATCTAAATATTCCAAAGTTTCTTTTTGATATTTAATAAAACACTCACACAACAACCAAGATCTAGCCATATTAACATAATATAAATCATTATTTTTACTAATAATAAAATATAAATACTCCAAATACTCTTTTTCTACATAAAAATCTAATAATAAAACTAATCCCACTCTAACTTTATATTCATGTCCTGTATTAATTAAATTATCAATAATTCCCTTAAAATATTCTTTATTTGTATTTACTATTTTTAAATTAGCACAAAAACTATCACATAAAGCCCAATTATCAATTAAATATAAATAACTATAAAAATAATTTTCTAGTTTATTTATATCTTTAATAAAACCTAAAACTAACCCTTTAAGCATAATTATTTCATAATATTTATAATCTTGAATATTTAAAAAAGCTTCATAATCCCCCTTAAATATTTCTTTAGCTATCTTCTTTAATATTGGACTTCTAACACCCAAAATTTCATATTTAGTATTAATAATCTTACTATTAAACTCTTTATATTTAATATCTCTAATACTAAATAAATAATCAATAAATAAATTATAATCTTTTTCCCAATTAATACTCTTTAAATTCATTTCTAACACCTAACTATAATATACCATTAAATTAAATAAAAAGAAATTGTAATTTTAAAAAAATATGATATAATAAATATAGGTAAGCGTTAGGTCTCGACTAATGCCTACTTCTTTTGGAAATAGACGTTAATCGATATGACTAACGTCTTTATTTTTATCCATAAAGTCATTACTTTCTTTTGGACCTGTTTCATATAATCAACTCCCATCTATCCAAAACCCCCTAAAAAGAAGGTATTAAATAAATTCTTGTTAACAATATAAAATGGTAGACATTAGCCCTAACGCTTAACTTACTATTATAATTTTCAAATAAATATAAATCAACAAAAAGCGTTCGACAAATTCCGACATAAAAAGAACAGAGATAAACTCTATTCCTGTATTATGTTGGGTAAAGGTAAACCCATATCTTGTCTATTAATAAAAAGGTAAGCATAATAGACAAGCAATATATTTAATTAAGATATTTCATATGGAGAATCTATTGTACCATTGCCTGTTATTGATACATCAGCCTTCAGATTTATGACAGGACGAATACCACTCGCGCCATTTAAACTTGTGACGCCAAGGCGACCATATGAATCCACAAAGAACACACGAGCATAGCCACTATTGCTGAAGTCAGATGGAGATATGGTCCAATATTGTTGACCTGTATGTAACCAATATCCATCATTATTCTGACTTCCTAAGCCTCCTGCCATGATTACTTCATCCATAGTTATTAAGCCTACTGGAGTTGTTAAGGCATTGTTTCCATTTATCTCATTTCCTTTACTATCTATTGTTCCTTGAGCCCCAGGTCCTGTAAATAAATCTCTTGTTTTATTGGTACACTTCAATGTTGGCTCTTGTGTTGTATCCCAATCTGTCCCTCCACTTACAAATGCTCTATGAAATGCTGCATATGCTGTTAGTGTTTTGGCATAACCTGCTGTTGGTTCATAAGCTCCTAAATAACTGCTATCAGTATTGCTATGTGTTTCTGGAGATAACTCTCTATCATTACAGAATCCTGTTTCTACATCTATTTTATCTCTGAATTGCGTTTGTATTCCTGATTCGCTTTCATACCATTTATCTATTTCTTCTTTTATTGTACTACTATAATTATTTTTATGTGCTTCATCATAACTTTTTGTTGAAGTTTCCTCACTATTAGCACTACCTGTCTCCGGCGTTCCAAACATATATCCTACATATTTATTATCATTAAGATAATCATTAAATTGTTGAGTACTATGATCACTATTATTTGTTGTTATTGATGACCCTTTTCCATTATTCCGATTTGCCCATCTTCCATCTTCAGGCAATTCTATTCCAGAATATATCATTCTTATTGTACCATTTCCATTGATTCGAATGATTCGCCAATACATATTAGCAAAGTGTACCCAATTATTATCTACTGTTCCACGGAATACATATGTCTTTCCAAAATCATCTTCTGTTTCATATACCCCTTTATCTGTTGATGTACAATTACTACCACTTTTATTATGACTTATATCATTTGTGTTATTATCACATGCATATGTTTCTACTGATGATGGCAAAATTCCTTTAATTTCTAAATTTAATTTTGCTAGGGTGGTACTTGAGGCTGATTTACTAAAATATAAATAGCATGATGTACCACTATTACTTACATTTGATAGTATTATTTCATTCTTTTCTATTCTTACTTTTACTTTTTCATCATTACATATTGTTCGTTCTTCATTTAATATATATCCAACTTTTGGTATTTCTTCTACTTCTTCATATTTCCCAGAACCTTCTTCTGTTTCTTTATAAAATGCTACTAGGTTGATGTCTGCTTTACTATCACTTATGTTGGCATGTACTTTGCCTTTAAATCCTTCTCCTATATCTTCGTTTTGATTTTCTTTTTCTTTATCTGTTAAATTTGGATATTCTATTATGATATAGTAGTATACTTTCTTTCCTGTTTGACTGGATGTTATATATTCATTATCTGTTAATTCTGTTGTGGTTTCTTCTTCATTATGTTCTATTGTTCCTTCTTTTATTAATTCTAATTCATTTATATTTGTTTCACATTCTTCATTTAAATATTGGATTCCATTTGTTACTTTCTTTTTCTTATTACATTCTAG
>CANRBQ010000015.1 GCA_947628905.1 uncultured Bacilli bacterium
AAAGCAAGAAAAAATTTGCATTTTCTCTTGAAATTAAATAGGTTTATCATAAATTGCATTTTACTATTTAACTAAATTATGAGAATTAAATTTATTGACTAGTTTTAAAAATATAGTATAATAATATTAGGAGGATTTAATATGACTAAGAAGAAAGAAAAATCTTTTATTGATAAGATAAGTTTGGAGTTTAGTAAAATTATTATTGGAAATATTATACTAAATGTTTTATTTTTGATTTTAGGATTGGTTTTATTTTTACATTCGGCTTTTTCACTTAAAGTTATTGGGGTTTTACTTGGGGGATATATGGTTATTTTTGGTTTATTTGATATTTATGAGTTTTTAATGAGAAAGGATATGCCTTTATTTTCCTTTAGAATAGTTTTGGGTATTTTAGCTATTGCTGTAGGATTATTTACAATTATTAATCCCTTTAAAATAATTAAAATAATAACTTTAGGATTAGGGGTATATTTAAGTTTAGCGGCTTTATTTAAAATTATTGATGCAATAAAATTAAAAAAGTTTGGTTTTGATGGTTGGGCTGTTATGCTTGGAGTTAGTTCTTTATTATTAGTATTAGGAGTAGTAATAGCTATTAATCCAATGGCGGCGATGGATATTGCTGAGGCAGCAGGGTTATTTATTATTTTAGCTAGTATTTTAGAGATAAGTAATTTAATTATGTTATTTACTAAATCTAATGAAATTAAAAAGTTAACTCAAAATTAAGTTTAAAGTTTAAGACTTTAAATTTTTTTTGATAAAAATTAGCACTTACTATTTACAAGTGCTAATAAAAGTGCTATAATGAAATCATGAAAGGAAGATGATTGGTAATGTTACCAAGAAAAATGTTTTTAGATGATATGTTCGATAGCTTTTTAGAAAGTGAGACGACAAAAATGAAGTGCGATATTTATGAAGTAGAAGGAGCATATAATTTGGAACTAGATATGCCTGGATTTACGAAAGATGATATAAATATCGAATATAATAAAGGAACACTTACAATAAGTGCTGAAAAGAAAGAAGAAAAAGAGGATAAAGAAGATAAAAAGTACATTAGAAGAGAAAGATTCTATGGAAAATTATCAAGAAGTTTCTATTTAGGAGAAATTGATGAGGATGCGATAAAAGCAGAATTTAAAGATGGAACTTTAAAAGTTGTTGCTCCTAAAAAGGACGAAAACATTTCGAAAAAAATAATTAATATTGATTAAGGCTTTAGGCCTTTTTTCTTTTGTCTAGTTCTTAGCTAGATTAGATATAGCATATAATTTTTAAGAGTAATTTTGTATTTACAAATAATATTTTTTAGGTTATAATATACCCGAGTATTGAATTACTCCTTGCTTATAGCGAGACTATAAGCCAATAGACCATGAGGAGGTGGAATTATGACTAAATATGAAATTATGTTCATTGTGAAAACTACTATGGAAACTGATAAGATCAAGAAAACTGTTGAAAGTATGAAAAAAATAGTTACTGATGGTAAGGGTAAAGTAGTTGAAGCTAAAGAAATGGGCGAAAGAAAATTAGCTTATCCAATTAAGAAAGAATTGAATGGATATTATTATGTATTAAAAGTAGAAGCTAGTCCTGAAGTAATAAGCGAATTTGATCGTAAGGCGCAACTTTCTGAAAATATTTTAAGACATTTAATTATTAAACTAGATGAGGAGTAAGCATTATGAATAAAGTAATTTTAATTGGC
Source organism: uncultured Bacilli bacterium (assembly GCA_947628905.1). Lineage (GTDB taxonomy): Bacteria > Bacillota_I > Bacilli_A > RF39 > UBA660 > Caccenecus. Next base: position 1,724 of record CANRBQ010000015.1, read on the forward strand.
AGATTAGCAAGAGATCCAGAGCTTAGGACAACTCCTACTAACCTTAGTGTAGCAACTTTTACAATTGCAATTTCAAGACCTTTTAATTCTCAGAATGGAGGAAGTCCAGAGACTGATTTTATTAATTGTGTTGTTTGGAGAAGACAAGCGGAGAATTTGGCAAGATATTGTCATAAAGGTAGTCAGGTGGCAATTGAAGGAAGAATACAAACAAGAAATTATCAGGCTCAAGATGGAAGTAGAAGATATGTAACTGAAGTTATGTGTGATAGTGTGACTTTCTTAGGGTCAAAAGCTGATAATCAAGGTGATTATGTTGGAGGAGATTTTGGTGGAGCAAATAACTATCAAAATTCATATCCTGCTAATAATAGTTATCCCGCAATTAATAATAATTATCAGGGAGCTAATGTGGCACCTGTAGAGCCTACTAGTATGCCTACAACAGATATATCTGAAGATCCATTTAAAGATTTTGGTGAGGAAATTACTTTAAGTGATGATGATTTACCATTTTAAAAAGGAGGAATAATAATGGCAGAATTTTATCGTAAAAAGAAAAAAATATGTCAAATGTGTGCTGGAAAAAGCGTAGATTATAAAGATGTTATGATTATTAATAAATATATTAATGATAAAGGCAAGATTATGCCTAGACGTATGACTGGAGCATGTGCTAAACATCAAAGACATATTGCAGAACAAGTTAAATATGCAAGATTTATGGCTTTAATACCATTTGTTAAATAAAATATCAAAGAAGATTTGATATTTTTTTATGGTATTAATTTATATTTACATTAACTTTAATGAATAATTTGATAACTTTTGCTATCCTTTGTCGAACGTGTTTAAAAAGTTTTTAAAATGTTCTATATTTAAGTAGCAAAGGTGATAATTATATGTTAAAAGTTGATATGGAATATGAGAAAGGTATTTTATATGTAAGACTTAAGGGTGTTTTGGATAGAAAGGCCACATATAAAATTAATAATTATATAGTGCCAGTAGTATTAAAACATAAGATTAAGTATTTAGTATTTAATTTATTTGAACTTAAAGATATTGATGAATCGGGACTTGATAGTTTACTTAATACGAAATGTGCGATAAGAACTAATAGAGGGAAAATTTGCTTGTGTGAAGTAAGTGATGATGTTAGAAAGAAAATTAAAAGATTGAGAATAAGTGTAGCTTCTAATGAACTTGCAGCGAATAGGTTGATAAATATCTAATGACAACTAATGAACTTATAAATGAAAATATGGGGTTAATTAAAAGAATAGCAAGCAAATTTTATGGAAGTGATAAAGAAGATTTAATACAAGTGGGAGTAATTGGACTTCTTAATGCATATCGTAATTATAAAAGAATGGGGGAAGCGAAGTTTAGTACTTATGCTTATCCATATATATTTGGGAAAATGTATGAATATGTTAATGAAAATAAAAATATTAAAGTTAGTAAAAGTTTACTTAAAATATATAAATTAGTAGAAAAAACTAAATATGATATAGCTCAAAAAACAGGGATAATGCCTAGTTATGAAGATGTTGCTTTATTCTTGGAATTAGATACAAATTTAGTTTATGAAGCTATTAATAGTACCCAGGCAGTAATGTCTTTGGATGATGAAGCTAATGAGCTCAATTTGCATGAGATTATACCTGATAATAAGAATGTAAATATTGATTTGAAGATAGATTTAGATAATAGTTTTAAAGTTTTAAATGAGGAAGAAAAAGAGATAATTAAATCAAGATATTATGAAGATTTAACTCAAAGTGAAGTTGCTAAAAAGTTAAATATGACTCAAGTAATGGTATCAAGATATGAGAAAAGATGCTTAGAGAAGATGCGTGCTCAAATGATATAAAATACTTTAGAAATAGAGTATTTTTATTTGGATTTTTGTGATATAATTTAGATGTTGCTGAAATAGCTCAGTTGGTAGAGCAACGCACTCGTAACGCGTAGGTCGCAGGTTCGAGGCCTGTTTTCAGCACCAGATAGATATTAAACTCGAGAAATTGAGTAAAAATAGAGAACGTGCTTGTTGAGTGTTACCCAATAATGTGTGTAGCGCCTAATTCAAACTGTTTGAGTTAGGTGCACTTTTAATTTAGAATTATGAAAAGTAATGCTATAAGTAAAAGGATGACAACGATTAAAGCAAAGATTAAAAAATCTTTCTTATTCGTCAAGCATCACCATTCAATACTTTTGCACTAAATTTATGAAAATTTAAGAAATACACTTGCATATTGACAGTCTTAATATATAAAAAGGAGATAAACAATGGAACAAATATATAACAAACTGGTAAGAGATAAAATACCTGAAATAATTAAATCAAATGGAGAGGAACCAATTACTAGAGTTTTAACAGATGATGAATATAAAATTGAATTAGAAAAAAAGTTAAATGAGGAATATCAAGAAGTTTTAAGGGCAACTGGTAAGGATAGAATAGAAGAATTAGCCGATATGTTAGAAATAATGAAATATTTAGCTAGATTAGAAAATGCAACATTAGAAGATGTAATTGCTATTGCAGAAGAAAAAGGATCTAAAAGAGGGACATTTGAAAAGAAAATATTTTTAGAAAAGGTACTTAGAAAGTAAAATTTTATTACAAAAGTTGTTATATTCCATCCTTTAAGGCATGAGATAGATGGTAAACTTGGAAAATTGAGTAAAAATAGAGAACGTACTTGCTAAAAGGGTGTTTTAATGTTATTATGTATTTTGTCAAGTTAGGTACCGGCTATAGGGTTAGTACTATTTTTGTTAATATGCATTTAAAAATATAAAGATGGAGTAATTTATGAATAAACTTTATAAAGTTCAAGATTTATATACTGCTTGGCTTGTGGAAGCTCTTTATCAGTCTAATAGTCTTGGAGGAATTAAAAATATTATTGGAATTAAAGTAATACATAATGGAGAGCATTTATTTTATTCTATTCTTGATGATTGCTTTTTTCGTATTCTTTCTTGGGATTCAATTAAGGATATTAAGAAAGATTGTGGTCGACTTTTTGTACAAATATATGAATATCCAAAACTATCAAGTGAATTTAAAATGTTTGGTAGAGGATTACATGATTATGTAAACAAAGATTATATTACTAAAGAAGATTTAATAAAAATTAAAAAGAATAATAAATGGTTATTTGGCTATCAAAGTGATTTTAGTTATGAATTATTAGAAACTGATTCTATAGTTGATTATGAAAATTCTTTAACAATAGAGGAAAATATTATTGATACGGTTCAAGAATATGAAGAAAAAAAGAGAAGGCCAATAACTTATGATAATAGTCATATATATGGGTCTAATCAAGTTAGAATATTAAATAAAAAATAGTAAAAAATTGGATTATACTTGAGGTTAAATGCTTATTTTAGTTTAATGGAGGGTTAAATGATAGATAATATTGATGTTGAAAGAATAAGAAAAGCAAGAGAATTTTGTCGGGAAGTAAAGAAATTAGCTAAAGTGTATGATTTGCCTTTTTTGTTGTAACTGATGGTGCTAGTGCTACATCAAATGATGGTTGTTTGGCTGTTAAAGTGGCAAGAGAAAATCATGTTTTATGGGAAAAACAAAATGGTTATGATCCTAATGATGGTTGGGATAAAAGTTCTTAATATTTTTTTTTTAAGTGAAATACTTGAGTTATTTTATTGATGGTGTTAAACTAAGTGTTGTTGGAGATGGGGTGTTTGGGATGAAGAATTGTTTTACTTTACAAGTTGAAGATGAAACTTTGGTTTTAAAAAAAGATGATGTATCATTTTTTAATGGTTATGGAGTGTTTTCTGCGGAATTAGGTTCATATGAAGATGGGGAGCATATAACTTATTTACCAGTTTTAGGGGTAGTAAATCAAGAATATGATTTAGTTTTACCTTTAATGCCAACAGAAAGTGTTCTTAAAATAAATATTTTTAAAGAAGGAAATATTTTGCTTTCTTTAATAGATAAGAATCAAGAAATTAGAGTATTACATGCGACTTTTGATAATGCTACATCTACTGTTTTGATGCTTGATGCATCAGATTATTATCCTTTTAATGGTGAGTATGTACAATTAGAAAAAAGATTTGGTAATTGGCAGTATTATACTTTATATGATGTATTTCAAAAGAAAAGAGCTAGTGAATACTTTAATGTTATTAGTAATTTTGGGTATAACTCCATGCTTGGACAAGAAGCAGCTTTAGCTAATTATTATATAACAGATGATGAAGGTAATATAAAAGATATTATTGCTTGTTTTATAAATATTAAAGGGCAAATTATAACAAATTTTAGAAGTTTATTTGATGATGTAGATTTAGGTACTCAAAAGTTAGATGAGGCTGTAAAAATTTATAAAGGTAAAGGAAGAATAAGGAGTAAATAGAAATGGAAGTAAAGATTAAAGGTATTTATAAACATTTTAAAGGGGATTATTATATAGTTGAAGATATTGCTATACATAGTGAAACTAAAGAAAAATTAGTCCTTTATAGGGGATTATATGGGGAAAATATTTTATATGCAAGACCATATGAAATGTTTATAAGTAAAGTAGATAAAGAAAAATATCCTAAAGTGGAACAAGAATATAGATTTCAGTTACAAGATATTAAAAGTGTGAATGTAGGTTAAGTTTTTATTGATTTTTAAGAAAGTTTATAATATAATGTAAGTGAAGTTTATTCCAAGTTTTAATTTACTCCTTAAATTATGACTTAGATTAAACCGATTATTAAAGAAGGAGGAGTTATAATGGCAGTTTCTAAAGAAACTAAAGCTAAATTAATTAAAGAGTTTGGTAAGAATGACAAAGATTGTGGTTCAACTGAAGTTCAAATTGCAATTTTAACTTATGAAATTAATGATTTAACAGAACATTTAAAAGTACATAAGCATGATTATCATTCTAATCGTGGACTTTTAATGAAAGTTGGTAAAAGAAGAAAATTACTTGCTTATTTAAAAGATAACGATGTTGTTAGTTATAGAAATGTAATTAGTAAATTAGGATTAAGAAAATAGGGCACTAAAGTTTTTGGTGTCTTTTTTAATTGACAGGTATATATTAGAATTGTATAATGTTATTAATGTAATAAATGCTTGGTAGAAAGATATGGGTGATGTAATGAAAAAAGTATTTAAATTAGATTTTTTAGGAAGAGAATTAGTGGTTGAGACAGGGGAACTTGCTAAACAAACAGATGGGGCAGTACTTGTTAGATATGGAGATACAGTAGTTTTATCTGTTTGTGTAATGGGAAAAGAAGTTTTAGGTCAAGATTTTTTTCCATTGCAAGTTTTGTATCAAGAAAAGCTTTATTCTGTAGGTAAGATTCCAGGAGGATTTATTAAAAGAGAGGGAAGACCTAGTGATGCGGCGACACTTGCAGCACGTTTAATTGATAGACCAATTAGACCTATGTTTGATGAGAATTTAAGACAAGAAATTCAAGTTGTTAATACTGTTTTATCAGTAGATCCGGATAATAGTCCTGAAATGGCGGCACTTTTTGGAACAAGTTTATGTTTAGGAATATCTAAGATTCCATTTGATGGACCTGTTGCAGGTGTTATTGTGGGGAAAATAGGGAAAGATTTAATTATTAATCCCACTGCTGAACAAGTAGAAAAGAGTAGTTTATCACTTACAGTTGCGGGTACTAAAGATGCTATATGTATGGTTGAGGCTGGAGCTCAAGAATTAAGTGAAAAGGAAATGCTTGAAGCTTTGATGTTTGGAGAAGAACAAGTTAAGAAATTATGCGAATTTGAGCAGAAAATAATTGATGAAATTGGAGAACCAAAGATAGAACTTGCTAAAGCTGAATTAGATCCAGAAATTAAGAAAGCTGTAGAAGAATTTGCTACGGCTGATATGTTAAAAGCTATTCAAATTAAAGATAAATTAGAAAAATATGCAGCGATTGATGAAGTTAAAACAAGAACAGTTGAGAATTTTACAGAAGTTTATGCAGAATATGAAGATTGTGAAGAAAGAATTAAACAAGTAGAAAAGATTGTTAATTTAATTGAAGCTACAGAAGTTAGAAAGTTAATTACAGATAAAAAGATTAGACCAGATGGTAGAGCTATGGATGAGATTAGACCTTTATCTTGTGAAATAGATTTACTTCCAAGAACTCATGGTTCTGCAGTATTTACAAGAGGAGAAACTCAATCACTTGCGACAACAACTTTGGGAGCTATTGGAGAACATCAAATACTTGATGGACTTGGTTTAGAAGATTCAAAAAGATTTATGTTACATTATAACTTTCCAGCTTTTTCAGTAGGTGAAACGGGAAGATATGGAGCACCAGGAAGAAGAGAAATTGGACATGGTGCTTTAGGAGAAAGAGCTCTTGCCCAAGTAATACCTAGTGAAGAAGAATTTCCTTATACAATAAGAGTAGTTAGTGAAATATTAGAAAGTAATGGTTCTAGTAGTCAAGCAACTATATGTGCAGGATGTCTATCTTTAATGGCGGCTGGAGTTCCAATTAAAGCACCTGTTGCTGGGATTGCCATGGGACTTATTCAAGATGAAAATGGGAAAAAATATACTATTTTAACAGATATTCAAGGACTTGAAGATCATATGGGAGATATGGATTTTAAAGTCGCGGGTACTAAAAAGGGTATTTGTGCTTTACAAATGGATATAAAGATTAAAGGAGTTACAGAAAAGATTTTAAAAGAAGCTTTAGCTCAAGCAAAGAAAGCTAGATTACAAATTTTAGATGTAATGGCGGATTGTATTCCAGAACCTCGAAAGAGTTTAAGTAAATATGCACCAAAGATTGATACATTTAAGATTAATCCTGATAAGATTAAAGATGTTATTGGTCGCGGGGGAGATATGATTACTAAAATTATTTTAGAGGCAAGTCAAGTTAAATCTGTTAATGATAAAGACGCTGTTAAAGTTGATTTAGAAGATGATGGAAGAGTAATTATATATCATCAAGATGCAGAAATAATTGCTAAGACTCGTAAAATGATTGAAGAAGTTGTTAGAGAAGTTGAAATTAATACTATATATACTGGTAAAGTTGTTAAAGTTGAAGACTTTGGTTGTTTTGTAGAGTTATGGCCAGGCTGTGAAGGTTTAGTGCATGTTTCAGAGCTTGATAATAAACGGGTTGATAAACCAAAAGATATTGTTAGTGTGGGAGATAAGATAATGGTTAAAGCTTTAGGATATGATAATCGAGGACGTTTAAATTTATCTAGAAAAGCAGCATTACCAAAAAAAGAAGATAAAGATAAGAAGAAAAAATAATATTTTTCTTTTTTAATCATAGAATGATGGAGGTTTTAAAATGAGAGAGATTTCTATGGGAAAGAAACTTGCTTATGGAATAATTGCTTTAAATAAGGAAAATGGGAGAAGAAGTATAACTTTAAATGAATATGATATTTTTAGTAAATATTTACATAGAAATTTAGATTTTATTGATGATTGGATGCATGAAGAAGCAAGAAAAGAAGTTGAAAATTATTTTGATAAAGTTTATGTTGATAGAGAAGTTATTTATCGATTGAAACCTCAATATACAATTAGAGATTTAGAAAAGAATTTCTTTGTTTTATGGACGGATTTATATATTGTAATAAATAAGAAAGATGCAACTTATGGTTTAGATGATTTAACTTATGAAGATGAACAAAATTTAGAAGAGTTTAAAATAATAGATGAAAGATATCAATTAAAGATGTTAAGAGATGTTTGTGAATGTATGAAAAAAAGAAATGATTTGCTTAAAAATTTAGAGGTTATTAGACATAATTCTATTTCTTTAGTAGATATGGAAGGGATAAAGCCTTTCTTAAAGTTAACATCTAGTTCTGGTATTTTAAAGTTAGAAAGTTACTGTGATGATTTAAAAAGATAAAGGGAGATGAAAGAAATGACTGTTGAATATGATAAACTTCTTTTGTGTGCACTTTTTCTTTTGAATGAAAAGACAGGAAGAAGAAGTATTACAGAGATGGAATTTAAGAATTTTTGTAATATTTTAAAATTTAAAGAGAAAATAAAAGTTAAGTTTATTACTGAAGATGGTGGAGAGTTACTGATGACTTATTTTGATATGGTTTCTTTATTAGAAATTGGACCATCTGCTTATAGATTAAAGTTACCAATTAGTTTTAGAGAAGTTAAAGAAAAATTGTTGGAAATATTTGATCAAGATATTGTTAAAAGAATTGAAAGAGCAATTAGTGATAAATGGTATATATTAACTTTAGAAAATAAAATATCTAAATTTATAAAATTAGATTTAAAATATAAATCTAATATAAGAGAAAAAGATTCTTTTAAATTAATAAGAGTTAAATAGATTTTTAGTTATTAATAAAATCTTTTTTAATTTTATATATAATAGTGGGTGAGGTTATGATTGGAATATTTGATTCAGGTATTGGGGGAGTTACTGTTTTTAAAGAAATATTAAAATATCTTCCTAATTATCAATATTTATATTATAGTGATTCAAATAATAATCCTTATGGAGATAAAAGTGAAGAAGAGTTAATAAATATTACAGAAAATATTTGTAAATATTTAGTAAATAATGGTTGTAAAGTAATTGTTATTGCGTGTAATACGGCTAGTGCTATATGTAAAGATTATTTGCGAGAAATTTTTGATATACCTATTATTGCGATAGAGCCAGCACTTAAGATGGTTTATGATTATAATTATGAGGGTAAAACTTTAGTGTTAGCAACTAAAGGAACACTTAATTCTAAAAAGTTTAAAGAATTATATCATAAGTATGATAATCATAAAAGTATAATATATGAATGTGTTGGTTTAGCAGATTTAATAGAACAAGATAAAAAAGAAGAAATAAAAGAATATTTAAATAAGCATTTAGGAGGTTTTAAAGATATTCAGAATGTTGTTTTAGGATGTACACATTATCCTTTAATAAAACAAGAAATAAGAGATATTTTAGGTGATGTGGTATTTTATGATGGTAGTTTAGGAATTGTAAAAGAATTAGAAAGAAAAATTAGAGAAATAGGATTACAAGAAAGTAAACAGATAATAGTTTTTGAAGATAGTTCTAATAATTCATTAAAAGAAGAAAGATTTTATAATTGTTTAGAAAAATAAGGAATAATTATGAAAGTTCTTTGTAAGATAGAAATATTTTTGATATAATGGAAGTGGTGGTAGTATGTTAAGTAGTTTAAATGATAGACAAATAGAAGCTGTAAATCATATAGATGGGCCTTGTTTAGTTATTGCAGGGGCTGGTTCTGGAAAAACAAAAGTATTGACAACTAGGATAGCTCATTTAATGGAATCAGGAATAAGTGATTATAATATTTTAGCTATTACTTTTACTAATAAAGCAGCGAAAGAAATGCGTGAAAGATTAAATGTTTTAGTGCCTGATAATCATGTTTTTGTAGGAACTTTTCATTCTTTTGGTCTTAAAATAATTAGAGAGAATATTGATGCTTTAGGAATGACGAAAAATTTTACTATAATTGATAGTGAAGATATTTTAAGTTTAATTAAAAGAATTATGAAAAATTTAAATATTGATCCTAAAGAAGTTAGTCCTTATTATATTAGAAATAAAATAAGTTTTATTAAGAATGAATTATTAACGGATGCGGATATAGAAAAGTTTTTTATAACGCCAATAGAAAAACAAGTTATTCCTATATATCAAGAATATGAAAATGTTTTAAGACGGAATAATAGTGTGGATTTTGATGATTTACTTTCTTTACCAGTTAAATTATTTAAAGAGAATAGTGAGATTTTAAAAAAATATCAAGAGCATTATAAATATTTATTAATTGATGAGTATCAAGATACTAATGAAGTACAATATAAATTAAGTAAAATGCTGGCTGAGGAACATAAAAATATATTTGTAGTTGGAGATGTTAATCAATGTTTAATTCCGGGAACAGAAATTGTTACATCAACTGGGGTTATGACTATTGAAAATGTAAAAGATGGAGATCTGATTTTAAGTGGGGTTGGTTTTGGTAAAACTAATTTTGAAGCTGTTGAAAAATTAATAGAGAGTAATTATGAAGGTCAAATTGTAAAATTAACAACTAAAACTGGAAAAATTGTTGAGTGTACTCCAGAACATATGATGTTTTATAAGTTACCTATGGAAAATAATGAAGATTATGAAAGAAAAAGCGTTTCTAACAGAATTATAAATATAAATTATTTAAGTTGTGATAAAGCTTTAGAGAGAAGTTATCATGCACAAAGAATTGTTTTTAATACAACTTCTTCGGAATATAGAACACTTCTTGAAAATGTTGGTTTTAAAGTAAAAGATGGGAAGGATAATGATTTTAGGATTGAAACAGAAAGAATAGATATGGATGAAGCATATTTATTTGCTACTAAAATTGCTCAGTTGATTCCGGATGTTAGTATTATGGAAAAAATAAGATTAAGTGAAGAAGAAGCATTTAAGTTTTTGCCAGCAGGTTCTTTAAGAGAAGGTATGCTAATTCCGGTGTTTAATAAAGATAAAATAATTGAAGATGAAATAGTAAAGATAGATAGTTATAATTATAAAGGTTTAGTTTATGATATATCTATTCCTACAACTAGAAATTATGTTGCTAATAGTATTTGTGTGCATAATTGTATTTATGCTTTCCGTGGGGCTAATTTTAGAAATATCTTAAATTTTGAGAAAGATTATAAAGATACGCATGTAGTACGTTTGGAACAAAATTATCGAAGTACGAAAAATATTTTAGATGCGGCTAATTCAGTGATTAAAAATAATAAAGAAAGAAAAGATATGGAGTTATTTAGTAATCTTGGAGATGGAGTTAAAGTTAAATATCTTAGAAGTTATGATGAAAAACATGAGATTACTTTGATAGTAGACGAGATTAAAACATTATTAGATGAAGGTTATAATTATGGAGATATTGCGATATTTTATAGAACTAATGCTCAATCAAGAAATGTAGAAGAAGTATTACTTAAAAGTGGAATTCCATATAAAGTTGTTGGTAGTTATTATTTCTATAATCGAAAAGAAATTAAAGATTTGTTATGTTATTTAAGACTTATTAATAATAGTAATGATGATATTAGTTTAAGAAGAGTTATTAATGTGCCAAGAAGAAAGATTGGACCAAGAAGTATTAATGTTTTAGAAGAAAAAGCTAGAAGTTTAAATGTATCAATGTTTGATGCTATAGAAGATGGGAAAGAGTTAGAGTTTAAAGATTTAATTATAGAATTACAAAAGGATGCCCTTAATTTATCTTTGACAGAATTAATTGATGATGTTTTAGAGAAATCAGGAATTAAAGCTGAACTGGAGAAAGAAAAAACTTTAGAGAATGAACTTAGATTAGAAAACTTAATGGAATTTAAAAGTATTACAGCGTCTTTTGAAGCTAGAACTGGTTCAGTAAATTTAGGAGATTTTTTAGATGAAATTAGTTTAATCGCGGATGTTTCAGATCATCATGAAGATGGAAATGAAATTACAATTATGACTTTACATAGTGCTAAAGGATTAGAGTTTCCAATTGTCTTTATAACGGGAATGGAAGAAGGTATATTTCCTCATTCTAATGCCTTTTTAGATGGTGATGATGGAATTGAAGAAGAAAGACGTTTATGTTATGTAGGATTTACAAGAGCAAAAGAAAGATTATATCTTACTAATGCTAAAAAAAGAATGCTTTATGGAAAAACTTCAATTAATGTTCCTTCAAGATTTATAAATGAAGTTAAGAAAGATGTTTTAGAAATTAGTAATTTAAGTATTAAAGAAGAAAAATTTGTTAGTAAAGAAGATATGTATACAGATGAAGTAGTAGATTATAAAAAAGGTGATTTAGTTGTTCATACTATTTATGGTAAAGGAGTTATTACCGATGTTGATGATAGATTTGCAACGATTGCTTTTGCGAAGAATTTTGGGATTAGAAAGTTAATGAAGAATCATAAGGGATTGAAGAAATTACAATGAGAAGTTAGAAAGACTTCTTTTTTTCTTAGAGTATACATGGTATAATAGATGATAGGAGGAAATATGGAAAAAACTTTAGTAGTGATGGCTGCAGGTATAGGAAGTCGTTTTGGGGGATTAAAACAAGTTGAACCAGTAGGTCCTAATGGAGAATTTATTATAGATTATTCAGTTTATGATGCTAAAAGAGCAGGTTTTCAAAAGATAGTGTTTGTAATTAAAAAAGAATTAGAAGATATTTTTAAAGATACTATTGGAAAAAGAATAGAAGATAAAATTAAAGTAGAGTATGCTTTTCAAGAAATAGATGATATTCCTAATGATGTTAAATATTTGGCATCTTTAAGAGAAAAACCTTGGGGAACAGTACAGGCGATATTATGTGCTAAAAATTATGTAGATGGAGATTTTGTAGTTATAAATGCTGATGATTTTTATGGTTATGATTCATATGTTAAAGCTATTAATTTTTTAAATAATAATCATGAAGAAAATGTATATGCGTCAATTAATTTTCCTTTTATTGCTACAGCATCAAAGTTTGGAAGTGTAAAAAGAGCTGTTTGTTTTTCGGATGATTTTAAGGTAAATAAGTTAGTTGAAAGTAAAATAACTGTTAAAGATAATTATGCTTTATGTGAGCCTTTAAATGGTGATGATGCTTTTAAAATTGAACTTAATAATTCTGTTGCAGTAAATATGTTTGTTTTTAAAAATAGTTTTTTTAAATATTTAGAAGAGTATTTTAATAATTATTTTAAACAAGATAAAGAAGTAATTTTGAAAAATGAAATATTATTATCAGAATTAATAAAAGAAAAATTAGATAAAAAAGAAATAGTTTTAAAAAGTATTGTTTCTGATAGTAAATGGTTAGGTGTTACTTATAAAGAAGATTTAGAAGGTCTAAAGATAAGTATTGGAGAGTTAATTAAGAAAGGAGAATACCCTCAAGATTTGTGGGGATAGATATGAATATTAAAGAAAGAGTTGAAGAATTAACTAAAATATTAAATAAAGCTAATTATGAGTATTATAATCTTGATAATCCAACAATTACTGATCAAGAATATGATAAATATTTAAGAGAATTAATAAATTTGGAAGAAAAGTATCCAGAGTATGCTGATCCTAATAGTCCTACTAAAAGAGTAGGAGGAGAAGCAATTGATAGTTTTAAAAAGGTTACTCATAAAATACCAATGATAAGTTTGGCTAATGTTTTTAATGAAGAGGAAATTAGAGATTTTACAGGAAGAATTAAGAATGCAGGATTTAGACCAGAATATGTTTGCGAACTTAAAATTGATGGCCTTAGTGTTTCTTTGCATTATGAGCATGGTAAATTGGTATTCGCGGCTACAAGAGGGGATGGAGTAATTGGGGAAGATATAACTCATAATGTTAAAACAATTAAGACTGTACCTTTAGATTTAAAAAGAGATATTGATATAGAAGTTCGTGGAGAAATCTATATGAATAAAGCTACTTTAGAAAAAATAAATAAAGAAAGAGAAGCTATGGGAGAAGTTAAATTGCAAAATGTTCGTAATGCCGCGGCTGGTTCTATTAGACAGTTAGATCCTAAAATCGCGGCTAAAAGACATTTAGATACTTGGATATATCATTTACCTAATCCTCTTGATTATGGAATTAAGACTCATAATGAAGCTTTAGAGTTTATGAAAGAATTAGGTTTTAAAGTTAATCCTGCTTCCAGATTAGTAAAAAATGAAGAAGAAATATGGAAGTATATTGAAGAATATACTCTTAAAAGAGATAGTCTTCCTTATGAAATAGATGGAGTAGTTATTAAAGTTAATAATATTATGATGCAACAAGAATTAGGTTCTACAGTTAAATATCCAAGATGGGCAACGGCTTATAAATTTCCAGCAGAAGAAGTTTTAACTAAATTAAAGGATATTAAGTTTACTGTGGGAAGAACAGGACAAATAACTCCTAATGCAGTGTTAGAACCAGTTTTAGTTATGGGTTCTACCATATCTAGAGCAACTTTACATAATGAAGATTATTGTAGAGAATTAGATCTTCGAATTGGAGATATTGTATCAATAAAAAAAGCTGGAGATGTTATACCAGAAGTAGTAGAACCTAAATTGGAAAGAAGAGTTGGAACAGAAATACCATTTAAAATGATTGATAAGTGTCCTATATGTGGGAGTTTATTAGTTAAAAAGGGTAATGTTGATTATTTTTGTGTTAATAAAGATTGTCCTAAAAAGAATATAGAATCTTTAATTCATTTTGCTAGTAGAAATGCTATGAATATTGATGGTTTAGGAGATGAAATAATTGAAGATTTTTATAATGAAGGGTTTCTTAAGACTATTCCAGATTTTTATAGTTTAGTAAACTACCGAGAACAGATAACAGAATTAGAGGGTTATGGAGTAAAAAAAGTTAGTAATATTATTCTTGCTATAGAAGAAAGTAAAAATAATAGTTTAGAAAGATTAATATTTGGACTGGGAATTACTGGTATTGGGGCTAAAAATGCTAAATTACTTGCTAGTACTTATAAAACTATGGATAATTTAATGCAAGCAACTTATGAAGATTTAGTAGATATTCGTGATATTGGAGAGATACTAGCACAGAATATAGTTAATTATTTTAAAGATGATGTAAATTTACAAATTATTGATACTTTAAAAGAAATTGGAGTTAATATGAACTATATTGGAGAAGAAACTAAATTCAATGAGTTAATTACAGAAAAGAAGTTTGTTATTACGGGAACAATTAGTTTTATGGGTAGAGATGAGATTAAAAGTTTATTAGAATCTTATGGGGGTAAAACGGTTGATAGTGTAAGTAAAAAGACAGATGTAGTAATTGTGGGTGAAGCTCCTGGAAGTAAGTATGAAAAAGCTAAAACTTTAGGTATTGAAATATGGAATGAAGATAAGTTTAGAGAAATTGTTAATATTTTAAATTCTTAGTTTGTAAAATGTTTACATATAATGATTGTAAAAAAGAGTAAATAAATTTTAAATTGCGAGAATATGTAATTAATGGTATAATAATGAAGATAAGAGGCGATATAATGAAAAAATTAAAAAAGTTTTGGCAAGAAAATAGTGTACTCTTAGTGCTATTTCTTATTTTAGTAGCTTGTTTAATAGCCATCACAATCGTGGTGTTTACATATTTTGTGGGAGATTCAAACTCAAAGTATGGGGATAGATTAGAGGGAATAGAGGATCATGTTTTTGATAAAAAGATGCAAGATGATATAGAAAATAAAATTAAAGAAGATACTGCTATTACAGATGTAAATATTGAAGTATCAGGTAAAGGTATATATATTACAATGAATTTTGATCCTAAAACTACTTTAGTAGAAGCACAAAGTAAAGCTTTAGCATCTTTAGAAACTATAGATGCTGATATTCAATCTTTTTATGATATTCAATTTTTAATTCAAGCCGAAGCTACAGATGAGACAGAAGGATTTAAATTAATGGGTTCGCATAATGTAGCTGGAACTGGGGGAATTGTCTGGAACAATAATACAGTATTTAAAACTGATGATGCTGATAATAAAGAGTAGGTAATTTTTATGAAATCAAAAAAAAATGTTATTATTACGATAGGGGTTATATTATTAATTGTTAGTACATGTTTAGTTACTTATAATATTTTAACAGATAGTAATAAACTTACGGCGGCTGAAAAAAGATGGATTAATAACAATATAAATACAGTTCAAAATATTAATGTAGTAAATGATGTAAATATATTTGGAAATACAGGTACAGGAGTATTTTATGATTTTATTAATGATTTAGAGTTAGAGTATAAATTACAACTTAATCCTGTAACATTTAATTATGGAGATGTAACAAGTGGTCTTACTTTAGGAGTAAAGACAAATTTACAGAATAATGATAAAATATTTTATGAAGATCATTTTGTTTTAGTTAGTAAAAAGAATGAGATTATTGCTAATTATGAAGCTTTTGCTAATAAAAAAATAGGAGTTATTAATAGTGATTTAAGTTATATTAGTAGTTTTATTAATAATATTAGAGAAGTTTCTTTAACTAGTTATGATAGTAAAGAATCTTTATTAGAAGCCATGAATAGTAATACAGAAATAAATTATATGATTGTTCCTTTAACTATTTATTTAGATGAAATACTTAAAAATGATTATTATATTGTTAATCATTTATCTGATATTAAACTATATTATACTATTAATGGGGTTAATAATGATACATTAACTAATATTTTAAATAAATATTATAATAATTGGAAAAATGATAATTTGGAAGAATATTTTAAAAGAGCAGAATTTAATTTGTTTGTATCATCTTTAAATATTAGTCAAACTGAAGTTGATGCAATGCAAAGTGTAACTTATAATTATGGCCTTATTAATAATAGTCCTTATGAAATACTTATGGGTGGTAATTATGGGGGAATAGTTGCGATGTATTTGTATGATTTTAGTAAGTTTAGTAATATAGAGTTTAATTATACAAAATATAGAAATTTAAATGTTTTTAAAAGAGCTATTAATAAAGGAGATATAGATTTATATTTTAATTATTATAATATAGATGATAATTATCATGCGATAGATTCAAAAATATTAGTAGAATACAGTGTAGTTGCTAATAGTAGTAATGGAGTAGTTGTTAATTCTATTAATAGTTTAGTTAATAAAACTGTTTATGTAGAAGAAAATAGTTTCTTAAATAATTTTTTGAGTAATTATAAAGGAATAGATATTAAAACTTATAGAGATGATAAAGATTTAAAGAAACTTAATAATAAAGATGTTATAATTTTAATAGATAGAAATATATATAATTTATATTCAGGAAAAGAATTAAATAATTATACAGAGAGATATCATGGAATTATAAATGATACATATGAGTTTAAGTCTAAGACTGAAAGTTCTTTTTATAAATTATTAACTAAATATGCGATGAGTTTAGATAATAATGAAATGATATATAAAGGTATGTATTCTCATAGTTTAACAGTTAGAACGGGAAGTATAATGGGAACTATTGCTAAATATATTTTAATTACTTTAACTATTTTTGCTTTAATATTTATTGTATTTTATAAGAGTAGTAAAAAAATTAAGATAGCTAAAAGAATTAAGAAAGATAATAAGATTAAATTTATAGATCAATTAACTTCTTTAAAAAATAGAAATTATTTAAATGAATATATAAATAATTGGAATAATAATACGGTTTATCCTCAAACAATGATAGTTATAGATTTAAATAATATACAATTTATTAATGATACTTTAGGATATGAAGAAGGGGATAAACAAATTGCTAGTGCGGCGAATATTTTAATAAAAACACAGTTAGATAATAGTGATATTATGAGAACTGATGGAAATGAATTTTTAATTTATTTAGTTGGTTATACACAAAAACAAGTTACTAATTATATTCATAAATTAAATAAAGAATTTAAGAAATTACCATATGATTATGGAGCAGAGTTTGGTTATGCGATGATTAATGATGGAATTAAAACTATTGAAGATGCAATATTAGAAGCTACAGATGAGATGAAGAATCAGAAAAAGAAAAATGAGGTAGTAAATGATTGAAAGGATAAAGAAGGGGTTTAGTAATTTTTTAAAAGTATTAAAAAGACCTGAAATGGAAATACTTCCTGGTCATTTAGCTTTTTCTTTTGTCTTATCAATAGTACCAACATTAACTATTTTAACATTTGTTGCTTCTTCACTTAATGTTTCATTAGATTTTATAACGGATTTTATTTCTAGGGCTTTTAGTAGTGATTTTGCTAATATGTTGTTGGGAGTTAATATGAAAATTACAGCAGATTTTAATTTCTTTTTAACTTTATTTATTGGTTATTTTATTGCTAGTAATGGAGCAGCTTCAATAATTGTTAGTTCTAATACTATTTATGGAATTAAAAATGCTGGTTTTTTTAAGAGAAGACTTAAAGCATTTATTATGGTTTTAATAATTATTTTGTTATTTATTTTCTTACTTATATTTGGAGTTTTTGGAAATAAAATAATAGAAATGTTAAGATATATGGATATAAGTAAAGAAATATTTACTAATTTAACTTTAATAATAAGTGTTCTTAAAGGGCCTGTTTCTTGGTTTATTATATTTTTGTTTATTAAGATAATATTTACAATGGCTCCAGATAAAAAAATACCTAGTCAAGAAGTTAATAAAGGCGCTGTATTTACAACTTTTGGTTTTATATTGATTACATATGTATATTCATTATATACTACACATTTTGCGAGATATGATGTGTTTTATGGGAATTTAGCTAGTATTGTGGTATTAATGATTTGGCTTTATTTATTATCGTATGTATTTACTATAGGTTTAGCTGTTAATTATAGAGAAGAAGTTTTGACTTTAGAAAAAACTGCAAAGTTGGATATTAATTTGCAAAAAGAAAATAAGAAGGATGAATAAACTTCTTATTTTTATTTTAAATATTTAGGAAAATCTATTTTACCTAAAAGATAATCGGCAGAAATATTAAATGTTTGACAAAATGTATATAAAAAGGAAGTTGTTATTGTAGTTTTTCCTTGTTCATATCGACACCATACAGAATGATCGATATTTAATAATTCTCCAATTTTTACTTGAGTATATTTATTTTCTTTACGACAATCCTTTAAACGTGTTTTTAGTGTGTCTTTGTTAAAACCTTTTTGACTATTGGGATAGTTTTTAATATTATTTAGTTCAAAAATATAATCGATTGATACATTAAATATATCACAATATTTAACAAGGTTTGTTATGGTTATTGTATCATGTCCTAATTCATTCATGGCATATGTTCCTAATGCAACATTAAGCTTTGCTGCAACTTCTTTTTGAGTTAATTCTTTATCCTCTCTTAGTTCTTTTAATTTTTGAAATTCCATATGTATTCACCAATTTTATTCTATCAATTATTTTTTTACAATAGTTTATTTATAGGGAAATAACACATTTTTCTTGACTTTTGACATTCATTAGATTATAATTTTAGTATAAGTTAGAAATTTCTAATATAATTGAGTAATCAATTAGAAAGAAGAGAAAGGTATGA
>CANRBQ010000016.1 GCA_947628905.1 uncultured Bacilli bacterium
GTAACACTTCCTGGTTTAGCAAGAACTTGTCCACGTTCAACTTCTTCACGAGCAATACCACGTAATAATACACCAGCATTATCACCAGCTTGAGCATAATCAAGTGATTTTCTAAACATTTCAATACCAGTAACAACAGTCTTCTTTGTAGGTTTTAAACCAACAATTTCAACTTCATCATTAAGATTTAATCTACCTCTTTCAACACGTCCTGTAACAACAGTACCACGTCCTGAAATTGTAAATACATCTTCAATACTCATTAAGAATGGTTTATCAGTATCTCTTACTGGAGCATCGATATAAGAATCAACTGCAGCGATTAAATCACGAATTGATTGAGCAGCTTCTTCATCACCTTCTAATGCTTTTAATGCTGAACCTCTAATAATAGGACATTCAGAATCAAAACCATATTCTCCAAGTAATTCTCTAATTTCCATTTCTACTAAATCAAGTAATTCTGGATCATCAACTTGATCACATTTGTTCATATAAACAACAATTTTAGGAACACCAACTTGACGAGATAGTAAGATATGTTCTCTTGTTTGAGGCATAGGGCCATCTGCTGCAGATACAACTAAGATAGCTCCATCCATTTGAGCAGCACCAGTAATCATGTTTTTAACATAATCGGCATGTCCTGGACAATCAACATGAGCATAATGACGTTTTTCAGTTTCATACTCAACGTGAGCAGTATTAATTGTAATACCTCTTTCCCTTTCCTCTGGTGCTTTGTCGATATCAGCATAATCAACAAACTTACCAAAATATTTTGTAATTGCTGCAGTTAATGTTGTTTTACCATGGTCAACGTGTCCAATAGTACCAATATTAACATGCTCTTTAGAACGGTCAAATTTTTCTCTTGCCATTATTTCTTTCTCCTTTCAATATATTATTATTTTATCTAATGCTTGAATATTTTTCAAGTATTATTTAACTTTATTGTGTTAAATTTTAGTTAACACTATTTTTCTTAATAATTTCTTCTGCAATAGACTTTGGTACTTCTTCATAATGATCAAGTGTCATTGTAAAATTACCACGACCTTGAGTATTAGAACGCAAACTTGTTGCATATCCAAACATCTCTGCTAAAGGAACCATTGCTTTAATTGATAAAGCATTACCACGAGACTCTTGTCCCATTGGTTTACCACGACGACTAGTTAGGTCACCCATAACGTTACCCATATATTCATCTGGTACTATTACTTCAACACTCATAATTGGTTCAAGTAATACTGGATTACATTTATTTTTAGCTTCTTTCAAAGCCATAGAAGCGGCGATTTTAAAGGCCATTTCTGATGAGTCAACATCATGATATGATCCATCAAATAATGTTGCTTTAATATCAACCATTGGATAACCTGCAAGAATACCACCTTGCATAGCTTCTTGTAATCCTTTATCTGTTACTGGAATATATTCTCTTGGAACAACTCCACCAACAATCGCATCCACAAATTCATAACCTTTTTCTGGATTTGGTTCAAATTTAACCCAAACATGACCATATTGTCCACGACCACCAGATTGTTTAATATATTTACCTTCACAATCAGCTGCCGTCTTAATAGTTTCACGATAAGCAACTTGTGGTTTACCACTGTTACATTCTACGTTAAACTCTCTACGCATACGATCAATTATAATGTCTAAGTGTAATTCTCCCATACCAGATAAAACAGTTTGTCCTGTTTCATGATCAGTTTTAACTCTTAAAGTTGGATCTTCTTCAACTAACTTTTGTAAAGCTAAAGCCATTTTATCTTGATCATTTTTACTCTTTGGTTCAATTGCAATATCAATAACTGGATCAGGAAATTCCATACCTTTCATGATACATGGATTTTTCTCATCACAAAGTGTATCAGCCGTAGTTGTATTTTTAAGTCCTACAGCCGCTGCAATTTCACCTGCATAAACCTCAGTAATTTCTTTTCTTTGGTTTGCATGCATTTGTAAAATACGTCCAATTCTTTCTTTTTCACCTTTAGTTGAATTAAGAACATAAGAACCACTATGTAAAACTCCAGAGTATACACGGAAGAATGATAGTCTTCCTACATAAGGATCTGTCATAATCTTAAATGCTAAAGCTGTAAAAGGTTCTGAATCACTTGGATGTCTCTTAACGTCATTACCATTCATATCAACACAGTCGATTGCTTCCACATCAAGTGGACTTGGTAAATAATCAATTACAGCATCAAGCGCAAACTTAACACCCATATTTGATAGAGCAGAACCACACATAACTGGGAAGAATTCTGCTGCTAAAGTACCTTTACGAATAGCTTTCTTAATATCTTCAACACTAATTTCTTGCCCATCAAGATAAGCCATCATTAATTCATCATCAAACTCTACTGCAGTTTCAATTAATTCGGCTCTTTTTTCTTCAATTAAATCTTTTAAATCATCAGGAATTTCAATTTCTGTGTAGTCTTCATGCTCACCACCATCATAATGATAAGCTTTTCTATTTAAGATATCGACAATTCCATTAAATTCTGATTCTGAACCAATTGGCCACGCAATAGCTTTAGCCTTAGCTCCTAATCTCTTATCAATAGTATCCAAGCTATAAACAAAATCTGCTCCCATTTTATCCATTTTATTAACGAATATCATTCTTGGAACTTTATATTCATTAGCTTGTCTCCATACAGTTTCAGTTTGAGGTTCAACACCAGCTTGAGCATCAAGTAAAGCAATTGCTCCATCAAGTACTCTTAAACTTCTTTGAACTTCAATTGTAAAATCTACGTGACCTGGAGTATCAATAATATTATAACGATATCCCTTCCAATGTGCAGTTGTTGCCGCACTTGTAATGGTGATACCTCTTTCTTTTTCTTGATCCATCCAGTCCATTTGTGATTCTCCATCATGAGTCTCACCAATTTTATGAGTTATACCTGTATGAAATAAAACTCTTTCTGTAAATGTTGTTTTACCAGCATCAATATGCGCCATGATACCGATATTTCTAATTTTCTCTAAACTAACATCTCTTGCCATAGTCTATTACCATTTATAATGAGCAAATGCTTTATTTGCCTCAGCCATCTTATGAGTATCTTCTCTCTTCTTAACTGCGCCACCAACACCATTTGATGCATCAATTAACTCATTTGCTAAATTAATGGCCATTCCCTTTCCATTTCTTGTATTTGCATAATTAACAATCCAACGTAATGCTAAAGTCTGTGCTCTTTCATCAGTTACTTCCATCGGTACTTGGTAGTTTGATCCACCAACTCTACGCGATTTAACTTCTAATGCTGGCTTAACATTCTCTAAAGCTGCTTTATAAACTTCCATTGGATCTTTTCCTGTTTTTTCTTTTATTATGTTAAATGCTTCATAAAGAATTTTCTCAGCTGTACCCTTTTTTCCATCTTTCATAATTCTATTAACTAATTTTGTAACAGTTTTAGAATTATATATTGGATCAGGTAAAACATCTCTCTTTACTGCTCTTCTTTTACGCATAATCTAATCTCCTTTCTTTTTAATTTTTAGGTTTTTTAGTTCCGTATTTACTACGACCTTGTTTTCTGTTATTAACTCCTTGAGTATCAAGTGTACCACGTACAATGTGATAACGAACACCGATTAAGTCTTTAACACGACCACCACGAACAAGTACAACACTATGCTCTTGTAAATTGTGTCCTTCACCTGGAATATAACAATCTACTTCTTTACCATTAGAAAGTCTAACACGTGCATATTTACGTAATGCTGAGTTTGGCTTCTTTGGTGTTTTTGTTCCAACTCTTGTACATACTCCACGTTTTTGAGGTCCTTTCGTATCAGTTTGACGTCTAGTCATAACATTATAACCTACTTGTAACACTGGAGATTTACTTTTCTTATTTTTACTCTTTCTGTTTTTCTTAACTAGTTGATTAATTGTTGGCATTTATTTTCCTCCCTCCTAATTAACACACATCCTGGTGTATCAGAATTCCTATTAAATTAAGTTCTACCTAAATAGAACCTCAATTTAAAATGCACAAATAATATACCATTATAGTATATGAAAGTCAAGCATTTTTTTACTTAAAATTATATCAAACAATCATTTTATTCTTATCTTTCTCTAATTCTTTTAACATTATCTTCTTCAATTTATCAACATCACTATAAAAAATATTTACTCCTTTTAAATGAGAACCATAAGTATTATTAAAATTAAATAATATTTTACGTTTTAAGTGCCCTCTAACACTAATTGGGATATTATCAATAGTATGAAAAGAATCAACATATTTTTCAATAGTAGGAAAAGCATTTTGAATTAACACCGCTTGTTCTTTTCCTGCTATTTTAATTATTAAAATAGTTGAACAATGCTTATACCTTTTTAATTTATGTTCCCGAATTTTCTTATATTTTTCTACCTTTGTACTTAAAGGAATAAACCATAATATCTCTGAGTCTTTTTCTTTAATAACAAAATAACTAGGTCTTTTTCCACTTTTATTTTTCATCAAAACTTCATCATTTATCAAAAAAAAATATTCATCTTTTAAATGATATAGATATCCTTCTTTTAACTCCATTCAAAACCTCCCTTTACTAACTTTAAAAGCCCTTAAAAATATTTAAGAGCTTATTTACATCTAGAATCATTTTTATCCCGCACCATCTAGTGGCGGTCACATTCGCACCTAGAATCATTTTTACCCCGCACCATCTAGTAGCGGTCACATTTAATACATTCTAATAATAACATATTTTTTATAAAGAGTCAAATTAAGCTTTTTCTTTTCTCAATACTAATTTATATTCTTTATTCTTAATCAAAAACTCACTAATATATTTCAAATTTTCTAAATTAGTAAAACTATTTCTATTTCTATACAAAAAATTTCTAAATTTAATTACTTCTAATGTTTCTCCCAAACAATCTAACATAGAATATCCATATTGAACTAAATAATCTATAAAAAATGAATCTACAAAACTAATAATTAAACTACTATTATTTATACTATTTAACACCTCATAATAACACTCTGCTACTTTATTACCAAAATAATATTTTAAAGTAGGATTAATATTTATATAACTATTAATTTCATTCATTAAATACCTAAAACTATTTACTTTTTCTTCATCACTTAAAGTATTAATATTACTTAAAAACATATTACAAATATCCAATTCATTCTCTTTATTTTCACTAACTAATTCTTTAATATCTTCTTTTTCTTATACTACTATATCTTTAATTTTAATTTTTTGCTCTTTTGCTACTTCAATTTCTTTCATTATTTGATCTGCTCTTATTGCTAAATGTTTTAATTCTCTCGCCGGTACTGAATACATACTATTACCAATTGTATCTATATAAATTTGATAACCAAAATACAAAAAAGCTCCAATAGTAAAAAAATCTTTTCCATTTACAATCGATAAAGTTACTAAAAGCCCCAAAATATCAATACTTAAACTAGCTTTTAATATTTTACATGCTCCTAACTTTACTAATTTTAAATTTTGACAAGCATCATTTAAAATATTTAATTCCTCTTGTGATAATTTACTTAAATCATATTTAGTTAAATAATAAAAAGCATTATTAACATTTTCCATTAGTTCTTTAACATTTCTATTATTCTTATTAGCAACTAAATCATTTAAACTATTAATTAATCTCTCAGTATCATTTTTTAAATAAATATTCATATTAAATCTTCCTTTTCAAGCTTACCTATTTTATCACAAATAAATTATAATTACAATCAAAAAAAGAGTTAGTCACAACTCCTAAAAAATTAAATACTTGTCGGTTTTAAAAAACTAAACAATGGTATATTTCTTAAAATCCCATAAACCATAAAAATTCCAATTAAAACATACCAAACATAAGGTTCATATTTTTCTAAAATCGTTTTTCTTTTTTTATAAAAAGCTATAATTGAGTCAGTAAAATGAAAAATCATAAATGGTATTAATATAAATACCAAAGGATTATATCTAAAAGCTTGATAAAAATTTCCATTCAATATACTACTTAACATTCTAGTTATTCCACATCCTGGACAATATAAACCTGTTAATTTATAAATAGGACAAAATAACCAAAATTCTTCACCAACTTTTAAATATAATATTAAGAGCACTAATAAGCTAAATCCTATTAATATTCTTTTAAGCGTTTGCATTCTTATCTGCAATCATGTTCAAATCATTTTGAATTAAGCAATAATTAACAATACCTAATCCAAATATTTGTAACAATAAATAAATGAGTGAATTATCTTCAGCTGGAAGATCATTTTTACTTTTAGCTTGCACCATTGCTTTACCAATAATATAAGCCCAATAATAACCATAGATTCCACAAGTTATAATTGTAAATAAAATGCTTTTCCACCAGATAATCTCGTATCATCACTTACTACCCTTACATCATCTGTAAGTGATATAAACCAAAAAATTCCATAAATGCCACAAGTTATAATACTTAACACTATACTAGTTACAATGTTTTTCTTAGTTACCATATAAAAACTCCTCTCAAAAATAATATAACACAAATAACCAAATTTTGCCATCAAAAACAAGCAATTTATATAATAATTAAAAAGAACAACTCTATCTTACGAATTGTTCATCATTCTCTTTGGCCATCAAAGCTCTTTCATAAGCCGCTCTTGCTAAAGGTATAATTGTTGATAAATTTAAAAACTTCTTAACATTTTCTCCATTAATAGTATATTGACTACTTTTAACTTCTGCTATTCCTTTATTAATAATTTCATCTATAACTTTTTTTTCATTTTCTAAAGAACTAGTCATAAAATGCAAAACTTCAATATTTTTATTCATTGCTTCATCTCTACCATAAACATCATGATTATATTGAATCTTAAGCCCATAAACAGGATCATATAAACATTCTCTAATATAATTATATAACTCTTTTTGTACAGCCTCTTCCATAAATATCCTCCTAAAAAATATTTTACTACAATATATTAAAAAAAGCAAAATAAATACATATATTTTACAACAAAATATCCTATTGACTAAAAACTAATTTAAGCATATAATTTTATTATATCCTATATAAGGAATAGAAAGGAAAAATATGTTAGAACTTAAAAATATAACCAAAAAATATTTAAGCGGAGCAAATACAGTTACAGCGTTAAAAGGTATTAATTTAAAATTCCGTGAAACAGAATTTGTAAGTATATTAGGTCCATCTGGATGTGGAAAAACAACTCTATTAAATATTATTGGAGGATTAGACAATTATACTAATGGTGATTTAATTATCAATGGTAAATCAACCAAAAACTTTAAAGATAAAGATTGGGATACCTATCGTAATCATAGTATTGGTTTTGTTTTTCAAAATTACAATCTAATTCCTCATCAAACAGTATTAGCAAATGTAGAACTTGCTTTAACCCTTGCCGGAGAAAGTAAAACTGAATGTCGAAGAAGAGCCATCCAAGCTTTAAAAGATGTTGGTTTAGAAGATCAAATGCACAAAAAGCCAAATCAAATGAGTGGAGGCCAAATGCAAAGGGTAGCAATCGCCAGAGCCCTTGTCGGTAATCCAGACATTTTACTTGCCGATGAACCAACTGGAGCCCTAGATACTAAAACCAGTGTTCAAATCATGGATTTACTAAAAGAAATAGCTAAAGAAAAATTAGTTATTATGGTTACACATAATCCTGATTTAGCAAATAATTATTCCACACGTATTATTAAACTATTAGATGGCAATGTTATTGATGATTCAAATCCTTATGAAAATAATGAATCCCATAATGAAAATAAATCTGGCAAAACAAACATGTCATTTTTAACAGCATTATCTCTTAGTTTAAACAATTTACTTACTAAAAAAGGCCGAACAATTTTAACTGCTTTTGCCGGTTCTATTGGCATAATTGGTATAGCTTTAATATTATCACTATCAAGTGGAATGCAAAATTATATTGACAATGTTGAAGAAGATACTTTATCAAGCTATCCTATAACTCTTCAAGAAAAAACTATGGATACAGGAAAACTTTTAGAAACAGCATCATCCAATTTATATGAAAATAAAACTTATAATGATAACAAAATTCATTCTTTAAATGTTACTAACAATATGTTATCTTTAATGAGCAGTGGAGCTAAAACTAACAATCTTTATGAATTTAAAAAATATATTGATAATAATAAATCAGAATTTAATAAATATATGAATAATATCCAATATTCATATAATTTAGATTTAAATATTTATAAAGAAAATAATGATAACACTTACACTCAAGTAAATCCTGATCAAATTGTAGATAAATTAGGTATGACTACTATGAATAATATGAGTGATTTATTCAGTGGTGGTATGAGTAGTTATTATGCATTTAGTGAAATGTTAGATAATCGCGAATTATTAAATGATCAATATGATATTTTATCTGGTAGACTTCCAAATGAATATAATGAAATAGTTATCGAAGTTAATAAAAATAATGAAATAAGTGATTATACTTTATATTCTATAGGATTACTTGATAATAAAGATTTAATTAATAAATATAATGCTATCTTAAAAGGTGAAAAAATAGAAGAATTAGAAGAACTAACATATTCATATGATGAATTATTAAATCTTAAATTTAAAGTTTTATTAAACACTGACTATTATGAAAAAAATGGTAATATATGGATAGATAAAAGTTCTGATGAAAAGTATTTAAATAATATTCTAAAAAATGCTTTAGAGCTAAAAATAGTGGGTATTATAAGGCCTAAAGAAGATACTCTATCAAATAATAACAATTATGGTGGCATTATGTATACTTCTTCATTAACTAAATATATTGTTGATAAAATAAATAATACGGAAATAGCTAAAGAACAATTAAATAAACCAAATACAAATATTTTTACCAACAAAGAATTCTCCAACGAAGAATTTAATATTAATAATTTAAGCCCTGAAGAAAAAATGTATCTTCAAGGCTTATCAGAAATTGAACTTACAGAACTAATTAAAAATTATCAAGAAAATGCTGAAGCAACATATGAATCTAATCTTGAAAAACTCGGAATTGTGAATTTAGAACATCCTAGCACTATTAACATTTATGCTAAAGATTTTAATTCTAAAGAAGCTTTAAATGATTTAATAGATAAATATAATAATGAAAATAAAGAAGAAAATAAAATAACTTATACAGATTTTATTGCAGTCATGATGAGTGGAGCATCAAATATTATTAATATTATTAGTTATGTTTTAATGGCTTTTGTTAGCATATCTCTTGTTGTTTCTTCCATTATGATTGGAATCATTACATATATATCTGTATTAGAAAGAACCAAAGAAATTGGTATCTTACGTAGTATTGGTGCTTCCAAAAAAGATATTTCTCGAGTATTTAATGCTGAAACTTTAATTGTAGGTGCAACTGCAGGAATTCTAGGAATAATAGTTACTATTATTCTAAATATTCCAATTAATATAATTATTGAAAATCTAACAAACATTGGAGGAATATCAAAACTTCCTATTGGAGGAGCAATAATACTTATTATTATAAGCATCTTCTTAACTGTAATCGCTGGTTTAATTCCTGCTAAAATGGCAAGTAAAAAAGACCCAGTCGAAGCCTTAAGAACAGAATAAAAAAGATTGGAATAAAATATCCAATTTTTTTATGAAATAATTTATTTTTGATAATTTTCTGTCATATAATTTTTACATTTAATATAAGCTCTATATTTAACAATATTTTCTGTATAAACTACTACATAACCTTCACATGTATCTCCATCATTTTCTAAATCATCACGCTCTAAATAAGCAGCCTCATATAAATCTTTACTACTAATTCGAAGTTCATTTCCATCTTGAGGATAATGTCCATTATCTAAAACATATCTTTGAGCAGCTTCTCTAAGGTCTTCTTCTATTTCTAAATATTCTTCTTTATTATTTTTAAGCATAAATCCTAATACTGTAAGCAATGCTATTAATATAATTACAATTATTGCCCATATTACTAATAATATTTTAGTTTTCTTTTTCATTAATTACTATCTCCATTCTTTATATCCATCAGTCTTATATTTACCACAATCAATATACCCTTTAACGCTAATATTACCTTTACTTTTATTTGCAACTGCATATCCAGAACACATATTGCCAGCTTTATCCACTAAATTAACTCCTAACCCCTTTTGTTCCAATACTTCTTCTGCAATAATAACATCATCACTAGTTAAAACTCCATCATAATATTTATCTAAATACTCCCGAGTATTACTTTCTAAATCTTTTTCCATATTAACATAATAATCATTACCCATAAAATCTATTTCACTATACATAGTATAAATAAAATAAATAGCTATCACTAAAAATATAATTAAAATCCCAGATAATATTAACATTTCCTGAAGTCCCCAACCATTTTTATTTAACATTTATAACCACCTAAAACAATTATAACCTTTAATGTTCTTTAAATCAATTAAAAAGAACCTATTTTGTTCTCTCTTGAATAAAAAATGGTCCAAATTCTAAGTTTGTAGAAACACTTGAACGATTATATTTATACATTTTATATCCTAATCCTATACAAGAATATACAGTTCCATCATCATATTCTTTGGTATTTTCTGAAATACAAAATAAAGGATTTTTAGATTGTCTTGCTCTAAAATAATCAATAAAGAAACAAATTATCCATATAATTACGATAGATAAGCAGACAATTTTAATAATATCACTTTTTCTCTCCAAAATTTTAGCTTTCATCCAACACCAATCTCCTATTATAATAATTATAAACATCAATAATTAAAAAATCAAGTCATAAAACTCAATTTGACAAATTACCACTTTTATGCTAAAATATACCTCAATTAACAAAGGGGGGAAATTTATGATAACTATAACCGAAAAAGTTCATCAAAATTATGAAAATTCATTAAAAAATATAGTTAATGTCTTAAAAAGTTATAACTTAATAAGTTTTCAAAATTTTACTAATTTTTATCATGATTTACAAACAGGAGAAGCTTTAGGATGTAATGAAGAAACCTTAAATGCTTTAAGAGAAACTTTACTTAATATTAATGTCATCGGTTTTGCAACACCTGTCAAAAAAGAAATTGCTAAAATAAAAGCAGAACTTACTAACACTAAAAACATGACATTAAAAAGATAGTCAATTTACTAGTCCTACAAAATAGACTAGTTTTTTTATACTAAAAATTCCTACAAGTAGATAAACATCATAACCCCCCAAAATACTATCATAAATTCCTTTCCACTTTTTACTCATTCATTTTACTCTAAAAAAAATTTTAAGTCAAATTACAGATTTTATATAATCTGCTAACTAATTTTATATTTTCTACTTAACAAAATTATATAATCTAACCTACAATTATACATAAATACTAAATTTTAATTTTTTCCAAAAAAAATATCCCTAAGGGATATTTAATTAAGCAAGTTCTACTTCAGCACCTGCTTCTTCAAGTTGTGCTTTTAAAGCTTCTGCTTCTTCAGCAGGAATATTTTCTTTTAAGTTACCACCATTATCAGCGATAGCCTTAGCTTCAACTAAACCTAAACCTGTAACTTCTTTAATAATTTTAATAACTGCAATTTTATTTCCACCTGCACTCTTAAGAACTACAGTCTTAGTTGAAGGTCCTTCTTCTTGAGCCCCAGCTTGAGGAGCAGCAGCAACTGCTACAGCACTAGGATCTACTCCAAATTCTTCTTTCATTGCGTCTACTAATTCTTTTACTTCAAGAATAGTCATTTCTTTTAAAGCACTAATAAAATCTTCTTTTGTTAATTTTGCCATTTAAATCATTCCTTTCTAATTTTCTAATTTCTCGGCATACAAATTTAAACCAATTGCTAAGTTTCTTACATGTTCCATCATACCAGCTGCAAGCATTGTAAGTAATCCTTCATAAGAAGGTATCGCAGCATATTCTTTAATTACAGTTAAATCTGCAACATCACCATTAATGACACCTACACGAATGTTCATTTTATCATGATTTTTAGCAAACTCTGTAATAACCTTAATTGGTTCAAGTAAATTTCTACCAAACATTATTGCATTTGGTCCTTCTAAGAAATCATCTAAATTTAAGTTTAAATCATCTAAAGCTCTTTTTAAAAGAGTATTTTTATAAACTTTAACTTCAGCTTCTGTATCTCTTAGTTTTCTTCTTAACTCACTAACTTCACTAACTGTTAATCCTTGATATTCAAACAACACAACAGATTCACTATTTTTAAGTTTATCTGTAATTTCACTAACAATAGCTTTCTTAGTATCGAGTATTTTGCTACTTGCCATATTCTCCTCCTATAAATTTTATTTAAAAAAGCTTCCTTTAGGGAAGCCAGAAATAACTCTATTCTCCCCTCGGTAGGATTATTAAAGCTTTAAAACTCCCTACTGTCTTTGGTTCGCTTTTTTAAGTACTAATATTATATAATAAATTCAATTAAATGTCAAAAGTATTTTTATCTACTCTAATGCCAGGACCCATTGTACTAGCAATTGTAATATTATTAATAAACACACCTTTAACACTTGCTGGTTTAGCTTTAGTAACTGTAGATACTACATAATTTAAATTTTCTTTTAAAGCTGCTTCATCAAATGATACTTTACCAATAATCGCATGAATATTACCAAAACTATCAGTTTTATATGCAATCATACCTTTATTAATATCATTTATTGCTTTAACAACATCTGTAGTAACAGTACCAGTTTTAGGATTTGGCATTAAACCTTTAGGTCCTAAAACTTTACCAATTTTACCTAATTCAGGCATCATATCTGGAGTTGCTACAATTACATCAAAATCAAACCAGTTTTCATTAGCAATTTTATCAAGCATATCTTTATCGCCAACATATGTTGCTCCAGCTTCTTTAGCTTTATTAGCAGCATCTCCTTTAGCAATAACGAGTACTCTCTTAGTCTTACCAGTACCATTAGGAAGAACAAAACTTCCTCTTAAATTTTGGTCTGATTTTTTCGCATCAATATTTAATTTAATAGCTACTTCAACAGTACTATCAAATTTAGTAACACTTGTTTCTTTAACTAACTTAATAGCTTCATCTAAACTATATAATTTGTTATGTTCAAGCTTTTTTGATGCTTCCACATATTTCTTTCCGTGTTTACTCAAAATTATTCCCTCCTATCTGTGGTTTTTTAAGATGGATTTCTTTTTTAATTTTCTTCTTCAGTTTCTTTATTTTCATCACCAATTACTGGAACATCAGCACTAAATTCTTTAGATTCTGCTTCCATTTCAGCAAGTTCAGCATCTCTCTTAGCTTGCTCTACTTCTTCTTTCTGAGCTTCCGCTGCTTGTTCTTGTAATTCTTTATCATTAACACCTTTAACAGCAATACCCATATTACGAGCAGTACCTTCAATAATGTTCATTGCAGCATCAACATCATAAGCATTTAAATCAGGTAATTTAGTTTCAGCAATTTTTCTTAAATCTTCTTTACTGATAGTAGCAACGATTTCATTGGCTCCTTTAGTAGATCCTTTTTGAATCTTAGCAGCTTTCTTAAGTAAAAATCCTGCTGGGGGAGTCTTAAGTACAAAATCAAAGCTTCTATCATCATAAACAGAAATTTCACAAGGAACTACATCACCCATTTTATCACGAGTTGCATCATTAAATTTTGTACAAAACTCTTGTAAATTAACTCCTGCAGGTCCTAAAACTGTACCTACTGGTGGTGCGGGTGTTGCTTTTCCTGCTTCAATTTGTAGTTTAATTTTCTTTACGACTTCTTTAGCCACGAAAACACCTCCTATAAAATATTTTGTTCTCGAGTAGTGGTCTAGGGCAAATCCACTTCCCTCCCACTAAACTATATGCAAACATAAATCTGCATAATGATAATACCACAAACAAGCATGAATTACAAGCATTTTCTTGCACTCCAACTAAAAGTTATAACTAATATAACAAAAAATCTATAATATTAACTATTTTAATTCCTTTAATATTTTTATTTTTAACTTTATCTAAAGTAATAATATATTTATCATAGCTATCATTTATTGCAAGCAAACTTCTTGTTTCTCTTTCTATTACAGCATCATCACTTAAATTTCTTGCTACTTGAAAATATTTTATCTCTCCATTTTTAATTGCCACAAAGTCCACCTCAAGATTTTTATATATACCAACATACACTTGATATCCTTTTCTTTTAAGTTCTAAATAAACAACATTTTCAATAACTGATCCACTATCAAAATTATTATAACCTGAAAGAACATTTCTAATCCCCATATCTATCATATAATACTTCCCTTGAGTTTTTAATAATTGTTTCCCATTAACTTCATATCTAAGACATTTATAAATAATATAAGCATCTTCCAACATTTTTAAATAACTATCAACAGTTTCATTTCTTGTATTTTCTAAATACTTAGCTATATTTAAAGGATTCGTAAAAACTCCTATAACAGATGCCATATAAGTCATTAAATTATCTAAAACTACAATATTTTTTATATTATTTCTAGCTATAACATCTTTTTTTAAAACTACATCTTTTATATCATTTAAATAAGAAGTTATTAAATCCTCATTATTATTCATATTAACAATATTAGGCATACCTCCATATTGTAAATATTTATTAAATTTATCATCTAATGATTCTTCCTCAGAAAAAGGATAAACTTTAATAAACTCTTTAAATGAAAAAGGATAAATATTTAATGTTAATACTCTCCCTGCAAGTAAAGTAGTAAGTTCACTAGATAGCAAATAGGCATTTGATCCTGTAATATATATTTGGACATCTAAATCAACCAACATAGAATTAACTGCTTTTTCCCACATTAAAACACTTTGAACTTCATCTAATAAAACATAAGCTTTTCTATTGCCTACTTTTTCTTTAACATAATTAAATAAATCTTTATAATCTTTAATATCATAATATAAAGAACTTTCAAAATTAATATAAATAATATCTTCATCACTAACATTTATACTTTTAAGATAATCTCTAAACTGTAATAACAAAGTAGATTTACCACATCTTCGAACTCCCGTAATAACTTTAATTAAATTTATTTCTTTATATTCTATTAATTTATTTAAATATTCTTCTCGTACAAGCATTTTAATCACCAGTTTAATTATATCTCATAAAAATCAAAAAGTCAAATATTTTTGCGGTTACAACCGCAATTTTACTCATTTTATTGTTTTTTACGGTCATAACCGCAAAATAAAAAGAAGATTCTATAATATATCCCCTTCACTTGAAGCATTTAAACTATAATCACTAAATTCTTTTTTTAAATATAAAGGATAAGCTGCCGCTCCAATCATCGCTGCATTATCTGTACAATATAAAAGCTTTGGTATAAGTAATTCAGCTTGATATTTATCACACAATTTTTGCATTTCTTCTTTTAAATATTTATTCGCAGAAACTCCACCCGCAACAACTAATCTTTTAATACCGGTTTCTCTAAATGCTTTTTCTACTTTTCTAACTAATTCATCTATTGCCACCACTTGAAAAGACTTTGCCAAATCCGCTCTTCGCACTTCTTCTTTTCTCTGTTCACTATTATGTACTAAATTAATTATGGCACTTTTAAGTCCACTATAAGAAAAATTATAAGTATCATCCATTACTGGCTTAGGAAGATTATAAGTATCATTCCCCTCTAAAGCTAATTTCTCTACATTAGGCCCACCAGGATATTTTAAACCTATTACTCTTGCCACTTTATCATACGCTTCTCCAATCGCATCATCAAGTGTTTCCCCAAGTCTTTTAAATTTATAGTGATCTTCCATAATTACCAATTCTGTATGTCCTCCACTAACAATTAATGCCAACATTGGAAATTCCATATCATTTTCTATATTATTCGCATATATATGTCCAATTAAATGATTTACCCCTATCAAAGGTTTATTATAAACTAATGCTAAAGTTTTAGCACATTCTATTCCCACTATTAAACTACCCGTAAGCCCCGGTTTACATGTAACTGCTATCCCATCCATATCTTCAATTTTCATATTAGCTTTTTTTAAAGTATCATCAAGCACCAAAGTTATTGCTTCAGTATGCATTCTACTTGCTATTTCAGGTACTACTCCACCATATAAAGCATGTGTATCCATTTGAGTTGCAATAGTAAGACTAACAACTTCTTTCCCATTTTTAACTATTGCCATACTAGTTTCATCACAAGAAGACTCTATTGCTAAAATATATACATCTTTCATCTATTCACTCTTTCTCGCCATTAAATAAGCATCATCATCTTTATAATAATTATCCCTTTTATGTATTATTTCAAATCCAAACTTTTCATATAAACTAATCGCCGGAAAATTATGAGCTTTAACCTCTAAAGTAACCAACTTTAGATTTTCTCCCATCTCACTTATTAAATAAGTTATTAAATTACTAGCAATCA
Source organism: uncultured Bacilli bacterium (assembly GCA_947628905.1). Lineage (GTDB taxonomy): Bacteria > Bacillota_I > Bacilli_A > RF39 > UBA660 > Caccenecus. The sequence continues at coordinate 16,539 of CANRBQ010000016.1, forward strand.
TTTTCTTACGATATTCAGGATCTACCACTAAACTTAAAATATCACAAGTCTCATATAAACAAGTAGCACTAATAAACCCCACTATTTTATTATCTTTTTCATAAACAATAACTTTAGAATAACCATCTTCTAACATTTCTCTAATATCATTTACTTTTGAAAAATTATCATTTAAAAGAGAACCTAACTCATTAATTCTTGGTATATCATAAATATTAGCATCTCTAATCATGATCCACCTCTATTCTTTTAACATATAAAGGTTTTAATAAATGAGGATTAATATTATCTTTATTCTTTAAAAACATAGCTACTTTTTCTATATCTACTAAATCACTATATATAATTTCTTCTTTATAACTTTCTACTTCTTTATTAGTCAAATAAAAATAATCTTCAATAAGTTCATGTTCTTTATTAAACTTTCCCCCAAAAACTCCATTTCTATCTCTAATACCAACTATAACTTCTTTATTATAATTTAAAGCTAAAGCTTGTAAATATGATATTGCTTTTACTGAAATATTCTTTGTATACCCTATAGTCTTAGCTATAACAACACCTATTCTAACTCCTGTAAAAGATCCTGGTCCATTAATTACTATAATAAGATTAATATCATCTATTCCTATATTATTACTTTTTAATATTTCATTTAATAAATTAACAGTATTAATAGAATGTTTATTACTATTAATAACCCTTTTATCTATTAATTTATTATTTTTTAGTAAAGCTATAACTAAATCCGTATAATGTGTATCAATATAAAGCTCCATCATCTTCACTCCTTAAAAACAAAACCTCACCCTAAGTGAGATTTATAGTACAGCATCACATAATTCTTCATATTGCAAACCATGAGGTTTAAATACTAACACTCTAGTATTTTCATCTATTATTTTAAATGCAATATCAAGTCTTTCTGCAGGTAATCTATCTTCAATTAATTCTGCCCACTCCAAAATGCAAATCCCATCTTTATTAAAATAATCTTCTACTCCAAATTCTTGATTATCATCTAATCTATAAACATCCATATGATATAATGGTGCTTCTCCATTTACATACTCTTTAACTATTGTAAATGTTGGACTAGTAATATTATCTTCTATTCCTAAAGCTTGAGCAAAACCTTTAACAAAAACAGTTTTCCCACTGCCTAAATCTCCATTTAAACATATAACCATTCCTGGAAACTTTTCACTTTCAATATTTTGTGCTAACTCTAAAGTATCATCCACACTTTTAGACGTATATTTATAATTCATGTCACTCACCTAAAAACATTATAGCAAACAATATAAAAATAGTTCAAGTATATTTCTATAATTTGACAAATTTTATTTTATATTATATTTTTATATTAGAAAATTCTATCCTTTATTATATTTTTAAAACATATTAAAATATATATGAGGTGTGAAAATGGATTTTGTTGTAAGACAAACTAGGCAAAAAGATCCAGCTAGTTACAAATCTTTATATATTAAAGATTCTCTGTTAAAAGAAGTAGAAAAAATAGCAGACAAATGCAACACATCTTTTAACAATGTAGTAATTAGTATGATCGAAGCCTGTATCTATGGTAATGGTGAGGGCCAAGAACAAAAGAAGAAAATTAATTCTTAATTGATTCTAATAGATACATTCCTTGAAAAGCACACTTTAAAAAATATCTGCATTTCTGTAGATATTTTTATAATGTATAATTAACAGTTACTTTAATTGGAACAAAATAACTATTACTATATTTTTTAGCATTATTAACATTCTTAATATTAGTTGTAATACTTATTCCATTAAGACCATTATACTTATATGATCCATTACTTGTAAAAGTAAAATTACTACTATTTAATGCTGATGCTCTTAAATCTGTCGCTCCAACTGTTCTTAAATAACCTGTTTTATCATAACCATTCTTATAACTTGTATCATAATCTATTTTATTATCCCAATTTTCACTAGTATATGTATTATAGTCATTACTATTATAATAACTTAAATTAATACTTTTAATATTTGCTGTTCCTATAAGATTTTTTAATAAAAACTTTTGAGTATAACTCTTACCTACATAATTATCACTAACATAACTCATTAAATAATATGTATAAGAATAATTCTTTTTATTTACATTTACAGTTATATAATCAGTTTTACCTTCAATAGATATTCCAATTATAGAACTTCCTTCTCCTACTGCTGTAATAGTATCTTTATCTAATTTTATTACACTTTTATTACTTGAAGTAAATGTAATTTCTTTATCGTATATAGCCCCTGTTGGATTAACAGTATATTTTAATTTATATGTATCTCCTACATTTAATGTTAAACTTCTATCATCAAATCTAACTGATTGAACATTTAATACTTTATTACTAACATAAACAGGAACATTTACACTTTTATCTCCTGCTTTAGCCGTAATCATAACATTACCAGCTTTTTTAGCAGTTATTTTACCAGTTGATGATACAGTTACAATATTTGTATTACTACTAGACCAAGAAACTGACTTATTTGTAGCGTTACTTGGACTAACCGTTGCACTTAAATTATAAGTTTCTCCTACATATAAATCAATTGTTTTTGGATTAACAGTTATTCCTGAAACTGCAACATTACTATTTCCTGTAGATCCACTACTACTGCTAGATCCACTACTAGAACTAGAATTATTATTAGTTCCACTACTTACAAGTCCACCCTTTAAATTATTTCTTGTATCTACAAGTACTGTTCTATTTCCATTACCATCAATATAATATTCATAAATAGTTTTATATTTATAAATCATATTTTGTTGTACTACAAATCTTATTTGATATCCTACTAAACCAGTATTAGTAGTATTATAAACTCCTGAATAAACTGGAGATTTTACTACTAAATCTATTCCTGTCTTCTTTTCTAATTCTGCTATTTCATTAACTAACTTACCATATTCATTTATACCAATTTTATTAACTGTAGCAACATAAGCATTATTATTATAAGAAGATTTACTTAAAGCACAATTACCACTTATTCTAAGTGCTAAAGGATATTTAGAACTATATTCATTTTTACCATAAGGACATGTATTACTATTTGTAACAGTATTATTACTTGTAGTATTATTTTTATTTGTAGTAGTATTCTTATTACTTACTGTACTTTTATTTGAAGTACTTGTTACTTTATTGCTAGTTACTTTATTACTTGAACCAGAATTAACTACATTATTTTTACTATCATCAGTATCATTATTAATATCTACATCATCTGGAGTAATAATAAGATCATCTTGATTAACATCATTTAAATCAGTATCATCATTATTATTAACTTTTAATTCATTAATAACATAATTAACTTCTTTTCCACATACTAATTTTACTTTAACTGTATAATCAGTATCACTAATTTTTGTAGCTTCTGCATAACTATCTTCTAAACTACAAGTTTTTTCATCTGCAAACTCAACTAATAGTTTTTCATCATACATTTCCTTTAAAGTTACTTTTTTCTTACCATTAACTGTAACTGGTAACTTAGAACCTGTAAAATACTCAGATGCTGCATCTTTCATTAAATTTAAATTAGTTTGAAAATCAATCTTATTATTATCTTTATTTTTAAAGATAGATACAATCCACAACCCAATAAATAAAACTGCCAATAAAACAGCCATCTTAATTATAACTGATTTTAAATTAATATTTAGTCTTTTTGTTTTTTCTTCATACATAATAAAATCCCCCTTTAACCAATATCTTCGATGTATTTCCACTTACTTCCCCTTTGGTTTGCGAACTATGATACCACAAAATAGCAAGTTTGTCAAATTTTGATATTATCCCAAACAAAAAGCGAGGAGAACCCCGCATGGAATTTAATCTTGCCCAAGAATATAAGTTAGAGCAACTTAGGCAAGGATTTATAATTTATAATTTATATTTTTAAGATATTTCTTACCTATGGACAGTTTTTAAAAATTAACTTTAAAAAAAGAATACTCTTTGCTTT
>CANRBQ010000017.1 GCA_947628905.1 uncultured Bacilli bacterium
ATTACTCAATTATATTAGAAATTTCTAACTTATACTAAAATTATAATCTAATGAATGTCAAAAGTCAAGAAAAATGTCGGATAATTTCAATCATAATTTAGTATTTTTCAATTAAATGAGAAAATGATAATGGTGATATCATGAATTTTGATAAGTTAAAATTTTTAAGAAATAATCTTGGTTTGAATCAAAAAGAACTTGCTCAAGAAATTGGTTTGGATAATACCTTATATAATAAATATGAAAATGATTATAATACCATTCCCCTTAAGCATTTAATTAATTTATGTGATTATTTTAATGTTTCTTTGGATTATATTTTTGATTTTACTAATATTCTTTCGTATGAATTAATGGATTCTTCTGTAAATAAAGAAGAGGCGGGAGAAAGACTTAAAAGTTTTAGAAAAGAAAAAAAATTAACACAAGCTAAATTAGCTCAATATTTAAAAACTTCTAGATCTGTTATTGCGGATTATGAAAGAGGAAGATTTTTAATATCAACTTCATTTTTATATGATATATGTAAGAAATATAAGATTAGTGCTGATTATTTATTAGGAAGAGTAGATAGTCCTAAGTATTTGGAATAGGGGAATTGTCGAATTTTGTCGAACGCTTTTTTCTGGACATATTTATTTTTAACATTTATTATATAATTTGTAAATAAATAATTGAGATTTTTAAATTATCTGTTTTCCATATAAATGTCATAATATTCATCATAAGTTAAACCTGAATCATGGACTTTTGTTGCTAATTCTGTTCCTAGATATCTGATGTGCCATGGTTCTTCTATATATTGGGTTATGTGTTGTTTTCCTTTGGGATATCTTATTATAAAACCGTATTTATAAGAATTTTCTAACATCCAGTTGTAGTGTTCAGTAGTTAGGTTATCACTTAAATTACTACTTCTAACATCAACGGCAAGTCCTAATTGATGTTCAGAGAATCCTGGTCGAGCAGAATAAGTATCCGCTACTTTTTCGCCATCTACTTGTTTATATCTATTATATAATATATTTTGGGTAGCAAAAGAACGATAAGGACTAAAAGGATAAAAAATAACATTTTCTAATATACCAGCATTGGTAAGTTTTTCAAAAGCTTCAGCAGCTTCTTTTCTTAATTTATAATTTTCATTATATGAAAGAGATACTAAATCATCTGGTTCATAGTCATCTGGTAATTTATGATATTTATTAACTAGAATTGTTATATCTTTAGCTTCTTCTAAAGTATAAGTTTTATATTCAGAATAACCTTCTAAGTCTAATCCTATATTAACATAGGTAACGACTGTTTTTAAATCATAATCATTATCTTCATTGTATTTTAAATATCTTTCTAATTTATTTATATCAAAATTTGTTATGTCTTTAAATTCTAAGATGTTTATATGTTTCATATTTAATAATATGTCTATATTAGATAGATAATTATTTAATATATAATTGATTTCTTGATATGTGTAATCTTTATTTAGAAGAGTATTTATAGTATTAGAAAAATCATCTATTTCTTTATAGTCTATTTTAGTATAATCATCTAAATATTTATCAATGAATTTGTTTTCTTCTAGTAATACTTCTAAAGTTTTAGAATAGTCTAGTTTATCTACTTCTTTAAATATATCTTTATCTTTTAATATTTTAGTAGCTTTTTCACTATATTTTGATGGTTCATTGGGTGTATTTTCTACTTTTTTAGGTATTAGTATGACAATTAATATAATGGATATAGCTATAATAGTTAGAATTGCAATTAATATTTTTATAGTTTTTGAATTCATTTTATGTTCACTCCTATTATAATTATAACAGAATTTTAAAAAATAATCTTTATAAATTTAATTTTTTTTAAATTTATTTAGTTTGGTATTATTTTTGTGGACTTTTTGGTGTAAATTTAGTACAATTTAAGTGGTGATTTATTATGGCTAAAAAAGTAATATTAACAGGTGATAGACCTACAGGAAAGTTGCATTTGGGGCATTATGTAGGTAGTCTTAAAAATAGAGTTATACTACAAAATACAGGAGATTATGATGTATATGTTTTTATTGCCGATTTACAAGCATTGACAGATAATGCTCGGAATCCTGAAAAAATTAGAAATAGTTTAATTGAAGTTGCTTTAGATTATCTATCTGTAGGTTTAGATCCTCAAAAAACTACTATTTTTGTACAATCTCAAATACCAGAGCTTACAGAACTTACTGTTCATTATATGAATTTGGTTACACTTGCTCGTTTGAAAAGAAATCCAACTATTAAAACAGAAATTAAAGAAAGAGGATTTGGGGAAGCTGTACCTGTTGGTTTTTTAGCTTATCCTATTAGTCAGGCTGCTGATATTACAGCATTTAATGCTAATTTAATACCAGTTGGAGATGATCAATTACCTTTGATTGAACAATGTAAAGAAATAGTGCATTCTTTTAATTCAATATATGGAAATGTTTTAGTAGAACCAGAAGCTATGCTTTCACAAAATAAAGCTTGTGTTCGTTTGCCGGGGATAGATGGTAAAGCAAAAATGAGTAAATCATTAGGAAATTGTATATATTTATCTGATGACAAAGAGACAGTAAAAAATAAAGTTATGAGCATGTATACAGATCCTAATCATGTTAAAGTTGAAGATCCTGGTAATGTAGAAAATAACACAGTATTTACTTATTTAGATGCTTTTGCTACTGATGAGCATTTTAAGAAATATTTAAATGAATATAATAATTTAGATGAACTTAAAGAGCATTATCGAAGAGGTGGTTTAGGGGATGTTAAAGTTAAAAAGTTTTTGATTAATGTTTTAGAAGATATTTTAGAACCAATTAGAGAAAAAAGATCTTATTATGAAAAACATATTGATTTAGTTTATGATATGTTGAGTGAGGGTAGTAAAAAAGCTCGAATAGTGGCTCAAGAAACATTAAAAAAAGTTAGAGATGCAATAGGAATTAATTATTTTAATTAAAAAAGATGAATTATTGTTTAGTTTCATCTTTTTTAATTTCTAGGGCTTTATTTTTAATTAATTTAATAAATATAATGATGGTTGTTATAGCATATAAAATTTCAAAAATTAAATACCATATAGAGTATAAATTATTTATTTGTAAAAATTCTGCAAACATGTTACTTATTATATCTCTTACATAAATGAAAGGAATTTTAATAACAATTAATAAAAATAATAAATATAGAAAGAATAATAATATACTTTTAATGGCATCTTTATCTTTAGATTGTAATTTGTTAGTTAGAATAGATGCCGCATTCATTAGGCTTATTTTTTCGGTAACAGTGTAGTTTATTCCTCTTTTATTATATATTATATTAGCTTCATTTATAGGATCTAAATTATAGTCAGTTAGATTTTCATATGCTTTTAATTCTTCTTTACGTATTTTTGATGGTAAACGATTTAGATTCTTGTTTAACTCTTTTAAAAATTGTTCTTTATTCATTTTTGTTCCTCCAATTTTCCTAAATAAAATGTATAGCTGTCATTTAACTTTAAATCTCTTGTTATAATTATAGCACTTTCTTTATCTTTTTGCTCTATTTTATTGTATTTGTTTACAGTTATAGTTTCATTATTAAGAGTTATATTACCTTTTATATAAATATTATTTGTTTTTTCTAATGTTAATTCATTAGTTTTTTCATCAACAATTATTTTATCAGGTATATATATAAGATTAGTATTACTTGGAATATCTATATATAAGTTTTGTTCTTTACTAAATAGAGGATTTAAAGAATATTCTTTATAAGTAGTGTTTTTATTTAAAGTAAATAGTTTTAAATCTATGGGAATAGTAAAAGTAGTTGTTAAAACATTACTTAATGATATTAAAGAAGATATGTAAGTATCTAAAGTTTTAAAATTAATGTTTTTAAAATAAGTTATTAAATAATGACTATTGTATTCGTTATGTATTATTTCATCAAGAGTATGATAATAATAATTAAAATCAAAATTCTTTTTTATATCTTCAATAGAAGGATTATTATCAATAATATAATTACAAATATTTTTATAAAAAGAATTATATATTATAAGATTAGTTTTAGTTTCTAATGGTAAATCATTAAATTTGGTTGTTAATATTTTTAAGGGATTTTCTTCATTTTTGTTAGTTTTTATTTCTTTTTTAGGAAGATTTAAATTGTTACCAGTTAAAGAATAGTAAGCATCTTCAATATTAGTAATAGCATTATATTTATTAACAATATTAGTTTTGGTTGTATTTAAATAATCATTAAGATTTTGAGGTGGTTTTACATTCTTGAGAAAAGATTTTAGTTCTTCATCAATATTATGGATTTTACTACCTTTTAAGTTAAAGTTTTTTTCCGCTTCTATTTTATGTTTTACAAATTCTATTTGTTTGGTTAATATTTCAATATTGTACTTATAAATATTGTTTGAATAAATATTAACTAGATGTTTTTCGTCTAATTCTTCTTCTTTAGTAATATTAATTAAATTTGTTAAATAATTTTTTATATCATTAAGAGATTTATTTTGAATATTTATTTCATTATTTTGTAAAACAGATATATCATTGTTAGTAAAGATATTTTCTAAAGATACAGCTTTTTTTTCAGGCTTTTTAGGACGGCCATAGTATATTGTTAGGTTTTCTAATAATTCATGTTTTAAATCATTTTCTTTAGTTTTAAGATTGTTTTTTTCAATTTTAATTTGTTCTTTATTTTTTTTAATATTTATTAAATATTCTGTAAGAGCTTTTATATTTGTTAAATATATATATTTTTTATTTTCTTCTGTTATATTATTTTCATTTTTAGTAATTACTTCTTTAAGATTTAACATGTCTGTTAAACTTAATTCTTGATTTTGATATAAGTATTTTATATTGGGTTCTTTAGTATTATATTTATCAAAATTTAAAGTTATATTATATTTAGTTTTATTTTTTTTGTACCAAGAATATTTAGTTAGAAATTCATTTAATGTATCTTTATCATTAAAAGTAAAAATACGAGTTAGATAACCAAATGTTGATTCTTTAATGTCTAGGCATATACCTAATTTATTTTCTTTTTCATAAATAGTGGGACCATATTTATTAGATGTTATATTATATGTATTAAGTATTTTTAGTAATTCTTGTTTGTCTAACATTTAAATCCCTCTTATTCTATTTATTATTATATCATATATATACTTTTAATTCAATTTTATACTTGCTTAAAAATTGATAACATTATATAATGAACATAAGGATGGTGTATATGGAGATAATTAAACCTAGTAAAAAAGGAAAAGAAAAAGAATCTATTTTAACGCCTATAATGTATTTATTATTAGGGCTTATTTTAGCTTTTAAAAGTAATGAAGCAACAACTTTGTTATTTTGGATTATAGGTATAGTTGTTATTGTTTTTGGAGTTAAAACATTAATTGAATATTATCAAAATAAAGAGATGGCACAGTATAAAAATATTAATCTTACAGTTGCTTTAGCTTCAATTATAATAGGGGTGTTATTAATAATTTTGGCTAATGCTTTACAAATTGGTCTTAGATATGTATTAGGATTTTTCTTGATATATTTTGGGGTTACAAGACTTCTTACTCAGATTAGTTTTCAAGATTATAAAAATATGTCCGCGTTAAGCAATATAATATTAATAATTATGGGGATATTTAGTATATTTGTTTCAAATGCTATATTTGTAATTATTGGATGGATACTTATTTTAAACGCAGTAATTTTATTTATAGATTATTTAAAAAATTAATTTAAAACAAGATACTTAGTTGTAATATCTTGTTTCTTTTTTTAAGTCTTTTTCTTTTAGACTAGCTCTTTTATCATAAAGTTTTTTTCCTTTAGCTACTCCTATTAAAATTTTGGTTTTATTTTTTTTGAAATATAATTTTAAAGGAATAATAGTTAAGCCTTCTAGTTTGATTTTTTCTTTTAATTTTAATATTTCTTTTTTATGTAATAATAATTTACGTGTTCTTCTTTCTTCATGATTAAAAATGTTTCCTTCTTCATATTTAGCAATATACATATTAAGTATATAAGTTTCATTATTTTTAATAGTAACAAATGTATCTTTTAAATCTACTGAACCTTTACGAATTGATTTAATTTCTGTTCCAGATAAGACTATTCCAGCTTCTAATTCTTCTAAAATATTATAATCAAAATAGGCTTTCTTATTTTTTATCTCGATCATATTTATCCTCCACGATTTCAAAATCAATTAAAGCATTTTCTTTTGAAGCATTAATAACTTTAATACGTATTTTGTCTCCTACACGATAAGTTTTTTTAGTATTTTTACCAATTAGAGATAATAGTTCAGGAATATAAGTATAATAATCTCCTTTTAAAGTATTAACATGAACTAAACCTTCAATTAAATTTTCTAGTTCAACAAAGAAACCAAAGTTTGTTATACTACTTATAATACCATCATATTCTTCACCTATATGACTTTCCATATATTCTGCCATTTTCATGTCGGCTACATCGCGTTCAGCATTTATAGCGGCAACTTCTCTTTCACTTGCATGTTCGGCGGCTGTTACTAAATAATTCTCTAGATAATTTATTGTTGTCATACTAAAATCTTTTTCTAATAAATAAGTTTTTAGTAGGCGATGAACTATTAAATCAGGTAATCTTCTAATTGGAGAAGTAAAATGAGTATAGTTTTTAAGAGCAAGACCAAAGTGGCCAACGTTAGTTTTGGAATATTCAGCTTTTTTCATACTTCTTAATAATAGAGTAGATAAGATAAAATATTCAGGTTTATCTTTTAATTCTTCTAAAAGATTTTGCATAGTCTTGGGGGTTATTTCTTTTATATTAGTATGAATAGTATATCCTAAAGCTTTAATAAGATTTAAAAAGTCTTCAATTTTTTCGGGATTTGGTAGATCATGAACACGATATATAAATGGTAAATCCATATTAGCAATATGAGTTGCTACAGTTACATTGGCAGCGATCATAAAATCTTCAATTAAATTTTCTCCTGATGCTTGAATTCTTTTTTGAATATCTATAGCGTGGCCTTGGTCATCTTGGATAATTTTAGCTTCAGGTATTTCAAATTCAATATAGCCATTGGCGACTTTTCTTTTACGTAATATTTTAGCTAATTCATGCATTTTTAAAAGAATTTCAGCATATGGCTCATATCCATCTGGAATTATATTTTCTTCTAAGATTTTATTAACATCAGTATAGTTCATTTTTTTACAAGATTTGATATAACTTGGAAATATATCATATTTTTCAATTATACCATCAGAATTTATTTGCATAACACAACTCATAGTTAGTCTTATAACACCTTCATTTAATGAACATATACCATTAGATAATTTATGTGGAATCATAGGAATTACTGTATCTGCAAGATAGGCAGAAGTACCACGATTGTAAGCATCATCCCCGAGAGCTGTATTTTCTTTAACATAGTGACTAACATCAGCGATATGAACACCTAAAATATATTTATTACCATCCATTTCTAGACTTATAGCATCATCAATATCTTTAGTATCTTTGCCATCAATAGTAAATATTATTTTATTAGTTAAATCAGTACGATTTTTTAATTCATTAGGATTTACTTCATTAGGTATTTTTTCAATCTCCGCTATAGTCTCAGGATTAAATTCGTTCATAATGCCATATTTATAGGCGATACTTAAAATATCTATTCCAGCATCATCTTTATGACCAATTATTTTTATAACATCTGCAAGATAAGTACGACTATTTAATTTTTTATTTAGACGTACTAATACTTTATGACCTTCAACACAATTTTGGCTTGTTTCTTTAGTTAAATAAATTGTAATGTCTAATTTTTCATCATCGGGTTTAAGCATCATTTTGTTATTTTCAATATATACTTCACCAACAATATTTTCTAAATCTCTTTTTATTATTTTTAAAATTCGACCTTCAGGTTTTAGACCTTTTTTAATTATTTCGGTTAATACTGTATCATTATTAATAGCACCATTTAAATTTTCTTTAGCTATATATAAATCGTCTTCTTTATCTAAAATTACAAAGCCAAAACCTTTTTTATTAATATTTATTTTTCCCATTTTAAGACTAGGACAATTTTTTAATAAAATGTATTTATCTTTTTTAGTTTTAAATACTTGATATTCATTTACTAATTCTTCTATATTTTGAGTTAATTGTTGATATTCTTCTACAGTTGTAAGATTTAGTAAATCATTTATTTCAATTAGTGTTTTAGCTTCATGAATATCATTTAATATTTTTAAAATTTGTTCTTTCATTTTGCACCTTCTTTAAATTTTAAGTAACACTTTCCACACATGCTTTCATATGTAATATTATTTTCTCCATCTATAGCAATTTGATTACCTTTTAATGTAGGAATACCGTTTACTAAGCGGACATTTATAGTGGCTTTTTTTCCACATTTACAGATGGTTTTAATTTCTTCTATAGTATCAGCGATTAATAATAATCTTGTTGAACCAGGAAAACCTTCCATTTTAAAATCACAGCGAAGTCCATAGCATAAAACGGGAATGTCATTTAATTTACTTATTTCATATAATTCATCAACTTGATTGGGAGTTAGAAATTGAGCTTCATCTACTAAAATGGCATCAATTGGTTCTTTTATATAAGGTTTAATTGAAACTTTGGGAGGTAATAATATATCAACTTTTCTTGATAAACCAGATCGATTCATGATCTTATTATCACCTTTAGTATCAATACTGGATTTAATAATTAATATTTTTTTACCTTTTTCTTCATAGTTATAGGCAACTTGAATGATGGCAGTTGATTTTCCACAGTTCATTGCCCCGTATCGGAAATATAATTTAGCCATTTTCTTCCTCCTTATTTATAGTACATACTTTTTTATTATCTTTTTTATAAATGTTGATAACTCTTTCTTTATCAACATCTTCTTCATTTAATAAACCTTCCTCTATAAGAGTTGTTGTAGAAATATTACAACCATTTGTTAGACATGTTTCTTTTAAAGAACTATTTTTTTCAAGTTCTATATATACACAAGCGGCAGTAGTGATAACACTTTCTTTAGAAGTATCTGTAAGTTCTTTTTTACTATCAAATATTTTCATAATGTTAATACTTGTAATGGTGGCTATTAGTCCCATAATAGTAATACTTGCTAAAAGTTCAATTAATGTAAATCCTTTTTTATTCATAATTATCACATTTATAATTATACTATATTTATATAAATATTTAAAGTGGTCGTTAAATATAATAATTATAAGTTTAAGAATATTTTTACCAAATTTTGACAAATTTATACTAGTTCTTGGGTAAATAAAACTTTATAATATTGATAAATTATGGTATAATTAGATTATTAAAACTAGAGAGTATTCTAGTTAGAGAGAATTTCGATGGAATGAGAGGTATTATGATTACAGACAGATTAAGAAGTTTAAGAGAGGGGCAGGGACTTACAAGAGGGGATTTATCTGAGATGATAAATGTTCCTTTAGATGATTATTGTCTTTGGGAAGATGGCAAAGAAAATATGCCTTTACTTACTTTAATTAAAATTAGTGATTTTTATGGAGTAAGTGTTGATTATTTATTGGGAATTTCAGATATGTTAAATTATGATGATGGTAAAGAAGAGTATGATAAACTGGATTTAGCTTATAATTTAAGAAAACTTAGAAAACAAATAAAATTTACACATGATAGATTGGCGAGAAAATTTAAAGTAGATAAAGAGACTATTATTAGATATGAGACTGCAAATGAAGCGCCTACTTTGGATTTTGTATTGTTTTACGCTGATAAATGTGGAATGAGTGTTGATTATATGCTTGGTAGAACAAAAGAATTACCAGAAGAAATGAGTCAATCATAAATTTTTAAATAAAAAAGCGAGGAGAACCTCGCATGGAATTTAATCTTGCCCAAGAATATAAGTTAGAGCAACTTAGGCAAGATTTTTAATTTATTTAAATTTATACTTCGTCAAGAGACTTCGTATGGAACATCCTTTGTTCCATCCCCTGATAATTTTGTATTAGCAGAGAGATTTATTACTGGGCGCACACCCAACGCATAGTACACGTAGTTGTAGTCGAGGTAGCCAGCCGAACGCACACCGAACACGTTAGCAGAGCCGTTAGTGCCGAAGGTAGACGGAGACATGGTCCAATAATATTGACCTGTATATAAGTAAAATTGTTTATTATCGGATTTATTATTTGATCTATAATAATAACCTCCTGCAAAAACTGCTTCATCTATGGTGATTAATCCGATTGGACTATTTTCTCCTTTTCCATTATTACTTAACAATTTATGATTACCATAATCTTCTCCATTTGGCTTTTGTGCTCCTGGAAGTGTAAACGTATCTTCTTTTCGAGTACATTTGAATGTTGGTGTATGTTTTGCATTAGCATTATTGCTTGAATCTTTTAATCTACTAAATGGAGCATAGGCTGTTGATTCTTTTCCATATCCTCTTGCTTTATCGCTGGTCCACCATTGATTTGGTGTTGTATTTATCTGTCTATCATTGCAAAATCCAGCATTTGGATCTATATATTTTCCATAATTTGTTTTTAGATTATTACTATACCAAGTATCTAATATTTTTTTAATATCACTATCAAAATTATTTTGATGAGCTTGATTATAACTAGTTGTTGGAGTAGTTTCACTACCAGCACTACCTGTTTTATCTGTACCATACATATATCCTACATATTTATTGTCATTATAATATGCGTTATATGCACTCGTTTGTAATTGACTACTTGCTCCATTATTATTTAAATATCCATCATCTGTTGGAGCACTTGATCCTTTTCCAGCATATATCATTCTTATTGAACCATTGCCGTTTATTCTTATGATTCTCCACCAAATATCATCATTACCTTCTTTCCCAAACTTTACCCAATTATCTTTTACTCTTCCTCTAAAATAATATGTTGTTCCTAAATCATCTGCATATGAAAATAACTTAGATTTGCCACTTGCATCTGCGTGTTCTGTTTGATCCATATCTGTAAAACCATTTTTACTGCCTTCTTCTATTGTTCTACTAGCTATTAGTTCACTAATTGTCAATGGTTTTAATTTAAAATATAAGTAACATTTATCATTAGTATGTAGTTTAGATATTGTATGATATCCATCTATGGTTTTTAATACTCCTGTTATTTTTAAATCTCCTCTCATGCAATAGCTTCTTTCTTCATCTATTGCATATCCACTTTCAGGCATTTCTTCTATTTTAGTATCTTCTCCATCTTCTTCTTTATACATTGCCATAATTTTAAAATCATATGGACTATAACTTACTTTACCTTTAACTATTTGAATATTACTTGTTACATGATATTTAGCTTTACTATTTGTTATATATATTATTTCTATTAACAATATTAATATTGTTATAGCTAATATTACTTTCTTTTTTCTTCCTCTACTTAACTTCTCTATCCTCATACCTTTCTCTTCTTTCTAATTGATTACTCAATTATATTAGAAATTTCTAACTTATACTAAAATTATAATCTAGCAAGTGTAAATTGTCAACAAAAAACGCACAATAAACACCAAAAATTAATTTGTTAAAATTTAATGAGAAAATATAATGGGTGATGTATATGAATTATACAGAAAGGTTAAAAGATTTAAGGTTTGATAAGTATGAAAAACAAGAGGATATAGCAAAGCTTTTAAATATTACCAGAAGTTCTTATAATAATTATGAAAATCAGTTTACTATATTACCAATTAAATATTTAGAAACTTTGTGCAATCATTTTGATGTTTCTATTGATTACTTATTAAATTTAACTGATAAAAAATCTTATTCTAAATATAGTAAGATAGACAAAGTAAAAGCAGGTATAAGACTTAAAGAATTTAGAAAAGAAAATCGATTAACTAAAAAAGATTTGGCAGATTTTTTAAATATAGTTCCTACATCACTTGCTTGGAATGAAAAAGGAAGGAATCTAATATCTACTTCATTTTTATATAAAATATGTAATGAGTATAATTTATCTGCAGATTATCTTTTAGGTAGGGTTAATTATCCTAAACATTTGAAATAGTTTAATAAAGACAAATAGAGTTATTTTTTTTGATAACTCTATTTTAAAATATATAGATAAACATAATTATTTATAATTACATAGAAATTACTTTGATTATTTGATTCATAGAATATGATATGAGTGCTATTTTGTTCTGCTACATCTATTAAATCATTAATATTAAATACTTTTAATAATTTTAAATTGTTGATATTTGGTTCGTTATTAACATTTATTATTAATTCTTTATATTCTTTTAAGATTCTTTTTTTAATATTTTTATATTTTTCTTTTGGTGTATTTTTTTGGTTAGTTTTTATATATATTAATATTAAAGAGATAAAGATAAATAATGTTCCTATAATATAGTTAATGTAAGTAATATTTTTAATATTAGTTATATTAATTGTTGTTGGTTCATAATTTGAGATAATACTAGTTGTTGTTTTAGTTAAGGGAATATCAATATTAATGCTATCTGTTTTATTATTATATTTAATATTTAGACTAATATTTAGAGTTGCATCTAATATTAGATTATAAGTATTTTCATAAGAATTAACTAAGTTATTATAACTATCATAATTAATAGTAATATTATCTTTGATTTTATTATTTGTTGCTTGGTTTTCTTTTAAAATAAAGTTTTTAGTCCATATTAAATTGTTATTAATATTTCCTTTTATTTTTGCAGTTATATTATAAGTATAATTATTATTAGGGTTATTATAATTGAAATATATATTTATATAATCTATAGAATTAGAAGCATAGATATTATTTTTAACAGGATTATTATCATAATAGGGATTATCTTTTAAATAAACTTCATAAGTTGCAGATCTAGTGATTTTGTTTGTGATTTTTGCTTTAGTGTTATCTATAGGTTTTAGAATAATAAAATATAAGCCTAATAACATTAATATACTAGTAATTATAAATAAGATTATTGTTTGTTTTTTCATTGTTTATTCCTTTCTTAGTTATTTAAAAAATCATGTAAATAAATTGATGGATAGCCTAAATATTTTAGATTAAATTTATAAATACCTTTAATATCTTTAGGTTCTATTTCTTTATTGTCGTTAGTATTATTGTTATCTCCTTTAGTTATATATAATTTATTAGATCCTATATTTTTAATTTGTATTATACGATGGGCTATATATTTATTATCAGATTTATAAATTATAATTGTACCTATAGATAAGTTATTTAATTTATTAGAGTCTAGTTTTTCTAATATTATAATATCACCACGTTTATAAGTTGGAGACATACTATTGGATAAAATAACTAAAGGTTCATATTTAAATAGGCCAAGCATAAAAGATACTAAAAAAGTGGCAAATAATAGTGTAAAAGCATATGATATTAGTATAAAAGAATTTGATTTTTTAAATTTAAAATGATGTTTTTCTTTTATATATAAGTAGTTAAAAATTATATATATAATAATTGCTTTAATAACACTAGTTGTGCCTATTATAAACCAATTAAAGTTTGGGGTTATAGGAATAAATAAAATAAGTAATTGCTCTATAAAACGATATAATAGAACTAAATGATATGGTGTTTTATTTATTAAATATGTATATAGAATGTTATTAGCTATAAGAGGGATGATATTAGAACATAAATATTTGAAAAAATATTCTTTAGATAAAATATTAATATATATATTATGATAATTTATTTCTAATAAGATTAAGATAATAGTTATAAATATTATAATTAATTTAGAATTATTTTTTTTAATTAGAATATTTCGAGATAATTCAAGACCAATTATAGGTATTATTTTAGTATATATATTAAATAATATAGAGTTAAAATGATATGTATATGGAGATTTAGTAAATCCTATATAAGTGCCTAAAAGTAGTTCTATTTCAGTAGTAATTATTAGAATAGTAATAATGATATAATAATATTTTTTATTAAAAGAGTTACGGATATAGTTGTGTTTATGATAATAAATAATATATATAATTATTAAAAGCCAAAAGAGGAGGTTAATAATATTTTTATATATTAAGTATTTAGTAAGAATAAGAGGAATACTTAAAATAAGATATATTATTAATATATTTAAAAGATTTTTATTATTAATTTTAGACATCTATAAGACCTACAATTATAAGTTCTGGAGTAATTTCTTCTTTTTCATTAATAGTTATATATATAGTTTTAGTACTTTTGGCTGGGATAATATCTCCATATAAACTTTCAAAATTAATATTTGTATTTGTTTCATTAGTTATTTTAAGAGGTTCAATACTATTAATTTTATTGTTACCTAGATACATATTACCTCTTATTCTTAAATAATCTTTATTACTATCATTTATTATTGTTAATATATATTGTTGTTCATTGTTTAAAGATTCATAATCATTATTTTTAATAAAGGTATAGTTTAATTCTTTTTCATACATACCGAGAGTTAAATTTGCTTTACCATTATTTAATGTTTCGCCATTTAAGGTTGATCCTCCACATCCAGTAAAGAAAAAGAAATTTTCAATAAAATATTCAGCATATTCATCATAAGTCATATTAGTTTCTTTAGTAATGTAAAATGTAATTATAACTGATATTGAAGAGTTTTTACTTATAAATCTATTGTTGCCTGTGTCTTTTAGAATCCAACCATTAGCTACTTTTTCACCTTCAAACCATGCTGGGAATTCTATAAATCCAGGATTATAAATAGTTAATTCCCATCTTTCGTAATCTTCTTCAGAACTATTATTAATAAATAGTTGATAAGTATAGGAATTATCCCAGTTGGCTATTTTTTTATAGCTTAAATAACCTAAACATGATTCAGTTGGTTTAGGAATTTCATTAATGGTGGTATTGCCTGTAATTTTAGTATGAGAGTTTAGTAGAGCATAACCATTGTTAATAAATAATATAGTTATAAAAAATATAATAATAATTATGAGAATATTTTTTCGGAATATTTTTTTTTGATATTTAGACATTTTATTTTTGAATATATTTTATGGTGCTAGTAAAATCTTTATCTTTGATGTCGGGAATAGTTGTTATGTTTGGATCATATGTTATTGTTATTTTATAAGTGGTTGAATCATTAACATTTAGAGTATCACTGGGATCTTCTGTAGTGTATATAAAAGCTGGACTACCAAGTTTATCATTATCTAATTCTATTTCATCTAGTTTAGCATCGATAGTACCAGTATTTTTAATAGTAATTTCATAAGTAATACTATCACCAGGTTTTGTTAGTTTAGCATTAAAATTTGCTTTTGTATCATCATATGTAGGAGTTCCAGCATCACAACTATCACATACTTCTGTTGCTTTAATATTTGTTATTTTTATTTCCCATTCTCCATCAATTTTAGTAACACCTTTTATTTCTAAATTAGAAGCAAATGAAGCATAACCAATGGACATTGTTAATATACATATAATTAGAGCACTAGTTATAATTTTTTTCTTTTTCATTTTTCTCCTTTCTTTCATTTTTTACACTATAGAAAGGAAATTTTTTAGTATCTGGGGTTATTATTATCCCCAATGTATTATATTCTAGTTATTTTATTTGGTGATAAAGAAAAAGCACTATAATAATTTTAAATACTTAGATTTAAAATATTAGTGCTAAATGTTTTAAGATAAACTTAAGGATTAATCTTGTATCCTAATTCTTTATATTAAGCCTTAGCCAAATATGTAAGTGCTAATAGGATATTGGGCGCACACCCCACGTGTTGTTCACGTTGTTGTTGCCAAGGTAGCCATTCGAATTCACAATGAACACGTTAGCACTCGGGTAGTAATACGGAGACATTAAGATGTTTCCACTTTTTAGATTAACCCTAATTAATTATAACATTTTATATTAATTTTAAATAGATTGTAAATTATATAAAGATATTAAAAAAAGATACTGTAGTAATTTTATATTCAAGATATAAAACATCAGTATCATATTTTTAAGTAAAATACTTGTGATTAATCTTGTATCCTAATTCTTTTATATTAAGCCTTAGCCAAATATGTAAGTTCTAATAGGATATTGGCGCACACCTCGCGTGTTGTTCACGTTGTCGTTATTGAGGTAGCCATCCGAATCCACACGGAACACGTTAGCATTAGTGCCGTTAAAGATATACGGAGACATTAAACATTTCCACATCTTAGATTAACCATTAAAATTATAACATTATTTTTGTTCTTTTAGTATCTTTTTTAAGAATAAACCTGTATAAGAATTTGGATTTTTGGCAACTTGTTCAGGAGTTCCTGTTGCGACAATTTCTCCTCCTAATGATCCTCCCTCAGGACCTAAATCAATGATATAGTCGGCAACTTTAATAACATCTAGGTTATGTTCAATAACAACAACTGTATCACCATTGTCAACAATACGATTTAAGATATTTAAAAGTTTTTTAATATCTTCACTATGAAGACCAGTTGTTGGTTCATCTAAAATAAAGATACTTTTGCCTGTAGGCTTTTTTTGAAGTTCTTTGGCTAGTTTTACGCGGCCTGCTTCTCCTCCAGATAAAGTTGGAGCAGGTTGACCAAGTTTAATATAAGATAAACCAACTTCTTCCATTATTTTTAATTTATTATAAACTTTAGGAATATTTTCAAAAAATTTTAAGGCTTCAGATACGCGCATATCTAATACTTCTGAGATGTTTTTATCTTTAAATTTAATATCTAATGTTTCTTTGTTATAACGTTTACCTCCACAGACATCACAAGGAACATAAACATCTGGTAAAAAGTGCATTTCAATTTTTTTAACACCATCACCCCAGCAAGCTTCACATCTTCCACCTTTAACATTGAATGAGAATCTACCTTTATCATAACCACGCATTTTGGCTTCTTTGGTATTAGTAAATACATCTCTAATATCATCAAAAACGCCTACATAAGTGGCAGGATTACTTCTTGGAGTACGGCCTATAGCATCTTGAGTAATATCAATTACTTTATCTAGTTCTTCTATTCCTTTTATTTCTTTACAAGCTCCGGGGATTTGTTTAGAACGATTAATTTTAACCGCGAGAGTTTTATAAAGTATTTCATTAATAAGAGTAGATTTTCCAGATCCAGACACTCCAGTTACACAGACAAATTTATTTAAAGGTATTTCAACATTAATATTTTTTAAATTATTTTCTTTGGCTTTAATTATTTTTAAAGATTTGCCATTTCCTTTTCTTCTTTTTTTAGGTATTTCAATTTTTTCTTTTCCACTTAGATAACGACCTGTTAAGGAGTTAGGATTTTTCATGACTTCTTCAGGTGTTCCAGCGGCGACAATTTCTCCTCCGTATTCTCCGGCACCAGGACCTATATCAACTAGAAAATCACTGGCAAGCATAGTGTCTGTATCATGTTCTACAACAATTAAAGTGTTACCTAAGTCACGCATTTCTTTTAAGGCATTAATTAGGCGATCATTGTCTTTTTGGTGTAGTCCTATACTTGGTTCATCTAAGACATATAGTACGCCAGATAATTTTGAACCAATTTGAGTAGCAAGACGGATACGTTGGGCTTCACCACCAGATAAAGTACCAGCACTTCTTGATAAAGTTAAGTAACCTAATCCAACATTAATAAGAAAATCTAATCTATTTAATATTTCTTTGGTCACTAAACCACTTATTTCAGTTTGTTCTTTAGTAAGTTTTAATTTGCTGATAAAGTCTCTTAATTCAATTATGCTATAATTAGTAACTTCATAAATATTTTTTTTATTTATTTTAACAGCTAAAACGGAATCTTTTAAGCGGGCACCATGACAAGTTGGACAAGGGGATTCAACCATAAATGTTTCTAGCCATTCTCTTCGCCATGATGATGTAGTTTCTAAATGACGTCTTTCAAGAGTATTAATTATACCTTCATAATAATTTGATATATAACGAGTGTTACCATTTTTAGATACATATTTAAAATCAATTTTATCTTTAGAACCATAAAGAATAATATCTAACTCTTTTCTGGTATAATCTTTTAATGGTTTAGTAATGTCTATATGATAAAAATCACATACGGCGTTTAATTCTACAGTTTCAACATTATAATCAGCATTGATAGTTTTAATACCACCTTCTAAAATACTTTTGTCTTTATCAGGCATAAGCAAAGCTTCTCCGATTTTTAGTCTAGTACCTAAACCTTTACAATCTTCACAAGCACCATAAGGAGCATTAAAAGAAAATAATCTAGGTTCTAGTTCAGGGATAGAAAAATTACATAATGGACAAGCGTAAGATTCACTCATTAGTATTTCTTCTCCCCCAATAATATTAATTACTACTTTGCCATTTGCTAATTTACAACTATTTTCAATAGCTTCAAAAATACGGCTACGTTCTTCTTTAGATACAACGATACGATCTACAATAACATCAATATTGTCTTTAATATTTTTTTTAAGAGTTATTTCTTCGTCTAGAGTGTGCATTTCTCCATTAACACGAACACGAGAATAACCATTTTTTCTTAAATCATCTAATAAGCTTTTATGTTCTCCTTTTTCACCATGAACAACAGGAGCCATAATTTCAATTTTAGTATTTTCTTCTAACTCCATTACTTTGTTAGTCATTTCTTCAATTGATTGTCTAGTAATAGGGATATTATGAGTTGGACAATATGGGATACCAACACGGGCATATAAAAGCCTTAAATAATCATAAATTTCTGTAATAGTTCCAACAGTACTACGAGGATTTTTATTGGTTGTTTTTTGGTCAATAGAAATACTAGGACTTAATCCTTCAATAGAATCAACATCAGGTTTTTCATTCATACCAATAAATTGTCTAGCATAGGCACTTAAACTTTCAACATATCTTCTTTGTCCTTCGGCAAATATAGTATCAAAAGCTAATGATGATTTGCCTGATCCAGAAACACCAGTCATAACTATTAATTTATTTTTAGGTAGTTCAATAGAAACATTTTTTAAGTTATTTTCACGAGCCCCTTTAACAATAATTTTGTCCATAGTAATTACTCCTTTATAATAGTGTGGTAAATTATTGATAATTTATCACAAAAGCAAGTTTATTATAACACCACGAACAAATGTTAGTCAAATGATTTTTAGATGTTTTGAAAGAATTTAGTTATAATTTATATTTTACCATATAAATAATCCATAGAAATATTATATTTTTTACATATAGCATAACCATAACTTAAAGATATTAAACGTTTACCACTTTCATATTCACTTATTAAAGAATGACCAGTTCCGATTTCTTTAGCTAAAGTATCTTGATATAAATGCTTTTCTTTTCTGATGTTTTTTAATCTTTCACCAATTAGTTTCTTGTTTAATTCTTTATTTTTAATAATAATGTTAGGATTATCAGAAATATTAACTAGATAATCTAAAGAAACATTATAATAATTAGCTAATTCATTAAGTTTTTCAATTGTAATTAAAGTAGTCATTCGTTCAAACTGAGAATAAGCCGCAATACTAATATTTAAATATGTAGCAATAGTTTTTTGATTAATTTTAAAATTTTGTCTTAATGTTTTAATTCTTGAATAATCAAGCACATAATTATATCTTTCCATTCTCATACCACCAAAAACATTTTCTCATTAAAAAATACAATAGAAAACAAGATTAAAGTATCGCCGACATTTTTCTTGACTTTTGACATTTGTTAGATTATAATTTTAGTATAAGTTAGAAATTTCTAATATAATTGAGTAATCAATTAGAAAGAAGAGAAAGGTATGAG
>CANRBQ010000018.1 GCA_947628905.1 uncultured Bacilli bacterium
TCGTTCGACTTGCATGTCTTAGGCATGCCGCCAGCGTTCATCCTGAGCCAGGATCAAACTCTCAATAAAAAAGATTTTATTTTAAATTTAAATCTCTATTTTAAGTTTAATCTAAGCTACTCAAAATTGACTTTTTAACTTAGTTTTCAAAGATCATTTCTGCGTTGCTTTCTTTTGCATCGCGTAAGATTAATATATCATTTATGCGAAGCTTTGTCAACAACTTTTTTTATTTTTTTGCACTTTTTTATTTGGCTATTTTTGCCTTTTTTCCTGAGTGCATAAGTAATATAACAAATCGAATAAATAAAGTCAACACTTTTTTTATTTTTTTTCGACATTTTTTGACTTTTTTGATTTTTTTGTTAAAATTATGCTCTTTTAATTGGCATTTAGCTATTTCTTTAAATTTTCTTTTTATTTATTACCTATATAAATATATGTTTTATTTTGTGATTTGATACTATATTTTTTATAAAATTTTTCTGTGCTTGATGTTTTTTGCGTTATAAGATGTTGCAAAAGTGTTTTTAATAGTAGAATTTTTTTAATTAGTTTAGACTATATTTGTGGATTTTTTGTCATTTTTTGGTATATTTTATAGTATTTTTCAATTAGACCTGGGGTAAATGGGCCTTCATTTTTACGTTTAATGTCAATTAAATTGCTTAATTCTGTTTTTATTATCATCTGAATGTCGTTTGGATAATTCATTAGTTTGCGATGATAATTGTATTCATTATAGTCTAATATTTTAAAACCTCCATCAGGGAATACTCGTAAATCTAAGTCATAGTCAATGTATTTTATGATGTTACCGTCGATTATATATGGTGTTGCGATATTGCAATAATAAAATAGTCCAAATTCTTTTAATTGCCCTATAACATTGAACCATCTTTTTTTATAGAAAAATAGGATTGCGGGTTCTTTGGCGTGATAACTGCGACCATCCGATTCGGTTAATTTTGCCTTATAATTGGCAACGATTATTTTATCTTCATCTATATCTAGTACAATTGCTTCATTACATACTTGGTGGAGTTTACCATTATGTTTATAACAATGTATTTGCAATTTATCCCCGACTTTAATATTTTTGTCCATTTTGATGCTCCTAGCGTTAATTACTTTTTTATTATACCACGAAATGCTAAAAATGTAAAATGAACCCTGTACTTGCTAAATTTATAATTAAGAAATTTTTATTCGTTTGTTAAAAGTTCTATGGCTTTTTCTAGTTGCTTGTCAATTACTTCAATTATATTGCCTTCTTCATCAGTTGTTTGTTCATTACTTATAGGATAATCTGGAACAATGCCTATTTTATCAATGCAATTGCCGTTTGGGGTAAGCCAGTAAGCAGAAGTATATTTAACCATTGAGCCACTTTCAAGTTCCATGGTTTGTTGGACTTTTCCTTTTCCAAAAGATGTTTCACCTACAATTGTTGCTCCATAACTTTCTTTTAAGGCAGAGGCTAATATTTCTGATGCAGATGCAGAGTTTTTATTTAGTAATATAACTATAGGGTATTCTTTTTTTTCTGAAGTTTTGTCTACGTATTTTGTGATATTTTCTTTATAATTTAAGCTATAAATAGTTTTGCCTTTTTCGATAAATATGCTAGCAACATTTTGGGCAGCATCAAGATATCCACCTGTGTCGTCTCTTAGGTCTATTATTAATGAGGTCATGCCTTGAGTTTCAAGTTCTGTTATTGCTTTTTTTACTTGGGTTTCTAATGTTTTAGAAAAAGTACTAATGTAAAGGTAGCCAATAGATGTATTTTCAACAAGATAATAATCGATGCTAGGTGAAATAATTTTGGCTATTTGAAGAGTAGTTGTTAAAACTTCACCATTACGATTTATTTTTAATGAAAAGGCATCTTTGCTTTCTTTTATTAAAGATACTATGTCACTTGCGGGCATGTTAGTAACGTCTTGATTATTAAAACCAATTATAATGTCTCCTGCTTGAAGACCGGCTTTACTTGCGGGAGTATCATCATAAACTTTTGATATTGATTTGTCGGCATTATTTATAGAAACACCAATACCTTCATATTCCCCTGCTAATTGTTCCATTAAATCACTAGTAGAGTTATCATCTAAATATGTAGTATAGTCATCACCTAAATAGTTTAGCATGCCGGCAATAGCTTTTTCTAAAAGAGCACTTTTATCAATGTCTTCATAATATTCAGATAAAATATTTGCATATACTTCTAAAAATTGATTTAATTCGGGATCGTTTGCTAAGTCATTGTATCCAATTTTAGGGCTTAATTTGTTATTATTATAGACAATAACTCCAGTTGTAAGAGCGGAAATAATACTTGTAATTACGACAATTGTTAAAATCCAGGGTAAATTAAAGCCATTATATTTTTTATTCATTATTTCACCTTCGTATATTCTATTTATATAATATCACAAAACTAATAAAAGATAAAGATATATATTGTTCATTTTAGATTCAGGGTTAATAATAATTAGTAAATAAAAAGATGCAGTTAATTTTCTGCATCAGTTGATTCTTCCACATATTTTAAGACTGTTTCTAAATCTTTTTCGTTAGTATAATAATTTGTTATTTTGCCTTTTTTTACTTTAATAAGAGTGTTAGTGTTCACTTTAAAATTATCTAAATTGTCAGTTATATTGTTTGCTCCTATATATTTTTTATTTAATTCATTACTTAGATCAACATAGTATATTTTTAAGGCATTTTCATTTCTACTGTAATTATTTGCTAGTCCAGTATAATAAACTGCATTTGGTAAGCTATTATCAACAAGTAAAACATAATATTCTTCTTCTGATTTATTTAGCATTGTACCAATTATAGCATTAGAATAATTGATTGTGCCAGGTGTAATAGTTTTTGTGTCTTCTTTAGAATTAAATAAGTCTTTTGTAACAAAAACACGGGTAAAAAAGTATATTCCTATAACAAGAAGAATTATTATTACTAATATCCAAACAAAATGCATTATTTCTGTTTGTTCTTCACTATGGTACGTTTCTCTTTTTATTCTTTTATTTCTTTTATTTGTCAATTTACATCACCAGTTAAATTATAGCAAGAAAAAAAGAAGAAAGCAATATTATTTTATTTTGTAGTTAGCTTTAAATCTTCTTCTTTGGGATTTTTATTTTATTTGGTAGCGGCAACACTTGTGGTATTTCCTAGTGATTCGGCAATAGTTACCATTTCTTCTGTGGATAAATCATTGCTAGTTAGATAATATGATACATTATTACTGGTCCAGTACATTGAATTGGCACTTTTGGCGGCAATAGTATCACTTAACATTATAGGATCACCATAGACAGGAATAACTTCAAAATCATTTGATATAGTCGCAGCTTCTTCTATTAAAACAAAGTTTTTATCACCGGCAAAAGTTAGTATTACTCTGTTGCCATCATCGGTATCTACTTTTTCACTATTGGATAAATAAGTTTCACTTGGAATATATAAGGGATAAATTATAGAGTCTAAAATGTTGCTAGATTGAGTATCACATTCAGAATTTTGGCAATTATTGGAACTAGAATTAGAATCTGTTGTAGAATAATCACTTTTATTTTGGGAGTTGTCAGATTGCTTATCAGACGTTTCTTTATTGGTATTAGGGCTAGTTTTAGTAGTATCTTTTTCTTTATCTAATGAGGTGTCTATTAGATTCTCAAGAGCAAAATCATCTTCATTTAGTTTTGATTTTAAATCTATTTTTGTGAATTCTACTTTTATGGTAACAATATCTTCATCATTATATACTTCTACTTTTTCTAAGTTCATATCTTTATCAAAATATATTTTTTGATATGTTAATTCAGAATTATTTGGGTAATTAACGGATGTTTTTAAGAAATATCCTTTGGCAATTTCTTCTAAAGAATTTTTCTCATTTTTTTGGATATCTTTTAGTAAAGAGGATAAAATATAGGCTTGGCTGCTTGAATCGGGCCATTCACTTTGAAATTTAAAACTTTTATTGAGGGCAGGAGTAACAACATAAACACCATCTTTGTTTTTTAAGATTATTTGTTCATGATTATTTGTTTGATTAACTAATGTGACTTTATAATAGTTATCTTTTAGATAGTTGGCCTCTAAACTATATGTATATGTTTCTTCATTACTTAATATTTCCATATTGCCTTTTATAGTATATGATTTAGCATTATTTACATTTTTTTCAAATTTACTTATTAAATCTTCAGGATTTTTTTTGCCACATCCTGTAAGTAAAATTAATAAGCTGATAGTTAGTAAAGCTAACTTTTTCATAAAACACTTCCTTTTCTAATTTAACTATATTTTTATTGTTTTAAAATATGCATTATTTAAAAAAGGTTAATTGGTATATTATTTTTAATTTAGGTTAAAATAATAGCAAAGGGTGTGATTAAATGGAAACGGTGCAAAAGATTGCTTTAATTTTTACAATTATTGGAGCAATTAACTGGGGATTAATTGGGTTCTTTGATTTCAATTTAGTTGCTAGTTTATTTGAGGAAGCTTCAGTAGTTTCAAGAATTATCTATGCTATTGTAGGAGTATGTGGCATTATAAATATAATGTTATTATTCTATCATATAGAAAAAGACCCTAGATAGGTCTTTAATATGATGCTTAGGCATCTTTTTTTCTTTTTAAAGTATTAGTTGGAAAATTAATAGTAATATTAGGAAGTATATTCGAATTATATTTATCAGTATCAAATTCGTAACCTAATTGTTTTAAAGATGTTTTAAATTCTTCTTTATCAATGAAATATAATTTAGAAGTGTATTTTTCTTCATTTTCACGTTTACGATTGGTATTAAAATTCATAATTATAGGTATAATATTTTCAAAAGCTGGTAAATATGGATAGTTTTCTGGAGATTTTTCTTGATCTTCTTCGGGAACTATTTGTAAGGGACTAAAGCTAATTGTTATACTTTCAAAATTATGATTACTTTCGAGATTTTCTTGAACTACTTTGACTAATGTTTCTTCAAAATAACTAACAGCAGCGAGAGTATTTATTGCTAGAATTATCATTCTTTTATTAAAACATTGATTTTTTATTATTTCTTTAGTGGATAAATCATAGATAACATATCTTATTTTTAATTCAGCAAGTTCATTATATAAATCAATTAATTCTTCTTTTTTCATCGATATCCTCTTTTCTAGATGTTTATTATATATTACTTTTATTGGACATGCAAGTTATAAATCCATTTTTTTAATTAAATTCTTACTGTGAGCAATTTTTAAATAACCCATATAGCTTGCTTTTATTTGTTCATAGTTTGGAGCATTTATTTTTTTTAACTTACGCATTTTTCTTTTGATACGACGTTTGGTTTGAGGATTGATTTTTAAAATTAGTCTTTTTCCTTTTAATAAAAATTGATATCCTAAAAAGCCAAAGCCATGATTTAAATCATAAATGTTTGTTTTTTTGTTTAGATCTAGTTTAAATTCTTGAAGTTTTTCTTCAATTATTTTCTTTAAACGTTTTAATTCTTCTTTATCGTGATGAAAGATAACAAAATCATCCATGTATCTAACATAATATTTGCAATGAAGTTTTTCTTTTATATAATGGTCTAAATCATTTAAAAAATATATAGCAAGTAATTGAGAAGTCATATTGCCTATTGGTAAGCCTTTTCCTTTAGGATATGTGGGAATACTATTAAGTTCGGCTATTTTTTGTTCTTTATCTAATATATTAAGTTCACTTACACGCGCTATTTCTTTTTTTACAACATGTTTTATTCCTTTATTTACATATTCTTCATCAGTAGAATTAATTATGTTAGTAACTATTTTTAATATTTCAGGATCAGTAATAAATCTTTTAACTTTTTGTAAGATTAATTCATGATCAATACTATAAAAATATTTTTTTATATCACATTTTAATACATATGCTTTATCATAGTTAAGTTTAAGTTTATTAATATACATTTTAACATAGCGAATTCCTTCTTTAGTTCCCTTTCCTTTTCTGGTGGCGACGTTTTGAGGAAGAAGATGGGGTGTGATGCCGGGTTCTAATACATACTTGCTTATTAAATGATTAATAACTTTATCACTCATTATTTCACTCATAATTATGCGATATTTGGGTTCATGAACTAAAAATATATTATAGCGACTATGAATATAATTTTTATTTTTTAAAACTGTTAAAATACTTATAATATTGGCAGAATAAAATAGTTCAAATTTATGAAGTTTGCCACGATTTTTAGTATTACTTCTTATAATATTATACATCTCTCTTATTTTATCAATATCTACTAAATCTTCATATCTAACATTTGAGGCCATTTTTAATTAATCCATAAGTTATTTTGCGAATTTCTATAATAAATAGAGATGTAGATTCAAATTTTTTCTTGCTTATTATTCTTTTTTCAAAAGAAGTAGCAATATAAAAATCTAACATAGATAATTTAATAACTAAATCTTTTAAATATTTAGCTTTAATACGTTCAATATCATTAATGCTATAAGAGAAAATTAGTTCAATAATTTCATACATGGTTCGTTCTATATTTTGTTTTAAAACAACTTCACTTTTAGGATAATTGATAAGCTGTTTATTAATATAGTTAATAGTTTTTTTACTATTATTTAATAAAGCAAAATTAGAGTTCATCGACAAACTCCTTGATTAAACGATAGTTAGCCTCTTCTTTTTTTACTTTAACTTCTATTTCAGACATTAAATTATTTAACATGTTGGTTACTAACATATTACTTTTAGCTTCTGATAATTTTTCATGATAAGTATTAGAATTTTTAGATTCTAATATATAAGCATAGTCATCAATTATTTCAATTAAGTTTACATTATTACGATTTAAAACACTTTTTACTTTAGCTTTGGCATTTATGGGAAATCCAACTTTATTTTCTCTTATTTGATAGTTAAAAAGATACTTTAAAATATAAGCATCTTCTTCAAAGGTGTAATAAAAATTTCCTGATTTTACTAGAACTACATAGTCTTGATATTTACTTTTAAATTTTACATATTTATCAACTGTTTTCATATTAATCCCTCCCACAATTTTGTAGTTAAGATAATACTGCCCATCATAACTAGATAAATATATGATAAAATTATATTTTGTTTATCATACCTGTGTATAATATAAATATATATTAGAAGTCGTTTTTTGTCAATAAAAATCGTTTGCTTTTAGCAAACTTTTATTATATAAATTAATACTATTTATAAGTTATAAACTATATTGATAAATACTCTAATAGATAGCTATTTAATACTTAATTTTATACTTTTAAGAGCATCATCTAATGTACTAGTAATACATAAAAATAAATTATTATGACAAAAAATTGCAGTTTTAATACCACTTATTTTTTGAAGTTCTTTATCTCTTAAGCCGGCCCATTTTTTATTAAAAGGAATTTTAGGTTTAAATCCTTTATAAAATGTGGGTATAGTATGAACAGCATATCCTCCACGATTAGAAGGATATATAACAAAGTTAATGTCTAAATTAAGATAAAATATAGCAAATTCATAAGGGATATATTTGTCTAAAATTAAAATTTTATCTTTTATTTCAGGTATTTTATTTTTAATTATATTTATGGATTCTAATTTAGTAATAGCATTTTCTATTATTAAATCAAATATTTTACTAGCATATTTAACAGCATTTTTAAAACATGCATCTTCATCTTCATTATTTTTGGGGCGAAATAATTCAATAATATCTGATAAAGTATAAATATTATATTTACTTTTTAGATTAAATTCACCATTATCTATAGCGTCTATTTGATTTACTAGCAAATAATCAATAATTTTAAATGTTTCTTCGGGATCTGATACTTTAATTTGATTTAAGTATTTTAAGCCATAAGCACTCCATAGAAGGCCAAAACTACTATAATGAATACCATTTTTTCTTTTTTTATTATAATCCTTTTGATGATGATCAAATTCGCCTAAACCTATATCGTAGGCTAGTTTAGTTCCATCATCTATATATTCTTTTAATCTAATTAAAGTAATATTACCATATAGTTTTTCTAAAAATACAGTTGAAAAGACATCATCTGCATGAAAATTTCCAGCATGAGTTACAAATCTTGCTTTATTTAAATCTTTAGTTAGTGTTAGCATATTATCATCCCTTTAGATTATTATATATAATTTAATTTAAATAAACAAGAATAAAAGAGCGAAGAGAGTTTCTTCGCATGGAATTTAATCTTGCCCAAGAATATATAAGTTAGAGCAACTTAGGCAAGTAATATAATTTATTGAACTATGTATGGATCTGATGTTGTTCCACTTCCTGTTATTGATACATTTGCTTTTAGATTTATTACAGGTCTCACACCATATGTTCCGACCACGTTGCTATAGTGGAGGAAACCATTGTTCTTAACAAAAAACACGTTAGCAGAATTGTAATTATCGAAGCAAGATGGAGACATTGTCCAATAGTCTTGATTTGTATATAACCAATATCCATCATTGTTTTGCCCTGCAAATCCTCCGGCATATATTACTTCATCTGCTGTTATTAATCCTACTGGATATGTTAACTTACCATTTCCTTCTATTTTTTTATTTGTACCTTGAATTCCACCTGGAGTGGCTCTTGGTCCTGTGAACAAATCTCTTGTTGAATTTGCACATTTTAATGTTGGTTCTTGTTCAGTTGTATCCCAACTTGTACCATTATTATGCGTTATATGAAATCCTGCATATGCTGTCTGCTTTTTATTGTAACCAGCTTCTTCTCCACTAACTCCTTTGAATGTATCATGATCTACTGGTGATAAGCTTCTATCATTACAAAAGCCTGTGTCTACATCTATTTTAGAAATTAATGTACCTAATGTTGTTAGATCCCACCATGACTCTAATTCTCCCATTATTGTACTTTTTGTTTCATTTTTATGTGTTGATTCATATGTATTATTGGAATTTCCATACATAAATCCTACATATCTATTATCTTGATAATCATTGTTAAAAGCCTTGGTTGTAGTTTGTGTAACAGAAGTATCTGTTGCAGGAGCAGTTGTACCAGTTCCTGCATATATTAATCTTAATGTTCCATTGCCATTAACTCTTATTATTCGCCACCATATATCATCACTGTCCTTTTTACCGAACTTTACCCAGTTATTCTGAACAAATCCTCGAAACACATATGTTTTTCCATAATCATCTATCGTATCAAATACTCCATTTTGAGCCATATTATTTCTTTTACCATCATCTGAAACTGAATAACATGTTGAATTTAATGAACCGCTACAACTTGGACCTGTTATATCTCCAATGTCTCCTTGAGTTGGGCTATTAGCAAGTATTACTTTTGATGGTGTTTTTTTAAAATCTAAAAATACATAACATTTAGTACCTTTTTTAGTTATACTTATACTTACTTTTCCAGCTTTATATTCCATCGGTATGTCTTTTAATTGATTAGTATTGCTTCCAATTGTACAATAACTTTTATCTTTATTAACTTCATAATCTCCACTTGGTACTTCATCTGTTGATTTATATGTTTCACTATTCTCAGATTCTTGTACTTGTAATGCCAATACATTTAAATCTGCTAAATTATAACTAACTTTACCTTTAACTATTTGAATATTACTTGTTACTTGATATTTTGCTTTAGTAAAAAAGAAATTAATTATAATTATTAATATTATTGCCATAATAAAACCAGCTATAAATATTATTTTTCCATCTTTGCTTTTGTTTAATTTTTCGAATTTCATTTTAAACTCCTTTTTATAATTATCAAATATATTATATTTTTCTAATTTATATTTATATTATAGCCAGATTTAGGCTATATGTCAATAGCCTATTTAAGTCTATGATATATTTAATTAAGAATGGAGAGAAATATATGAATAGATTAAAAGAAATTAGAGAAGATCATGATTTATTACAAAAAGATTTGGCTAAAATATTAAATATTAGTCAAAGAGGTTATTCTCATTATGAGACTGAAGATACTAATATTCCAATTGAAATATTAAAAAAATTAGCTAATTATTATAATACTAGTATAGATTATTTATTATATCAAACTGATGAAAGAAAGTCTTATTCTAAAAGTATTATTGATAAATAAATTAAAAAAAGACACTTCTTGCCATCAAGTTTAAACTTAATGTTAATAAGTATCTATATAAATTTATTGTTCTTAAATTATTAATTAACGACCATTTTTATATACTAATATTTGATCTGGTAATAAATATATTGTTTTATTATAATTTAATAAACCTGTGATATTCGTTTTAAAAGCATCGGCAACACCAGTTAAAGTATCTCCTTCACCAGTTATATAATAGCTATATCCACTTTTAGGAATCATTAATTCTTGACCTGGATAAATATATTCATTATCTTTAATTCCGTTTATGGTGGCTAATAATTTAGGATTTATATTATATTTACGAGAAATTTCATATAAATTATCTCCTTTTTCAATTGTATAATATGTAAAATACGTATTATTTTCGTTCAACTTTATCACTCCTAGTATAGGATATGATAAAAGTCTAATTTGGTTAATTAATATAAATCATATTTTCATAATTAAAATTCCATTCAAAATATTTTAAAAGTAGTTTTTCTCCTTTTGTAGGATTAAAATGATATAAAGAATCTTCTTTTAAATAAAAGATATCTTCGTTATCTATTTTTACAATATTTTTAACATTTGTAGCAATTATAGTTTTATTCTTTTTATTGAGATAATTTAAATATATATTATTATCTATTAAAGTATAATTAATATTAGTGTTATAAGTAAAATTCTTTTTTTGGTTAATTAAAGTTTTAATATTAGCTTTCTCCCAATTACCTTTATTTAACATTTTAGTTTTGATTTTTTCTAAATTTCCATTTTGGGCATTAAATTCATACATGCATTCTTCTTTATTATCTATAATATAAAGTTTATTTTTCTCATATCCGGGATAATAACTATCAAAATAAATATCTCTATTTAATGAATGCTTTTTTAATTTACCTTTTTGAAGAGTATAGAAATTATGAAAAGTATAATCTGAATCATAGTCAGGAATAACTAAATAGTCTTCAGTATAACCAATTAAATTAATAGTATATAATTCTTTTTTAAAAATATCTATTTTAGTATTTTGATTAGAATTTATATAATAAAAACCATTATAATTCCAAATGTAATAACTATAATCATTGCTATATATTTCAATGTCTTGATATGTTGTTATTTTTTTAGTTTGAGAAAAATATTTTTTATCTAGTTGATCTTTTAATTTAGCATTAACCATAGTATAATGGGTACTTTTTTTATTATCATAACATATAGGGATAAAATCAAAAGTATCACCACTTGGAATTAAGCAAAAATTATCTTTGTCCTCTATTACATTAATATCTTTAATAAAAGTTCGATGATTTTTATAGTTAGAATTATATAACATATCTAAATTAATATTTTTATAATTAAAAGCAAAATAATAACTTTTCTTTTTTTTATTAAAACTTTCAGTAATATTAACATTGTTAATGGTATATTCTTGAGTATAATTTTTTGGTTTTATAAGGAATATTAAAAAAAGAATAAATATTACTATTAAAATTAGTTGAAATGTTTTAAGCTTTTTCATAGGCTACATACTTTCTTCTAATCTTTTAGCATACTTTTTCTTTTCTTCCATCATAAATTCTGTTATCTCTGTTTCTATTTCTCTTAAAGAATCTTTAGCAAGATTTGTGATAACTACAACTTCTTTTACAGTATCAATAGTAATTTTGCCCCATATCAAGCCTTGATATACTTGCATATCATTATATAAATCTGGGGTAATACTGCTTAAAAAATAACCCCATACTATTCTTTTTTGACCAATTAAAATTCTTTTATTAGTAAGTGCAATTACAGCAGTGGAAGTTAAATCATAAAATTTGTCATTTTTTTGACCGGCAAAAGCATATAATACTTTTTCTCCAGGATTTAAATGTTGTTCAATTACCGCGGCATGTTTTTTTAAACGCCACCAAGTTACTCCACCTGGGAATTTCTTTTTATATAAAGTTACATGATCATATACTTGTCCCATATTTATCACCACATTTTTATTTTATAATAAAATAATGTATTTGACAAGAGCAATTTATTTTATTTAGGTTGTTAATTAAAAATGCGATCATATAGTTTGTACATATATTGAACAGAATTTTCTAAGAAAAAATAATGTGGGATATAAAACAAAAGAAAGATTATGCCTATAGTAAATGGAATTAAAAAATAGTAGCTAATCATACCTAAAGCAAAAAAGATAAGAGTATATATAACATAGAATAAAGTTACTAATAAATGAATTAGGCGTTCATGAGCAAAGTATGTTATTTTATCTTTAAATATAATTTGTTCTTCTTTGGTTAATTTTCCTTTTTCTAATTTATTTTCAATTTCATTAATATAATCTTTTATATATTTTTTCATTTGTTCCTCCAATTATATTAAGTATACCACTTTTAGATTATTTTTTATATATTAAATTAGATTATTAAAATTATTAATATTTATTTGCTAAACATTAAATTGTGAGTTATAATTTAAATGTGCAGATATAGTTTAATGGTTAGAACATGAGCTTCCCAAGCTTAGGATACGAGTTCGATTCTCGCTATCTGCTCCAAATTTGATTGATACTCGGAACACGCTTTCGATTGTAATAAATGCTAACAGAAATGTTAGTTTTTTTATTATGTAAAGGAGTGATATAAATGTTGGCAATTAAAATTAAACCTTTAAAAATAAGTGATGACCTTAAACGAAAAATTGAAATTTTTTTATTTAAAAACATTAAATAATTGCAAAATAATAAGTTTTATTTTAGCCTGTTTAGTAAAAAAAATCACATTAACTCTAAATCAAAAATGACTAATCAGGAATATATAAATAGACTACTTGATACCTACTACAATTTTTTAAAAGTAAATTTTTTTAAATTTATAGCAAACTACAAAAATTAAATAAAACACATGTAATTGTAATTAAAAAAAGAAAGTGATTTTATTATGACAAAGTACATGGTGATTTAAAAAATAGTCAAAGTCTTATAGATGATTTTGATATGAGTTTATAACTAGAAAAATTTATAATTAGTCACGTTGTTTATCAATTAAAGCAGTTATATACGCATCAACCCGAGCTTGATCAATTGAAGATAATTTGCTTATTTTATTTAAAATTTCAAATTGAAATTCTGAAATATTGTTTGGCTTAATCTCATTTATTGGTAAATCATAATTTGTTCGGCAAAGTAAAAAATCAATATTAGTATGAAAATAATCTGCTAATTTAATAAGAATATCAGCACTGGGTGTTACTCGTTCTGTTTCATAAGAACTTATTGCTTCTTGTGTTAAATTAAGATCAAGTGCAAGTTTCGTTTGTAGTATATTCCTTTTAGTCCTTAATTTTTTTATATTGTTCATTCTTTATCACCTTCTAATATTATTTTAAGTAATATTAGTATGAACTATAGTATTATTAGTTATACAAAAATAATTAAAAATGGTATTTACTATTTTTGCTATTTGGTATATAATTTTGTTGAAAGGAGTTACTTTATGGCAAAAATTATTAAAATTAATGGTGAAATAGTATCTATAGGAACTAACGATGGAGGAATAAAAGAAGTAAGAACTACTGATCTTAGTTTCACTCCGACAATAGGTGACGAAGTAGAAGTTTATGAAACTGAAAATAGTTTAATTGTTACTAAAAAGGAAGAAAAAAAATCTGAAAATCAAAATTCTGGTATCAATATAAATGTTAGTAATAATCAAGCAAATGCTCAACCAGTTTATATTGCTAATAATACTAAAGCAGTAAACAAAGTAGTTTATTGTATTTTAGCTTTCTTCTTAGGTGGAATAGGAGTTCATAAATTCTATGCTGGTAAAACTGGTACTGGGATTTTGTTCTTATTATTCTGTTGGACATTTATACCATCTTTTATTGCATTTATAGATTTTATTATTGGATTATGTAAAAAAGCTGATTCAGCTGGAAATATTTTAGTTTAATTTAGGAAAATTATTCATGAAAAGGTTTTTATTTGTAACTACATTTGTAACTCTATCCATAATATTGACTGGTTGTACTGAAGAATTAGAAAATATATCTAATGAAATTGATGATGTACAATATGTTTATCCAGATAGCAAAGATGTAATTGTAACATTAGATGAATATAATCGCTTAAAATCTGGAATGTCAGAAAATGAAGTGTGGGATATTATTGGTGGACAATGTACAAATACAGGTACAACTGATTTAGGTATTGGCAGTCAATATGTAACTATATCTTATGGGTGTAATGGAAAAGGTTCAATAGGTTCAAATGTAATATTAATGTTTCAAGGTGGAAAATTAAATATTATGTCACAAACTGGATTAAAATAAATTGAATTCTAAAAATTAAGAACAAATCTTATAATAAATGAATTTCAGTTATACCCTAGTTTAAGACAACTGAGTAACATACTTTGCTATTGGCAAAGCCAATAATGGTATGCAAAGGGAAAATCCCTTTTGAAACCCTTTATAAGCAACATATTACAGAAAATCAAATTTTATATAATCAGTAATATGTTGCCTTTTTTATTAAATAAGGATTATACAAAATTATATTTTTGATTTATACTTATTTTAGTTAGTAATTATTGCACCTAATTTTTTGGCAAATATGGTTGTTGTACTGGAACCAATAACGCTCCAGTAACTAGTTTGTTTAAAAATATATTTCATTTCTAAATAGAGATGATTTTTTATTTCAGTAAAGCTTTTATAACGCATAAACTATACAAATTTTCATATAATAGTATTGACAATAATCATTTAAAAATGATATTATTGTTATATGAAAACTCTGTTCAATCCGAAGCTTTACGTTTAGTACGTGAAAGGTTTATGTAGGAAGAACGGAGTTTTTTATTTTGAATTTTTAGTTAATGATGAATCAAATACACTATTTTTAGATTTAAAACACCAATGGCGATATGGATCTTTCCAATGATTAGTAAAATCACCACGACTGCTAGTTGATATACCAATATTAAAATTAGGATAGATGGTTTTGATATTTTTTAAAATATTTTTATATAATTTATAATTTAAAATGTCTATTTTTTAATGAATTTTGAAAAACTAATTTTTTTAATAAAGTATGTATTATCTCAAAAAGTAAAAATATATGATATATATTATTAGCGACGAAAAATAATATAATTTTTTTGTTGCATAGTTGTGAATAACTACAACTCGCTCTAGATTTGTATTTTAAAGGGAGTTTTAGTATTCATGAACAAATATAGAAAGATGATATTGACTATTAATAAAATCATTTTATCATCTTTTTTGTAAATCTTTAACTAATCTTTTTTTGAGGATTCTTTCACCATTTTTTGCACCTGTACCCAATGCAGATATTTCAACATCAGTTTCACTTTCAAGCCAATTAAAATATTCTTTTAAATAATTATTAAAATAGTAATCATCAAATTTACCAATTTCACCTTTATATTTTAATCCTAAATGTTGAAAGAAGTTTAAATATAAACTTGATGGTGTGTTAATACGACAATTTGTTTTAAGTTTAGAAATATCTAAATCAAATATTCTTCTTTCCATTTTAGTTACAGAAGTTTGTTCAGATTGATCAAATATAGTATTTGGTGGAAAATCTTTATCAAACATTCCTAATTCTAAAAAACGAGATTCATATTCACTAAAACCTTTTGATTTATATACTAACCTTTCTAGTTCTAGTATTTGTAATATTGTTAAATTGCTAATTTTTATATTTCTAAAATTATTGCTAAATAATTGCTTTAAATAGATTTCAGGACACTGACTAATTAATTTTTTTACTCGATTTAAATTAATATTATAAGGTAAGCATTCTACATCTCCTTTAAATGGATAATTTTCATACATAGATGCCAAATTAATTTGAGTCCAATTAAGTTCGTCACCTTTACCATAATTACCTGTATAAATAAATTCTCCTGATTTCGTAATATTACTTATTCTAATTGGAAAAGGACGAATTACCATAATTGTTTCTAGTAACCTTTCAGCAGAAATTCCTGAATCAGCAAGTAATTGAGAAGTTGAAACATTTCTACTTGTAACATACGGATAATTACCACTATGATTTAAATCTAAATCACAACCTTGAGAGCCTTCTAATATTACATATTCATTTGAGTTATCAAGATGATTATAAAGTCTTTCTAACCATTCCTCATTAGAACAAACAACAGCATTTTTAAAAGTTTTAAAAAATTCTAATTTTTTATCTCGTACAACTTTTTCTTGAGTTACTGCTCCACATCCTTTAAATGTTGATCCACTTTTAATATGTTCTTTTTCGTATTGTTTGTGTCTTGCTTCAATTAAAGGAACTAATTCATGAATATATATCTTTCGATCTCCTAAATATTTTTTTACTTGTTTATATTCTTGTTTAAATACTTCCATATCAATAGCAGAGCCTGGACCAATAAATAATTCAGTATTCGGATTAACCGTTGATACAGGTATATTTCTAAAAATTGTAGCTTGTCCATTTTCATCTACAAAAGTATGACCTGCATTTGGCATACAATTTGTAACGGCTGCACCCAAATTAATATCTTCAAGAGTAGCAATTTCTCCAATTACTTTAGCTTTGCCACAACTTCCAGCTTCTCCGTCTATTATAGATATTACATTCTTTATCATTCTTTACCCCCCCATAAATGAATCTATTTTTAAATTATTAATTACACCATTTATTAAATTTAAATCAGATGGTATAATCAATTTTATATTAGCCATTTTAAATAAAACTAAAGGTATTATTGCACCACTTCTTGCCTATCCATTCATTTAGGATTTGAAGGCATTAATTATATAGTTCTTTAAGAGAAATGTCATTAAAAACTCTTTTTCATAGCAATAAAATTTAATAATTTTGCATATTATCAGCTCATAGATACTATTTTACTATAAAAATGGAATTTTTTTAAGATGTTTAGATAAATTTGTGTTAGATTTATATTAATGTTTAAGTAAATATGCTATAATTATAGGTAATTAGGAGATATTAATTATGAATTTTGAAAAAATTGTAGACGCTATATTAAATAAAGAACCAATTTTTTATGTTTCAAATAATATTGACGAAATAAAAAAAGAAAAAGAAATAATTGATGCTAAATTAGATGATCTATATGTAAATGGTGATATAGATGAAAGTTTTCATCATAATGCAACAGAAATAATCGATAATATATACAATTCACAAATAGTAAAGCTTAATAATGATATTGAAGCTTCAAATCTTAGATTTGGAATGTCCTATGTTAAAGATTTAACTGGAAGTTATCCATCTATTTATAATAATCTTTCAGGAACATTGGGTGAAAATCCAAGTGATGCAAGATTTAAAATTAATTATAAAACTGTGGATGAAATAAATGCTGAAAGAGAGCAATGTATAAGTCTATTATATGAACAATACACAAGTGGAAAAATAAAAAATGAAGAACTTAAAGAAAAAGAAGATAAAATTAATCTGGTTTATGATAATTTAGTACAAAGTTTATCAAACAATCAGGCTAAAAAAATGTAATTAATAATTTTAATAAGGTTTCTAACTGTATTGTAATTTTATAAAATTTTTTAATTAATTTATTTTAAGGTTAATAAAAGCTAACAGAAATGTTAGTTTTTTAGGTAGATTAAAGTAAAAACTATGCATACTTTAATTTTTAATGCATTTAATAATAACCAGGTTTGTTCCCTTTTTTGTACTGTAGTAAGTTTATTATTATAGTTATATTGATTCAATTTTAAAAATTTGACTGATATATTTTTAAATGTTAAAATAGTATTAATTACTTAGAAAGGAAACAGCTAATGGCAAGTACTAATGGAAAAGATAATGAATATGAATTTGTAAAAAATTTAAATAATAAAAGGATTAAAGAATTAAATCCTTTATTAAATTCTTTGATAGAAAGTTTATTTCCTTATGAATCTGAAGATTCAATAATTAAATGCTGGTTAAATCATTATCCTCAAAAAACTGATATTTTAATAAAAGTTAATTCTCATATTAAAGGAGTAAGTATTAAAGTTGGTAGTAAGAATAGTGTTCATGTTGAACCAGTTACAAAATTTGTTCATTTTTTGAGGGAAAATAATGTTTCTCAAAGAAGCATTGATGAATATTTAAAATACCATTATGGGGATGGAAGTACTAATGGAAAAGGTACGAAAAGAATTAGTGTGGAAGAATATAAGAAAGATAATCAAAAAGAAATTGATAAAATTAATCTAGAATTAAATGATATTAGTCTATTAAAAAAGGCAATAAATCGATTTGTAATTCAAGGTAATAATTCAGATTTTAAAATTGATGCTTTAGTATATGGAAGTGTAAATGATTTTTTGTGGCTAAGTAGTGATGATATTGTATCAATTTTATTAAAAAATCGGAATAATTATTCTACAGGAGTTCATTTTAGTAGTTTGTTTGTTCAGCCTAAAAATAGATGCTTGAATTATAATTTGAAATATGAAAAAGACCGCTATAGTGTGCAAATAAAATGGTATGGTTTATTTGATGATATTATGAAGAATATCTATTATAAGAGTGGTATATATTAATAATTTGAAAGAGACTTCTACTTTTCAACTGATAACGGTGGGTTTTTGTTTCATAAAAAAAGCAATCTTGGAAAGACTGACTTAATTTTTAAATGGAGCGAGTGTCGTAGTTATCTACAACTTTTCTTCCAATAACGAAAGAATTTATATAATCTTCCGTTGCTAATAATAATATAACACATTTTTAATATTTATTGAATAGCAAATTGACATTTTTATAAAAATTTATCGTACAAATTGTAATTTGTATTATAAATCTAGTAATCTACCATTATCATTCCATTCGCCATACATTACACCTTTTTTTG